>JAXJXA010000226.1:0-49448 GCA_036307745.1 Acutalibacteraceae bacterium | reverse complement strand
GCTTACTTCACAGACCGTGCAACAACTGATGCTACTGGTACCGCTGGTACTGTAAATATCGATTTGGTCAATCATATCAATCTGTTGAATGCAGATGGCCAAGATATTATCAATCCTGGTGACCAAAGAGACGCAGGTTTTGAAGTCCAGAATAAAGGTAATAAATCTGTCGATGTTAGAACAACTATTGCATTAACCGCTGTTGATTACAACGGTGACCCTATTAACTTTACAGGTGATGCTGAAAATCAATCTGAGTATGATTTGTATATGCGTTCAGATGTAGAGTTAGTAGAAGGTGAAGGATATAAACCTAAAGCAGATGCTAAACCTCTGCAAGTAAAGTCTATTAATGGTAATATCATTACCTATGTTGTAGATGAATGCTCATTAAATGGTAATATGACTCTAACTGAGTATGAAACCATTGATGGCATTGATACAGATAAACATAATTACGACATCGTAATGGTGATGAAGGGTGCAACAGGTAACGATTGGCAAGCAAGTTCTATTCGTATGGATGTTTTAGTGGAAGCTAAACAACATGAAAATACACAAGCTGGATGGGCTATCGTTGCACAAGAAAGCACAACAGTTGGTTCTATTATAAAGGATTCTGTACCTTGGACGGATTGCAATGATATGTGCTAATTAAATATCTAAGAGAGTTGTAGATAAAATCTGCAGCTCTTTTATTTTTATGTTTACATTATTATAAAATAACATTATTACCTTGTAAACATTAAGACAAAAAAACTTTTTTTAGAAAATATTTTTTTTGTCTTTTTTTTGTTATTTCTTATATACTATTAATGTAATAAAAAATAAGACAAAAACGGATTATAAGATTCTGTTTAAATATGGAGATGATTTTATGAAAACTTTAATCATGTTAGCTTTATCAATTTTATCTTCGGTATCTGCATTTAATGCAAATACTCAGTCTAATGATATGTTCAAATATCAAATCAATTTAACAGAGGCAGGAACGACTGCTGACGAATATCAAATTATTGAAGATGGTGCTGTCGTCAGTACTGTCAAAATGCCTGTTGAAATGTCAAGATTTATTAAGATGTATATGACAGACTCTCAATTAGTTATTAAGCAGACTGTGAAAGAAGAGACTCAGACTGTAACACATACACAGACTGTTGAAGAGCTTGAAAAAGAAGAAATTATGTATTCCTATACTGATATCAGTAAGGACATGTTCACTACTGCTGATTTAAATGTTCGTACAGGTCCCAGCACTGATTTTGAAAAGATTGATAGAATTCCCTATCACACAAAGGTTACTGCTATTTTAAAGTGTGACCAGAATAATTGGTATCAGATTATATATGGTAATACCGTTGGTTTCTGCTGCGGTGATTACCTGTCAGAAATGGAAGAGTTCGAAATCCTGGATTATGATAAGGGTGCTTATGGTTCCGCTGCTATTGCAAGTGAAGTCGCTGGCACCACAATGTTAGGCCGTCTGTATATTCCTTCAATTGGAATGGATGGATTAAAAGTTTCTGTTGCTGCTACACAAGGTAACTCAGATATGCAGCAAATTGCAAATCGTTCAAATGAAGCTTATTGCTTATATCTTACCAGTCAATATAATAAAGACCACAAAATTGTAGAAATTGGTGACCATAATACAGCTGATGGTTTTAAGAGACTGCCCTATGTTTCTGTTGGTGATGTGGCTTATATCAACAGAGGTAATACTGTCTGGACTCTTAGTTGCCGCAGCGTGTATTCAAATGTTTCAATGTATGATTATCGTGATATTACAAGAAGTAATTATGGTTGTGTTGAAATGACTTGCTGTGCCTCAAATGGTAGAACAGTTGTTATTTGGGATATTGTTGAGGGAGACTTCAATGAATTGTATACAGCAGTCCATGCAACTACTATTTATGTCAATGATGACCCTTATAAGATGAATTTCAGTCGTAATAATTACTAAGATTCTGCCCTTCTCTGATTTTATATTCAGAGTTGGGCTTTTCTTTTTTTTGTCTGTGGGACCGCCAGTGCCTTTCAGTCCCGCTAACTTGAAAACAATGTATACATACTACAAAATAACAAAAAGTCCGTAGAAGCCCGCTGACGGCCTCGTAGGGCTATTTATCATTTACTAAACACAATCTTTTTCTCTTGTCCAGGCTATAATATCTTCTATGGGGCTTTCAGTGGCTCTGTAAGCTGTTTTCTGCCTTGTAAGGGGTTGAGATACTTTCTAAAATATCTTTTTGTGTTGATGATTATAGGCCCTTACAGCGGTTCATACAGAAATGATTACTAAAAGTGAATATTGTTTCTTTGTTTTGTGTTGAACTATTCGAGAAAGTTGAGTTTCGCGAATAGTTGGTAGACGCTATTTTCAATGTAAATGCAATAAAAACATTGTTCTCTTCTTTGCTGTTCACCTGCTTTTCTCTGTCAAATATTGCTAATCAATTTCTGCGAGATTGTGAATTTGAACTGTTCTTCTAATGTACAAATACCAGTTTTCCCTTGCGTTCAAATTTTCTTTTTGTTCTCATTACATTTCCATTCTTTTTTCATTGTTTACCCTGATTTTTTCTCTGTTACGAAATACTAACACTTATTATGCGAAATTCAAAAGCTGTTTTTGTTGCGAAATCATCAAAAATACAAAACACACTCATTCTCATAACCTAAGTATCTGCCTTGTTTTGGACCCTGTTTCGGTTGTGGGATTTCACTAAAGGTCAATTTAGCGAAATTACAGACGAAATCTAAAGTAAAATTATTTCTTTTTACCTTTCTTATTGCTTTTTGGTTAAATATATGATATTATCAATGTATAACATATGTATGACATAGTATTACACAAGAAATATATAGAAAGGGGGAAGCTCCCATGTGGTATAGAGAACAAATTACATTAAAAGAAAATAAAGCTGTTGTGAAGTTGAGAAATAATGACGGCTCCTTCAAACAGAGCTGTATTATTCCAAGTGTTATGTATCCGCTCAATGGCAAATATCAAGTCTTCTCATCTGAAATCTGCGAAGTGATGAAAAATGAAAAGGTCCTTAGAATTTTTGATAGTGTAAAACATTCTGTTGGGCACTGTTATACTAATACTGCTAATCTGATTAAAGCACTCAAAATGGAAGGTATAGAAGCTAAATCTTATGTGGGTTGGCTGTTTGTGTCTGGTACTGAATTGCCTGTTCACCATTGTTGGGCCGTTGTTGGCAATAGTGTGTTGGATTTGTCAGATGATTATACGGTTATGTTTTCCGAAGAGAATATTAAAAACTTCAAAGATATTAGCCCTGTTGAATACAAATACGTTTTAGCTTCATATAGAGAAGCAGCTGCTAAACAACCAAATAGTATCCGTTGTGCCCCTGTTGGGGTCCCTTCTCTCCCATTCTTCTATGTGGGCTGTGAATGTGAACCTGATGTAGGGAAAAATATCTGTGTTGAATTGTTGGAAAAGTTTCCTAACCACGAGACAGTGCAAAATGTGGGTGTAGATGGACTAAACAAAACATAAAGATTTTTCAAAGAAAAAGGAATTAAATAAGGAGGTATGATATGGAAAAACTCCTTGAACAATACCCTAAGAATTAAGAAAGTTATTAATAATGAAAGAATGGAGAAAAACAATGAGTAATGAAATCAAAGCAGTATCATTCAGATTGTCAGAAGAAGATGTTCAGAGATTTAGAGAGTTCGCAGAAGAACAAGGAATGAACCAGGCGGAAATGTTCCAGGCACTGATGAATAACTTTGAGATGGCAAAAGCTAAGGGTATTATAACAGATAGAGCCAAAGAAATTGAAACATTTCAAGCTACTATTAATAATCTGGTTAATATGTTTATTAACTCTCTTGCTGTTAATCAGACAAGTGAGGAAAGAATAAGAGAGACATTGAGTTTAGAACTTCATACAAAAGATGGTATGATTCTTGATTTGCAAAGTAGAAATACCACATTAGATTCTTTGTTAGATGAATGCAAACAGAGTGTGGCAAGATATTCAGCACAAGTTAAGGACCTGACAACCAAGGTTAATGAATATAAATCAGACTTAGCACAAAAGAATAGCACTATTTTTGATTATCAGAGACAAATTACTACTCTGAATGGGGTTATTGAGGAATATAAGGGATATAAGGAAGAAGCAGCATCTTCAAAAGCTAAATATGATGAATTGATATTGAAATTTAGTGATGTTTCCCATGCCAACGCCGATTTAAAATCAAAACTTGTGGATATGGAGAGAATGAGAGATTTTTATAAGGAGCAAGCTGAAACCACTAAGGCTGAGTTGAAAGAAGCCCATACTGAAGCAAAAGAAATGGCAGCTGCTAATAAAAAAGAAATTGCAGCTATTAATGATAATCACGTGGCCGAATTAGAAAAAGTTAAAAATGAAATTACTGAGCGATTGAATGTTAATATGCAAAATGAAATACAGATTAAAGCATCTAAGTATGAGTTAGAAATTGAGAAGTTGAATAACCAAATCAAAATGCTGCAAACTGAGATTAATAACAGTAAGAAAACTCCACCAGCTAATAAGACTCCATCTAAAAACAGTAAAACAAAGACTACAACAAAATAGAGAACTAATGAACACCATTAAGCAATTTGTTTAGTGGTGTTTTTTATTTCTTTAGCGTTTTTTCGTTTAATTCTTATATATTAGTTGAGTAATAATATTCGGTGAATCTGCACTCTTCTGCTGTTGTTGGGTTCACTTAAAAAAGATTACATAAAAACTACTATTTATTATCTTTAGTTTTTCTCTTTCCTATTCTCTTTCTCTAAATATGTAAGAAATTAGTATAGAGGGAACATTATATCTCAAAAGTTCTTTTTTTTAGCTAAAAAAATATTTTAAAAAGGTGGTAAAAAATATGGATAAGAAACTTGTAAAACCTATTAGTCTTATTCTTGCCGCTGTTCTCTTATTCTCATTGTTAATGGGTTCTATGGCCTACTTCTCTGATACTGCCAAGACACAGACAAGTGGTAAAGCTGGTACGGTTGCTATATCCGTTGACAGCAATATCAACTTACTGGATGCAGAAGGAAGAGACATTTTGAATCCAGGTGATAAGAGAGATGCTGGCTTCACTGTTACCAATGAAGGTAACAAAAGTGTGGATGTCAGAACTACTATGGCTCTGACAGTTCAATCAAATGTTGAAGGAAATACCCTTACCTTTACAGGTGATGCAGATAATCAGTCTGAATATGATTTATATTTAGCTGATGATGTCGAACTTGTAGAAGGTGAAGGTTATAAACCTAAGAAGGTTGCTGATGCCAATGGTAAAAATCCTGGTGATGAAGGATATGTTGACACATTTGCAAAACCTTTACAAGTAAAATCTATTAACAATGATGTTATTACTTACATTTTGCCTGAATATGTGCTGAATGGTAACAGTGATAAATACACAGAATATGAGACTGTTGATGGCGTGACAGGTTATTCTCGTACCTTTGATTATGTTTTCGTAATGAAGGGAGAGACAGGTAATGCCTGGCAAAACAGTGCCGTTTCCATTGATGTTCTGGTAGAAGCTAAACAACATGAAAACTCTGCTGCTGGTTGGAATATTGTAGCCCAAGAGAATGTAACTGTTGGTTCTATTAATCAGGACGCTGTTATGGGCGAAAATGTTATTACTGACTCTTCAAGAATGATGATTGTCTACACAGGCGGAACATCTGTTGTTAATCCCCCCTTACAGGCCGCTGAAGCACTGTATGGTGAAGATTTAGGAACAGTTAATGTTGTCAGTAACAGCAGAATTTACAATCAGTTAGTTGACTCTGGGAACTATACAGACGTATCAAGAGATACTAATATGGATGTAGTTGCTGGTGTAATTGAAGGAACAAGCACATTGAGCACTGCTGAGACTATTGGTTCCAGTGTGTTCTATATTGCGGCTAAAGACAATACAATTATTATGGCTCCTGATGATGTAACTAATCTGTTTGCTAATCTGAGACATATTAAAAAGATTATTCTTGAAAAATTGTATTTCAACAACACAACTAATATGAATGGTATGTTCCAAAACTCATCCAGCTTACAACAAGTAGTATTCCCTGATGTAAGTTCTGGTGCTGTTGCAGGACCTGGTGGAACAATTATTCGTCCTGAATATTCTAATGTAACTAATGTAAACAATATTTTCAATGGATGTACAAATATTGAAAATGTAGATTTGAAGGAATTTACTAATATTACTACTGCTAACAATGCTTTTACTGGCTGCGAATCACTGAAAAATCTTGATATGTCCTCTTTAAATTATGTTGATATCACATGGTTAAAGTGGTTATTTGAGAATGCAAATGAATTACAAAAGATTGTTATTTCTGCACAGGCAGAACAAGGAATTAAGAAAGAGTCCAGCTCGGACGAACAAGCCTCTATTAGTGGAGTTATTGAGTCTGTTGGTACTCTTCCCCCTGTTGAAAAGGTTGATGGAACCTATGCTCAGTTATTGACTGGTTCTGAAATCAATACAAAACTGAAAAATCTCAATAGCACAAGTCCTTACACAAAGATTAAGTTTGTAAGAGATACAAGTATTTACAATCAGATTAAGACAACTCCTGATTATGCGGAATTAAGTGCCCAGGGTGTCAGTGCTTTTATGGGCGTTATCGGGGATACTTGCTATGTAGCAACTCCCTCTGATAAGATTATGTATGCACCTAATGATAGCTCAAATATGTTTGCTATTTTGACTTGGGTGACAGATATTGATTTAGAAGACTTAGATACAAGTGATGTAACTGACATGAGCTATATGTTCTATTATTGCAGTGCATTAACAAATGTAAATGTCAGCAGCTTTAATACGTCAAAGGTTACTAATATGTCTAGAATGTTCCACTATTGCAGCAGTTTAACCAGTTTAGATTTAAGCAACTTTAATACCAGCAGTGTAACGGATATGTTCAATATATTCTATTATTGTAACAAATTAACCACTATTTATGTTAGCGGATTGTGGAATGTAAATAATGTAACTAATTCAAATGGTATGTTTAGTAATTGCGAAAAAATTATAGGTCAAAGTGGTAAAGCTTATGATAAATACAATGTTGATAAAACTCATGCTAACTATGAAACAGGTTACTTAACCTATAAGGAAGCACCTGCTGCTTAATCCTTGTAATTCAATAAAAAGGCCCTGTGTTCTTAATTGAACACGGGACCTTTTTTCTATATCTTCATTTTCTCTTCTATTTCTCTTCTGGTTTATATTGATGGTAATAAATACTTTCTATATCCAACTTTTTAACCTTATCCAAGTAGTCTTTTGGAGTTTCTTCAATATCAATAATATTATTTCTTGCTTCTCTCCAAATATCTCTTGGGATGTATTTTATTAACATATCAACAATAGCTTCTGAAAGACCTTTTCTGTTTTCATAAGTGAATATACGAAGGGCTTCAATGGAAATGGGGTCCATTAAAAAGGTTTTTCTTGTAGCTACTTTATAGGACATATACTTCTTTTCAATTTCCTTTTGTAAAGCTTCTTCTTTCTTCTTAGCTTCTCTGGCAAGTGCTTCTTGCTCTTTCTTGGTAAGTGCTTGTTCTGCAGCTTGTTCAGCTAAAATTTCCTCTCTGGGACGGAACAGTTGAGTGATAGGCCTAGCTTCCTTTTCGGCTTTTAATTTATCGTTTAATCCAATTCTATTGTTTGCCATAACTTATTTCCCCTTTCCAAGTTGCATATCTTCACACATTCTATCAGCGATTTGTTTATACGCAATAGCTGGTTTAGAATGGGGAGCATAATCAACAATTGCCCCTTCTTGACTATATAGTGCATCGCTAACTTTAATGCTTTGGGGAACAACACCGATAACGTTATAGTTTTCTTTTAATAATTCAAGTAATTCCTGTGCATGCTTGGTTTGTTCTTGTACTTTTGTAGCAATAACACCATAAATATTCAGGTCTTCATTCATATTATTCTTCACTTCTTCCAAAGTGTTTTCTAATAATTTAAGACCTCTATATGCTAAGTATTCTGTCTGGCACGGGATAATGACATCTGTGGCACATGCCAATGCATTAACTGGTAACAATGATAATGAAGGACCACAATCAATTAAGATAATTTCATATTCATTAAGTAATGGAGCTAATAGTTTACGCAAAAGAAATTCTCTTCCGTATACACCAGCTAAAGCCAAGTCTGAAATTGATAAATCAATTAAAGATGGTGCCAAGTCTAAATTTTCTTTAACATTGAGTATACAGTCTTTTAATTCAAGTCTTTCCTTCTTTGTAAAGCTTAATAAAACATCAGCGATTGTATAATCTAACTCTTCTGGACGAGTAATATTAAACATCAGAGTTAATGACGCCTGGGGGTCAAGGTCTAAAGCTAAGGTTTTAATACCTCTCCCAGCGAATTCTGTACTCAGATTCAGTACTGTCTGGCTCTTGCCTACCCCTCCTTTTTGAAGTGCTACAACAACAATTTTTGCTTTTTTGTTTGCCATATCTTTATTCCTCCCTTTTGTTTAAGATTTTCTATTTATAGAATACTACAATAATGTAAACTTGTCAACAATATTTTTTGTTTTAATGTTTACATTATTTTTGCCTTTTTTCGCTTATATCTTCTATCTTAATATATGATATTAAAAAGCATATTTATGGAGATTTATATATGGCACCAAGAAAGAAAATTACAGATTATTTAGGCCAAGAACAAATGCAAGAGTGTGGTCAGAAGTGCAAAGTTATAGAAGCTGTTAGTGGTGCAGATATAACTGTTCAATTCGAGGATGGCACTGTTGTTAGACATAAAAAAAGTGTAGAATTTACTCATGGAAAAATTAGAAATCCAAATATTAAAATACCTCGTATTGCAGACCCCATTGGATTGAAAGTTAAACAAAACTGCGGCCTTATGGCTGAAATCATAGAATGTAAAACTCGAAATGATTTAACTGTAAAATTTGAAGATGGAGCAATAAGGGAACATATACAATTGTCTTCGTTCCGTATGGGACAAGTCGCTCATCCATCTAAATTGAACACATATGATAAAAATGCTCGACTTGGAGAACGCACTATAACCAGAGATGGATTTGAAATTGAAATTACAGCTTATCGAAATTGTAGAGATATTGATGTAACATTTCTTATTGATGGTTCTGTTGTAACAGCAGAATATGTCCAGTTCAAAAGAGCAAATATTCAACATCCAACTATTAAGTCTGTACATAATATCAGCTTTCAAGAGTTTGCTATTGGATATTATCTTTATCAAATTGGATTCATAAAAGTTAATATGGGTGCTTGGCGTAACAAGGGTTTTGGCCAGTTTGAATTAGATTTTTATCATCCAGATAATAATATAGCTATTGAACATGATGGTAGTATTCATTTTAAAACAGATACAGTAGAACGAGATATTCGCAAGAATCAAAAATGTAAAGAATTTGGAATTAAGCTATATCGTTTAAGAAAAAGCAATCTTCCTGTGTTAACAGATGGCAATTCAATTAATTATATTTTAAATGATAATAATAATATTAATCGTTATCTTAATGATTGCGTTGAAGAACTAACAGATATTTTATCCCAAAACAATATTGATATTCCAGATGATTTCATTAATTTTAGAAGAGATTATGATGAAATTATGAAAAAATATCAAGAAGTCACCGTTGACTATTACAGAAACACAAGAATTGGTGAAATAAAATATAGTGAAAAACATCAGCAAATGATAAAAATTATTGAATATAGAAACTATCTTGATATCGATGTTGAATTTATGGCTGATAAACTAATTTTGAATCATAATTTCTATCAAAAATTTCAAGAGGATAAACTTCCTCATCCAACGACAGATGTTAAACACATAGCTTCTCGTCGTGTAGGTGAAGTAAAAAAACAAAAGAATGGCCATGTGTGTAAAATAATAAAATATAATGCTTTTAAAGATATAACTGTTCAATTCGAGGATGGCACTATAAGAGAGCATATATCATATGGTAATTTTCAGAACGGGACTATTGGATATCTTGCTAAGGAAAATCCAAAAGAACAAGCTAAAAATAGAATTAATACTTCAAAAATAATGAACAATGGATTAGAATGCACTATTATAGCTTATCGAAACAGTAGAGATATAGATGTTAAATATAGTAATGGGATGATACAATACCATAAAACATATTGTGACTTTGTTGATGGGTCCCTTAATCCATATGGCCGTAAGAATATTTGGTCTGGAAAAATCAACGAAAGAAATGATGAAATTATAAAACGTTACAACAATAATGAATCTATCAAAAGTATAGCAAAAAATATGCACATCTCCCCAAGTACTGTTAGTCTTTTATTAGAAAAAATGGGCCTTAAACGTTCTAAACAATCCCCTTCTCAATAACCCCTCTCTTCTCTCCTCTAATTCTCTCAAAAATCTTTCATCTAAAGTGAACTACTATCAAAAAACAATTAAAATATATTCGTTTTTGTTTTGTGCCGTAAGAAATTATTAATATAGTACAAAGACTGTGATGTTGCAGTTAAAAAGGACGGATAGACTATGGCACAGAAAAATACTAATTTGCATGACGCTAAAAATGCAAAGAATGATGAATTCTATACAAGATATAGTGACATTGAAGAAGAAATATCTTATTACTTGGAATATGATGAAAATGTATTCCGTGATAAAACTATACTTTTACCATGTGATGACCCTGAATATTCAGAGTTTACAAAATATTTTGCAGCTAATTTTGAAGCGGTTGGCATAAAAAAGTTAATTAGTACTTCATATGCTCATGGAATTTGTAATCAGAATATTACAGACTTTGAAAGACGCTCTAAATGTTTTGATGAGAGTAAACATGCAACTCATGGTAAGGTATTCATACTTGAACGTGATGTCAATAATTCTAAGAGAGTTAATGTTGATGATTTACAATGGCAGTATTTAGAAGGTGACGGAGATTTTCGCAGCGATGAAGTTAAAGCTCTTAGAGATGAAGCTGACTTTATAATTACAAACGAGCCCTTCAGTCTGTTTAGACAATTCATTTCATGGATATTTGAAGCACCAACGGAAAAGAAATTTATTATTATTGGAAGCCAGAATGCAATTACATACAAGGAATTCTTTCCTTTGTTAAAAGATAATAAAGTGTGGCTTGGCTGCAATATGGTAAAAAGCTTCAAAACACCAGATGGCTCAATGAAAAAGTTTGGAAATATTTGTTGGTTTACTAACGTGGACCATAGTAAACGTCATAAAGAATATCAATATATGTCTATGGCTGACAATCTTCGTTATAATAAGAAATTAATCAAATCCTTACAAGACAAGTTCAATACAAAAACATATCCCAAATATGATAATTATGATGCTATTGAGGTTCCCTTTTGTGATGCCATTCCAGGCGACTATTGCGAAAGTTGGGGTGTCAATGAAAAGTCTTACTACAAATTAAATAGTGCTGATTGGGAAATAACAAGACGTTCAGTTGAAGATGATGGCTCTGTAACTTTATGGATAATTCCTGCTAATGGAACTAAACTTCGTGAGATGATGAGTAAACAAGATACTGGATATCGTGAAATAATTCGACTTTTTCTAAATTCGGGGATGACTGTTTGCCTTGTATAATAAGCACTTCGTAGGGTTTTCACTGATTTGAAGCCAAAACAAGAATAACTTTAGGGCATTCCGCCTTTATTTTTCTGAGGGCATAAAATGATGCAGGGCCCGAAAACCCTGCATCTGTTCGACATATTGGAATTTGTATAATTAATTCTTGTTATCGCAGTCATCGAACTCGATTAGTTTTCCGCACTTACTACAATATCCTGCATTTGGCTTAGACCAGTATAAACCTCTAAAATACTCTCCGCAATAAGGACAACGATTTGTAGAAAACATGAGTATAACACTGGCAATAAATAAGGGCACTGAAATGAGCATAATTACGCGGTTCGATAAAACATAGCCAACGAGCAGGAGAAAGGTAAAAGAAAACAGTAAAATCAATGTTACTCTGTTCTTTCTTCTGCTAACATATTTTTTCACACTAGCACACTCCTTGCTAAATTCAAGTTTGTCTAATACTTATTATATTCGGAGCGTAGAGGAAAATCAATTCCCCTTGTGCTCCTTATTTACACTACCAAGATAGACGAAAAAAAGAACAATCTTGCAATCAAGCCGTTTTCTTCGGTCTACCACGCTTCCTTTTCTCAGGAAGTTTGTTAAAGGCATTCTTCATATCTTCAACCGAACCATATCGCTCAATCGCAATCTCGTTGAAGATGATGTCGTCAGCCTCAGGCAGGTCCGACAACCGACGAATACGGTCTGCTTTGGTTTCTTTGCGGTCATACACTCCGTACAGTTTGGCAAGCTCGTTGAGCCTTGTAGTTCCGATGCTGCGGAAGAACTTGCTGTGATTGAAGATGATGTCGGTGCTTTCACCTTCGTAAGCGTTGCCATCACCAGCGTGGGCTTTAGGTTCCACAATCACGCTTCGTGCGGACTTCATACGCTTTCTTGCCTCTGTAATCGTTCTCTTGGAAGGGCGAGGCAGGCTATCAACGCTCTGACCACTAATATCCGCAAGGGTAGGAGACCACTTCTTTTTGATGGTATATTCAATCATCTCAGCAAGGACATTGGCGGCATCCTTCTTATTGAAGGAACGAATGTGGTTCTTGCTCTTGTAGTTCTTGATATACACGAAAGAGCCGATGTAGTCTGCCACATACTCGCTGGAGATGCCCTGAACAGCGTTCAGAAGCCTCTGGATGTCACTGTGGAAGCTATTCACACCATTGACGGTCAATCCGAACTTGTTTTTAATCTGGGTCAGTTCGTGGAACGAGAGGTCTCTACCAGAATTCTCAACATAGGGATAAATCTTCTCCTTATAGAGCTGTTGGTTGATACGCTCATTCTTGTCATACTCCTCTTGTGTTAAAGTATGATAGATGTCGTCTGCATCCACATAACCACGAGCCTTGCGAACCTGTAAATACTTGGACGGAACCACATAATGCTTGAAGTTGTGCTTCTTGCAGAACTCAGAATAAGCACCGTAGTTGTCGGAGCAGAGATAACTAACATTCAAGAGACTGCTTCTCAGTTCCTTATCAAGGATGTCGCAATCCATAGGACCCAAGCATACACACTTAGCCCAATAGTGTCCGTGTTCATCTACGGCACAGAGGACATTGACGAACTCAGGACCGAAGATACCACACTCGGAGCGGTAGTTGTGCTTTCGTGCTCGTCTGCTCTGTGTGGTGTCAAGGTAGGACACCAGAGAGCGAGAACCCTTCTGAGCCTCACGGATGTACTTTTCATCAACCTGAACCATACCAGACAAATGTGGCATCGGCATATCGGCTAATGTGTGTCTGATTTTGTGCATCAGGAGCCAAGCAACACTGATGCTCTGGGTAGTGCTTTTGGTGTTCTCGGACATAAAGACGGTGGTATCGCCATTCAGAACCGCATGGACTGCATTGATAACTTCATCCACGGAATGGGAACTGCCTTCAAAGATAGTATTTGTGACGATTGAGTATCCTTTGCCACAATCCTTGCACTTATAACGGGTGATACCGCTATCGTTTGTACCGTTTTTAACCTTCTTCGGGGATAGACATTTAGGACATCTAATGGTGATGTTGTGTTCTACGAAAAAGTCTTCTACTGTGCGGCTTTTAGCCACTCCAAGAGCTTTTGAAGATGAGGATTTAGACCTGAGATATTCAATAATCTGCTGTTCGTTCATTTTCTCAATTTCCATAAAAATACCTCAAAAGTTAAGAAAATAATTCCTGTTTATATATATTATAGCAGATTTTTACAAAAAACTCAAGTTTTTATCCATATATTGTATGATAAATCGCAATAATTTACAAATTATACATTATTTAGGGGATTTTTGACCATCTCCCTGTTTTAGAAAAAGTCGAAATAATTGAAGATGCAATAGAATCTTCTATATATTGTTCTGGTGAAATGGGAGTACCTATTACTTATTTAGACAGGCACAACGATGAACAATTTGCTATTATCGGCTCAGATTTCGACCTCGCAAATAAAATGGATTTGGGTAATGGTAAATTTGGCACTGGTCGATTCTACGCCGAAATGAGCAAGACAGAGCAAGACAGAGCAAGACAGAGCAAGACAGAGTCTGCGGCTTTACAGCAGAATCGTCATCAAGAAAAAATTGTAAGTATTGCAGCGGAATTATCGGAGTACCAATTACCTTCCTTGATAGATATAACCCCGCTGAATTTGAAGTTCTTGGAATCGCTAACTCTGCAAGATGAATTGGACCCGAATGTCTTACCCTGGTCAAAGGTAAGAAAATCTACAACAGACTCCTTTTGCGTAAGATATTGTAATGGTATCATGGGTGTGCCGATAACATTTTTAGATAAGTATTATCCAAAACAATTTGATATTGTCGGAGCGATGACAACAACAAAAGTTGAAGGTTGTAATCATGGTTATCCATATGTCAACAGCAAGAAAATATACGCACGAATACTTGTAAAACAAAAACGAACAAAGGATGGTAAAAAATCTCATGGAAAAGAAATTGATAATAACCTGGACAGTTAAAGATATCTGTCAGGGTTTTATATACAGTAAATCTGAAGAAAAAGGGTTGTTTGGACTAAATGGTAAATTAATCATTCAACCAGAATACCAAAGAAATTATATCTATAATAAAAATGGTAAAGATGAGGCAGTTGTAACTTCTCTTTTGAAGGGTTATCCTCTTGGTCTTATCTATTTCGTAGAACGTGATGATGGTAAATATGAAGTGTTAGATGGTCAGCAAAGAATTACTTCTTTTGCTAGATTTGTCTCAAACCAAAAGAATGCAAGATTTGCCATTAAAGACGATGATGGGAATCCTTATTACTTTGATAGTTTAGATAAGGATAAACAAGATAAAATATTAAATACAGAGTTAACAATATATGTTTGCAAAGGAACATCAGATGAAATTGAAGATTGGTTTGAAACATTGAATATAGCTGGCGTTCCACTGAATAAACAAGAATTACTGAACGCTTCTTATTATGGCCCATTTGTGACAAAGGCCCGTGCTAAATTCTCAAACTCTTCTAATGCTGAAATGAATAAGTGGTTAACATATATTAAAGGTGACCCTAAACGACAAGACATTTTAGCAGCTGCTTTGGACTGGGTCTCTGATGGTGATATTAGAGGATATATGAACAATCATCGTCGTGATGATAATATCCAAGAGTTGTCTACTCATTTTGATGATGTTATTACTTGGATTAGTGAGTTGTTTGATTACACAGGTAAATATGTGAAAGGACTACCTTGGGGAGAGTATTATAAAAAATATCATAATAATGCATACAATAAAGCAGATATAAATGCAAAAGTTGCAGAACTTATAGCTGACCCTCGTGTTACAGATAAAAGGGGTATATTCGAATATGTTTTAGGTGGCCGCAAAGATAGTAAATTACTTAATATTCGCATATTCAGTGATGTTATTAAAGCAAGTGTTTATGTTAAACAAACAACAAAAGCTAAACAACAAGGTATTTCCAATTGTCCCTTGTGTGCTATTGGTGGGAATAAGAATATGAATAAAATATGGAATTTAGAAGAAATGGACGCAGACCATGTAACAGCTTGGACAAAAGGTGGTAATACCGATATTGAAAATTGTGAGCTGTTATGTAGAACGCATAACCAAGCAAAAGGTAATAGATAAAAAAGAGTTGAAATTATAAAAAAAAATAGAAGGTCTGAAGAAAACTATATCTTCAGACCCCTTTCATTTTCAGCAACCATCCTTCTTCCCCTTATAATCATATCCCTTTTGTAATATCTTATACAGGCTTCGAAAATTCATAAAATATAAGAAATTATTGTTAGATGGTTGTGTTCATCATCTAATATTTTTAACGTAAGGTGGTAGTTTATTATGGCAAGTAAAATTATAACAAAAGAAGAATTTACAAGACTTTAACAAAAATTAAAAAGTCTATTCTCAACACAAGAAAAATTGATAGAGAAAAATAGAGAACAAAGAAAGGAGTTCTATGCTGCTAACCCAGGAGCAAAGTTATCTGATTTTTCTAAGTCAGATATTAACCAGGCATTTAAGAAGAAATATCGTGAATTAGATGATGAAATTAAAAGTATCAGTGAGAGAATTGCTGAATATAATAAAGCTATTCAAAAAGAGGCTGAACAAAAACATAATGATGTATTAAAAGAAAAAGCAAAAGAATTCTATGCTGCTGTTGAAGCCAGCGGTTTAAGTGAAGAAAATTATCGTCGTGAAAAGATTATCCAAGATATGGGCACTACTACACTTCCAGAACATGGTGGCTATATTTTCCCAGATGGTGAAATGATTAAAATGGGAGATACTGCTATAAGAGATGTAGACCATAGATTTGTTGTGAATTATTTTAGTCCTGATGCAGGTTTTGATAAGTGTCCCGAAAATGCTAAATGGGCCTTTATCGCAGAAGGTAATATTAGATGGATGCCAGAAGGACCTGGTATCTCTATTGATGTTAACCAACCGATGACAACAGACCAGAAAATGACTTTGTATGATGCATTAGATTATGCTAAACAAACAAAAGCTCAGTTCTATGTCGATGTGTTTGATAAAGGGGAAAGAGTGCAAAGTTTCTTTTATGAAGGGGCTCAAATTAATATGGCTAAAATCAGTATGGATTTAAAAAATTGTACCCAAGAATATCAAAACAGTAAAAATAATAAAGAAATGAGTTATGATGAGATGGTTAATCAGCTCAATCAAAAACTGTCAGAAGCTAAAACATTGGTGGAAAAAATATCAGTTGCAAAGGAACTTAGTGATTTGCGTAATACTGCCAATAAAGACAAAAGTTTGAATCAGCAAAAGAGTAATGATAGAAACGAAAGATAACTATTTTATATGTAAAAGAGGCCTGAAGAATTTTTCTTCAGACCTTTTCTTTTATTGTTGTTTTAGTTCTTTATTCTGTCAACAATATCTAATATATCCAATAGCAAATTAATGAAATCCAAGTAAATATTTAACACAAATATTGAATAATCATCTCTTTCTCTTATCATTCCTGCATTGTATACAACTTTGAATTGGTTAACATCAAACAAAATATACACACTGAAAATAATAATACCAGCGATACTTAATAATAGTCCCAATAAATCAACTTGTAAAAATAGATTGATAATTGAAACTATGAACAATACTAATAATGCGGCATATAATGTGCTTCCAAGTTTCATATATCGGCCTGCTGGCTGCTTACTTGCAATATAGGACAGAATTAAAAAGATAGCTAATGTTCCAAGGATGATATTAAGGAATAATACTACTCCCAACGATGCCAGATAATATATTAGTGTTGGATACAATAGTGCTCCTTCAATAAAAGCGAATAGATATACCCAATTCATAGAAAACTTTGGAAGAGTACTCTTCCTTTTGCGTTTCATTATTAAGGTGAATAGTAATAGTCCGATAACCGCAACCATCATTATTACATTAGCTATTGCTATTAAAGCTGCAGGTATGAATAACACACCAGTAGTAAAGCCTAATAGCATAAATAATAATGATATAGCAAAATATTTGAATAATTTACTCATCAATATCACCTGCCTTCTTTGGATTTGTCTTTTACTTTCGACTTATCTTTCTGTTGAGCTTGTTTCTCTGCGATATATTTGCTAACTTCTACTTGTTCATCAAAAGACATATTGCCAAGATTTTCTTTAAGATATTCTTGACTGTTGTCTCTAAAGTTATCAGATTTAGTAGGATATAGATTGTCTACCAGTTTAATTTGATTGGGCTCGAATACCACAATTTCTCTGACTATATTATCTTTGCTTTTTTCACTTAATATCCCATCATAACCATTCTCTTTTGCCCACTCTGTTAATGATTCAGCAAAACCATTCCAATGGCCCCAATGAAATTTATCAGCGGTTAAATCATAGATGTGAAGCATATCAATCTCAACATAACTGTCCAATCCTCTTTCTTCTAATGCAGATGTAAACTCATCAAATTCCATTAACTCATTAAATTCACTGGAGTCTAACAAATCTTCAATATTCTTAGAAGATAGAAACTCATGATAATTATAATCATCTGTCAATTGTTCAATCAAATCTTTTACGCCTTGATTCTTAAATTCAGCGTATTCCAGCATATCAATTAACATACCAGCTTGATATTCCTCATCTTTTTGTGGATGGCCTTGTAATCTTGGAAGATATCCATTAATATAATCTTCACTCTTGGCAAAGTGTCTAAATAAATCTTCTTTATCATAATCATCTAATTCTTCTACGATAAGAGGATTTTTCATATTGATATAACACTCTAATACATTTTTACCAAATCCGCTTCCAAAGGTTGTCATAGAAGTAAAGTAGAAACCGCGTCCACAATAACTATCATCGGTTATGAAGTTTTTATCAAAAGCGTCAAACTGATGGTCAGTATAGTGGAAACATTGTACCAAGTCTCCATCTCTATCCCTTAGCTTACTGTCTTTGAAATACTCCTTCTGGGCTTTTGACAAGTGTTGGCCATCACATTCAACCAATTTTCTTATAGTAGTATCAAACTTATATTTCATAATTATTACCTCTATTGTTTTCTTTCGTAGATTGGCCCGCCCAATTACTGAGCGGGCAGTAATATTATCTTTCATCTCTATCAGATTTTCTGGTTGATTTAGAAGGCTTCTCTCTCTTTAATTCCTTTTCAGGGACCTTAGCAAATTGACCTTCATCACCATTAATCCAAGCAACATCTTCAATGCTCACTCTCTTAACATACACTTTACCATCACCAGCATAATCTTGGGCCATATTGTAAGAGGTAGAAACAAATCCACCTTGTTCAATAGGATGAGAGCTATAAACAGTAATTTGTCCTGTTTTGAGAGCCTTAGCAGCATCATCTTTATCGAAGTCGCCCCAGGCAAAACTTTCATTATCTTGAATGGCTTCTTCGAAGGTTTTAATATCTTCGACGCTTCTAATTCCAACATGATAATCGTCGGTCATAGGATTTGTTGCTAAAATAATATCCAGCTGTCTTTGTTTATGTTTGGGGGCCGCTTCGTATACTGCTTGATTATTCTGACGTTCTTGTTCTGCCTTAATATCGTTGATTTTTTGATTTAATTCTTTTATCTGTTGTTGAATTTCAAATGCAGCATCCTTATTTACTTCGTTGTATTTGTGTAACTCTTTTCTTTCTGCAGAATATCGATTGTCTGTTGCAAACAGAGATGTCCCTTCTTCTTGCATAGCATTTCTGATTTCTGCCAGCCTTTTATTAGTCTCTTTGATTGCGTCAGTATGTACTTGATACTGTTTAGACAGCTTATCTATCTCGGCTTGTAAATCAGCAATCTTGTTTTGAGTAGGTTCTGATTTTTCTATCTTTGCACACGCTGTTTCAGCAGCTGCAATCATATCCTCAAGTGTCATTTGTTCATATGAATCAGGGTCGATAGGAGTGATATTCATTGACTCCTGTAGGGCTTTTTGCTGAGCCGCTTTATGAAGTTCTTCTTGTCTTGCAGCCTTTTTAGCCTCAAAGACAGAATAATCCATTTGTGTAATTTCAGAACCCCTATCATTGAGAGAAACAGCTTGTTTAATAGCAGCCTGTAAGCTAACTTGGGGCATCATCTTGGCATCCGAAATTTCATTGAAATCTTTGTCCATAACAATAAAATGCACATAGTTTTCTGTTCTCTCAGCAACAACAAAACAATGTTCTGTCTCTGCAGCAAGTTGAGTCTCTTCTCTGTTGTGGAATATTCCCATTTCTTTCATTTCCTCTATAACTTTATCGAAGACCTTGTTTATTTCCTTCCTTTCCTCTTTACTGGGATAAGTAGGGACCTGACCAACCATAAAAGCATGACCTGTAAGATAATCGTTTGTAATTCCTTGCTCTTTTAACTTATCATGAATATAACAAGCAAAAGCACGAGCAGCTAATTCAATATCAGAAGACCAATATCCTTTGTCTGATTTAGCGTATAGCGTGTCCAATTGTTTAGCATTTTTATAGAATTCCGTTTCTTCCCTTGCGGTAGTCTCTGTGAATTCTAATGTGCTTAAATATTCAATATTAGAGCGAATATTATCTAATCGGGATGTTAACCACTTTTTATTATGAGCATCCATCTCATAACTATCAGAGTATTCATTGATAAACTTACAAATAGGACTAATGTTAATTCTTTGAGAGTTGTCCTTAGCTTGGTCTAACAGCGTTGAAATCAGTTTGTCCCTTTCTTCTATCTTTTCGGGAGATAATCTGCTGTCTGGAACCATTTTTCGAAGTTCTGTTATAAGCTTCTCTTCTCTTTCAGTTTGTGCTTCATATGCTTGTTGTTTATTTTCTTCAGCACTGAGCACCCTTTCTTTGTATCTCAAAGCATTAACCAGTTCAGTAAAAGCACTGGATTTGTCTCTTTGCTCTGTTGCAAACTTTCCATTATTACCTTTCAGCTTACCCGCTATATCATCCATAGCATGGAAATATTCATGGGCTAATGAACCAGCACCTTTCATCTTTGTTAAGTTGATAACTTCTCTTGCTGATTCATAATGAGCTAAGGCACGACTAAATCCTCTCGCTCCAAAAGCTATACTTAATTTACCGCCCAGTGAAATATCCTCATCGTTGATATTAAGTGCTTTGGCCATGTCTTTAAAGCTGTCAAATGCCATATTCATATTAGTTTGACGTTCAGCTTCATTAACCCATGACGATAGGTAAGACTTTGATATAATCTCCATCTTTTCCCCCGTCCCACACCGTGCGTGCGGGTTTCCTCGCACACGGCGTTCCATCATAATAATAATATCTCAATACTTAATAAATACTTTAACTACAACTTGACTGATAATATATTTTTTCAACTAAAATTCCATATAATCGGTTGGTGTCCAACCAATTCTCGGAGAACATTCAATTTCTTTAACTGCTTTTCATTTTCAATCAAATACATGTATTTATTGATGGTTTCTGAATTTACTGCATGAATCAAACGATGTATGAGGGTATGTACAATGGTAAGATTTTTATAAGCATCTGTTCCACCATTCGCCCTTGGCTTTTTATGATGACAGTGAATTTCATCTACTTCCAATTCTTTACCCGTTACAAAACATCTTCCGTACTGGGCGGAGTACAATGATATACGATTATCATAATATTCAATCGAATAGTTACCTCTTGGCTCACTCATCATCAATTGCCTTAATTTCTGCATATCCACTTTGAGGGAATCATGTACTTTTACTCGTCCCTCTTCTGTGTATTTACAAACATCTCGTCTGAAACAACTTGGCGGGTCTGTTACGACATATGCAATTGGAGCAACTGTGATACCTGACAGAAACCGAATTTGTTTCGATTCCCCGTATCTCTTGTAAACTACGCTCTGTCTATTAAACTCGCCTGTTTTGCTTAATATTAGTCTTTTATTTAAACATTTCTTGAGTTTCCATGCAATTATTCTAAAATCTTCCGACACATGAGTTGCTTTACTGTAATAGATATGCCAACCGATTACTTTTGCATTATATTTATTTACTTCCTGCAAGAAATTTCGGTTATTCTTCGGTCTTTGCATCGCAATAATTTGTTTTCTTGCTTCATTTACTATATTTTTCATAGCTTTGTCAGAAACATGAGATTTAACTGTCATTTTGTTACCTTTTTTCTGTACTTTCATTTTGAAACCTAGAAATTCAGAGTAGTTTCTTCTTAAATTAGTAACACCTGACTTCTCTGGATTTACTTCTAATTTTAATCTAGTTTCAATCCAACTTTTGGTTGCGATGTAAACCTTTTGGGCATCTTTTGCATTTCTACAAAAGATTTTAAAGTCATCTGCATATCGGACTATGTACATTTCTTTAAGAGAAGTTGTATTCCTGAAAGCCCTGTATGCATGGCTTCTATCCATACCCTTAACACCTCTGTCCGCTGTTTTTACATTGTGAGCGGGCATTGTTTCCCACTGGCTTGAAACCCACTGGTCTAGCTCATTCAAAACAATGTTTGCTAGTAACGGTGATAATATACCGCCTTGTGGTGTGCCTTTATTTGGAGACACCTTAGTCCCATCTGGAAGAATAATGTCTGCTGTTAGTATTTGCTTAATGATACATATTAGCGTTTTGTCCCTTATTCCCAGACTCCACATTTGCTTAATCAGCTTACTATGGTTAACGTTATCAAAGAAATTTTTGATATCAAAGTTCACTACATAATGCAGATTGCTCCGTTGTATCAGACTATAGCATCTTGCTATGGCGTGTTCCGTACTTCTATCTGGTCTAAATCCATATGAATGTTTGTAAAACTTTGCCTCACATATAGGTTCTAGTACCTGTAGAATACATTGTTGAACAATTCTGTCCATAATAGTTGGAATACCCAAAGGTCTGTATGTTCCATTTGTTTTTGGTATTTCAACCCTCTTTACAGCCTTCGGACGATATCTTTTCAATTTCTTTTGCACTATATCAACCAATTTCTCTTCCGACAGTTTTTCAATGTCTTCAATTGTTTTACCATCAATTCCCGAAGTATGACTTCCTTTATGCCTTTTAATATTTCTATATGCCAATAGGATGTTATCCCTAGCAGATATAATAGGAATAAGTTTGTCAAACTCCGTTCCTTTTCTACTCAATTCATAGAGATTGTCAAAAACTTCTTGAATGTTGTAGTATTCATTGTGTCTTATTTTCTTAACAGTTTTTGTAGCCACAGGCATCCCACCTCCTTTATATGTAGTAAGGTAAGGATTTTCTTTGTCTTACCCGAAGCTGTGTAAGTATTTATTTTGATTTATTATCATTCTGACTCGTGGGTGTTCCTCCATTTCCATTACAGAAATTTCATCAGTCGTCCCACTACTCAATCACAAATAAAGGTGCTTATTATTCTTCGCCACCACCACATCCTAAAAGGATATGTCTCATGATTTACCACGTTCCGATTCTTCTATCTTTACATATGTACTTAGGTGCTTTCTGTGAGCCTGTTATCTTGATACCGCCTGTAACGGTATAAGGACTTTCATAGTAACTTTTCTTACTCATCCTCAATAACACTACTTTAAGGTTGTAGTCCATGCTTTTCAGCATGTTATTCGTATAGACCCGTTCATTCGAAAGTTTGTCAGATATATTTCATTCATTCTCACCATATACATTTTATAGACACCCGACATATCATAAACCATGTTTACTTTTCAATAACGTTTCCCACAGGCAAGCTCTAGCTGTTTTTGAACCAATGGTACTTGATTATCTACTTTTTCAATTTAGGTCATTTCTGCCGACTTCACCTTGCTCTCCACATAACCTTTTGAGTTATGCAGTCAGGAGTATTAGTGGGGATATTTTAAAGCGTTACCTTATCATTCTATCCCTCAAAAAATCAGTTCTCCATAAAAACAGTTTCTTATTATTATAAGACTTGCTATTATGTGTCTCGCCCTATTTAGGCTGAGAAACGTGTCGCACAATTTCCGAACTCACCGCCACGAATATGGAATTGGTCTATAAAGTCTTGACCGACAGCATTACGTCTTCTTACATCAGGTCCATTTCTTCTGATATGAGCTAATGTGGGAGGAACAAGCGGACGTTTTCTCTTTATATCTTTGTTAATCTCTTTTGTTGCTTCTTTGCCAGCACTATTAACAGCTTGCGTAATAGCATTTTTAACATCTATTATATTTTGTGCCTTTTCAGTTAAAAATTCTTCAGCTGCCTCTTTTGAACCTGCAAAGATAATACGATGGTCATCAAGAACAATATGTGTCCCGTGTTGATATAATTCTATATCATTTAATTCATTACTATTTGGATATAAATATCTCACATAATGGACTCCGACTTGCTGTGTTAACACAAGTTTACTCTCGTTTTGTAGTCTATTCATATCTAATTTTACTGATTGACCATCTACTTCGAGAATTGAGAAGTTTGCCATTTGACCTTTCAATTCATCACCTAAAAAGTTTTTCTTCTTGGCTTCTTGGGCAATTTTATAACTGTCTGCCTGAATAGCCTTAAAGAATTTTCGATTTATAAAAGCTTCACTGTTGCCTACATATTCATAGCTCAATCTGCCCTTTTGAACATATCCTTTATCAACAAGATATTTAGTACCCATCTTTTCAATATCTTTGTCCGTCTTAACTTCCATAATATCCTTTTTGAATTCATTTATGAAAGCAACATAGGCGTCTTGTTTTTCTTTGATAGTTTCTGGACTATCTGAATATCTGATTTCAGGTGCTGTAGGTAGTGAATCTCTTAATGTTTTAATAAAATATAACGCATTGCGGCTATATCCTTCATCATTCAATAACTTTGCATAATCTGGCTTTATCCAAATGTTGTTTTTCTTAATATATTGGTCTCTCTCTGCAACATTAAAATCATTAATGTCATCCAGATTGAGACCTCTCTTTCCCCATAAATCTTTTCGTGCTCCACCTATCTTTTCACCAAAATCTTGTATTGCCATATTATTCATCTCCTTGTGTAATAATTCAGATGGGTATATTATTAATTTCTTATTTTTTAGAGAATTTCTAAATATGAAAGGTAAGAAAGAAGCTATTAGTAATTAAAAAATATATAGTAAATTAATAATGTAATGGACATAAATAAACAAACACCCATCAGAGATATTCGTATTGTATACAATACCAGATACTCTGCATTAAGGTAATTACTACATCGAATTGGGAAGGGCGATGTATTTTCGCTATTGGTCGTTTGTTTCTTGCAGTTTCTTTTCTCCATTCTGCTGAAAGAGAAACGTCAATGACCCACCATTTAACGGACTAAGGTCCGTTTGAAGTGGGGGCTTGGATAATACTTGTATTACCCAAGCTCAGTTGATTAGCCGTAGTGACTCTGGTAAGTTCACGAAGTGAAAACTACCAGATGAGAACTACGTTATCTAAGAATATATAGACACCAGGCGGTGCTCCACAAGCCGCTTGCTCTGTGGTATAGCATTAAACATCTCCGATGGGTAAGAGAAGTGTGTTATACATATAAAACCTTAGATAACATCGGCGATGTGGACCACCGCCAAATAATGGCGAGAATCCAAATACGAAGACGCTTGTCGTCAGAGTCTTTGGAAGGCGTAAGCCATGCTCTTAATTGAGAGCATCATTGCTTCTCCCAATCCGCACATAGGCGGATGGGAGAGAGCAAGTTGACGATTTATCTCACCACTTACGAGTAAAACTCCTTGAATTGGGAGCCTTATCGTCATTTTTTAGATGAATGTCCATTTTTACATATATCTGCAATCTACTTTTTAGTGGGTTGCAGCTTTTTTCTTCTTTTTTGTCTTAACAAATAGTAAATTGATAATAGAAAGACTCAAAACAGGATGTGATACTATGATTACAGATATCAAAGAAGCTCTTAGAGAAGTTAGAAGAAATAAACCATGCTATGAAAATATTGCAGATGATTTGTGGTATAATATAAAGTTTTTAGAAGCTGCAATAAAAGCCCATACAGAAGCTTATAATCATGTTCCAAAAGAAATGAAATTAAATAATGCTGTTGTTAACGCTGTAATATCTAAAATGGGTGAATATAATAACACAATAACAATTGATGATTTTCCTGATGAACTAAAAAAGAATAAGGAAATTATTAAAAAGATTTTATCTGTCAATGGTAGTCTATTGAGACAAATTGATGATTTGTATAGTGATGATAGAGAAATCGTTATGTGTGCTGTAAAGTCAAGCGGCTCTGCATATCAGTTTATTTCAGAGAGATTAAAGTCAGATAAGGAGCTGGCTATTACGGCTCTTAGAAACGACTACTCGGCCTATAAACACATGTCAGATGATATGAAAGTAGATATAGATGTTGCTTCTATCATGGCAAAGAACTGTACAGAACATGAATTAAAGCATTATGAATTTTCAAAAGAATTATTTAAAAACCCAGATGTAGTAACTGCCTTAATAGAGAATAAAAAGATTTCAGCTATTCGTAAGATGAAGATTTTGCCTGACTCAGCATTAACAGATAAAGAATATATACTATCTATTTTAAAGAGAAAAGAGATAGATTGTAATCTTTTATTTAGTATCATTCCACAAAGTGTTTTATCTGATAAAAACTTCGCTTTTCAGCTTATTAATATTAATCCTGTTGTGTATAACTATTTGCCCCATAATTTGAGAATGAATGCTAATATAGCAGCTCTGGTTATAGAGAAAGATATTGAAATGGCTAAATATATACCAGCAGGTGCATTTGATAATCACAGAGATATTGTAATGAAAGCTGTTCAAGAAGATGGAACAGTGCTAAAAGAAGAGGCTTTTAGGAGTTTTAATGATGATTCTGAAATTGCCATGAATGCCGTATTAAGTGATGGTAAGGCTTATTCTTATATTTCAGAACGATTAAAGAATGATGAAAATATAATGTTAGCAACTATCAGTGAAAATGTGGCGTGCCTGGTATTTACAAAAAATCCTGAATTATGTAATGATAAGGAATTTATGAAGAAGGCAATTGCTGCTAATAAAAACTCCCTTGTCTATGCTTCTAAAAAGTTGAAGAATGATAAAGATTTTGCGTTAGATATATTACCACTATTACAATCAGTAGATAACCAGGTCGTTAATCCTCTTGGAAGATTTTATGCTAATAAGGATTTTGTTTTAAAAGCTATAAAAGATAAACCAGAATGGATTAAGTTTGCTGCCGATAGTCTAAAATATGATGGAAACTTTATAGCAACAGCTATCAAGGTTAATCCTGATGTTAGATTATATTGTGAACAGGAAAGAAAAGACCAGGTAAAACATAGACAAACAAAAGATGAACAAGAATTGTAAAAAGAATAGCCACTTAGATTTTTATCTAAGTGGCTTTCATTTATTCAATTCCAACTTCATTAAATAAAGTTCTAACTGCCTTTATTCGCTCATCATTATATCCAAGACTTCTCATAGACTTTTCTATGTTATGTAAAACAGTCAAGTATGTAGAATTGTCACTATATCCATAGAATATTGATTGATACCAGATGTTAGATAACTCTTCATTAGTGAAACCTTGTTGACTCATTTTATAAGCTATTTTAGTTAATATCATACTGTTGCGATGTCCATCTGTTTTAGACCAATTTTCATCTTTATAAGTTATTGGATATTGTTTGTCTTTTACTAACTTTATTCCACTATCACTTGGGTCTGAGAGAGCTTTGCCTTCTTTAAGACCCTCTGCCATAATCCAATCACCATCTACTAAACATCCAAATATGTCAGCATATCCTTCACTTATTCCCTCTGTATCTCCATTGCGTATTGTTGCTTCACCTGTTATGCTTTTGAATACAGCATGTGAATATTCATGGGCTATAACATCCAGGAAGCTGGCGGGAGCTTTATCATATTTGTAAGCTTCACCAATAACAAAGATATCAAGTGCATTCCAATAAGCTGCATTGTCTCTAATAGATTTTGCACCTATTAGACATGTGATAGGACAATTATTATCATCATAGGAATCTCTATCAAATCTATCCTTATACCAGTTATATGTTATTAAAATGTTTTCGTAAACATCTTGACATAATTCATTTGGTTCAATGGTATTGTTAGTTGATGTATAAGAACCGTTTTCTATTGTTTTTAATGACCAGTCGCCATTTTCATTAATATTGATAATGGATATTGCTTTATCTTCATCATATAGATAATCTGTGTTTTCTATGGTATCTATTATAGACAGTTGATTTTCTCTATATAGCTTTTTTGTTGAAGCTTCAATAAATACTCTCATGTCGTCAAAAGCAAAAATATTATTTTTATCAACAATATATATTTGATAATACAGCTTACCGTCGATGATAACTTCTTTTTTGTCTTGGATTTCATATTTATCCGAACAATGTCTAACTATGATTTTATTTAATTCATCATCTGATAGATGTCTAAGAGCAAGAGATGATATTGTTCTATCTATATCTACCGTTATTGCTTTTAAAACATCATTTTCAGTTACAAGAGATATGTAAGTTCCAACAATATCAATATCATCAAGTGTTTGAATGAACATGTAAGCTGTTCCTGTTAAACTCTCTTGAGTCTGAACACAACGGAAAGAGGCTGTATCAGGAATATTAAATAGATTTCTATAATAATTAATAGCTGAAAGGGCATCTTCTTCAGATTTTATCTTCATCTTTTTTAATTGCCCGTCTAAGCTGTGTATAGTTCCATCATCATTGTAAATAATAGAAAAATTTCCTTTATTGTTTGCTATATCTTGTTCTGTTATTACTGGTTTATATGTAGCTATCTTATAGCAAGAGAATTCTATGAGTGCCAGTAATGATATACAACCGATTATCTTTAAAAGTTTTTTCATAGCTTTTTATCTCCGTATTCATATTTCTACTAATATTTTCTGTTCTGTTGTGGTATTTACGAAGGAGTTTCTTCATTAATTAATATAGATGAACTAAAAGAAAAAAGACAAAAATTTTTATAATCTGCATTGTTCTTAGTTTCATATTATCGGGCCTGTAAAGAACTCTCTGAGGCCCACAGCGGCTTTGTATGACTTTTTTGCAGTTCGCGAATATAACAAACCAAGCAAAATATAAGGGCTATAATGCTCTGTGAGGCCGCTGATTGACTTGTAAGCGTAGTTTGTTATACAAGTATATATTGACGTTATGTGTGACAGCTGGCGATACAAGGTCATGTAGGACTTCACAGAATATGGGATAAAGAAAAGACTATGAGATTCGAATTCTCATAGTCTTGTTATTATGTCTATGATACCTGTGGTTCATTACAATTAGGTTTATTGGACATATCCATAATTTTTAATATTTCACTTTTTATTAAATTACATGATTTTTTCTTTCTTTTTATGTAAATATAAGCATCATCATACAAGAGAGATATTAATTTTATTAAACTGTCATTTTTTCTATAACTAAAAGACCAAAGATTTTCTTTTTCTTGTCTTACCGTTGTTGGTTCAATGTTATATTGTTCTTTTAAGAAAATAATTATATCATTTAAAAATTTTTCATTACCTTGACATAATCTAATTTTTTTTATCATGTGATATTCTGTTTTTTCTCTTATAAAATCCTATTGAGCCATCACCATCGAATATTCCTCTTAATATGTGTCTATACATGTCTTTATTATCTATGTTTTGAGGAAATATTGTTGATAATGATTTTCTTGGCACTATGCCATATTTTTCTAAATCTTTTGCCATTTTATTAGAATAAATCGTTATTTGCGAACATCCCCGTCCATCATGTGCAACCTTCTTTTCAGAACCTATAATATCTCGAAAATACTCTAACAAATAAGAATCTTCATCAATTAAGGTAATTGATACACTTGTTTCTCTTTTTTTATCCTCATGTATACATCCATCTGTTATAATAAGACCTAAAAAGTACGCTTTCTCTTCAGAGTCGATATTTTCGAAAAAGTCTTCATCCAATTTTGGAGAAAATAGTTTAGCCTTTGAATATCGTATAATATTGTTTTCATCTAAAATTTTTATAACGCTTGGGTCTGAAACTTTATATTT
Organism: Acutalibacteraceae bacterium; assembly: GCA_036307745.1. Classification (GTDB taxonomy): domain Bacteria; phylum Bacillota; class Clostridia; order Oscillospirales; family Acutalibacteraceae; genus CAG-964. The sequence continues at coordinate 19,703 of JAXJXA010000226.1, read as the reverse complement.
TTGTGCCACTTCATGAATTGTTTGTGGCTTCAATAAATACTCTCTAACAATATTTTCTTTTAATTCTTTTGTTATATGTTTTGGCACTATAAACACCTCTAAGTTTGATACAAAAAAAAGGCTATATAACCTTACATAGCCTTTCATGTATTACAATATTTCGTTCCAAATTAGTTGTCTTTTTCCATATTAAGTTGTCTTAAAACACATTTACAACATCAACAGACATTAATTTAGATGTAAAACTCTGTCTCTGATTTCGGCTGTTCTGCCCTGTGACCATCTCTGACTTCCCAAATAGCCACAAGTTCTACGAACAATGGATAATGTGTGCTTATCCATATTCCCGCAGTTCGGACATCTCCAATCTAATTTACCATCTTCATTTTCAACAATTTCCATTTCACCATCATAACCACAAACAGAACAATAATCTGATTTTGTGTTTAACTCAGCATACATGGTTGTTTCGTAGATGAACTTTAATATTGAAAGAATTGCAGGAATATTATGCTGCAGATTTGGGGTTTCAATATAGCTTATCATACCTCCAGAACTAAGTTCTTGGAATTGAGCTTCGAATGCTAATTTTTCAAAAGCATCAATGTCTTCTCTGACATTCACATGATAGCTGTTAGTGATATAAGTATGGTCTGTTACGTTTTCGATAATACCAAATCTTTTCTTTAAACACTTAGCAAATTTATAAGTCGTGTTTTCAATCGGTGAGCCATAGATAGAATAACCAATATTTTCATCTTGTTTCCACTCTTCACACTTTTTATTCATATATTTCATAACTTCAAGTGCAAATGGTGTTGCTTCGGGGTCAGTATGAGACTTGCCTGTCATTCTATAAACACATTCATATAAACCAGCATAGCCTAAACTGATTGTTGCATAACCATCGTAGAATAATTTATCTATATATTCACCTTTCTTTAATCTTGCAAGAGCACCATGCTGCCATAAAATAGGAGCAACATCAGAAGGTGTGTTTTTCATTCTTTGAATTCTGCATTTTAATGCTTTATGACAAAGTTCCAGTCTCTCATCAAAGATTTTCCAGAATTTATCCATATCACCATAAGCGGAACAGGCAACATCAACTAAATTGATAGTAACCACGCCAATGTTGAACCTCCCGTAATACTTACCTTTACCCTTTTCCCAGTTACCAGCATTAGCCATATTGTAATCGGGAGTAAAGTCAGGAGATAATGAACTTCTACAACCCATTACTGCGTAACATTGACCTTGACCTGTTTTATCTACCTTTAATTCTTTCATTTTCTTTTCAGAGATATAATCGGGAACAAGCCTCTTAGCTGAACATTTAGCAGCAAGTTCGGTTAAATACCAGTATTTACTGTTTTCATGAATATTATCTTCTTCAAGAACATAGATTAATTTGGGGAATGCAGGTGATACCCATGCACCTTGTTCATTTTTAACGCCTTGATAACGTTGTTTTAATATCTCTTCAATAACCATAGCTAAATCTTCTTTTTCTTTTTCAGATTTCGCTTCATTTAGATACATAAAGAAGGTCACAAAAGGTGCCTGTCCATTAGTCGTAAGTAGTGTTTGAACCTGATATTGCATAGTTTGAACACCAGCAACAACATCTTCTTTGGTCATTTTTTCAATTAAAGTATTGTAACTATCTACTGTCATCATGTTTTTCATGTTATCATACTTTTTTCTCATATTCCTTCTTGTTTCTTCAACAAAAGGTGCTAAATGTGCGATACTAACAGACACTCCGCCCCATTGGCTCGAACTGACTTGTGCAATTATTTGGCTTGTAATGGTACAAGCAGTTGAAAACTTATGAGGTTTCTCAATCATTGTCTCGGAAATAACCGTTCCATTCTGTAACATATCTTCTAAATTTACAAGGCAGCAATTTGTGCTTCTTCCTAAATAATAGTCTGTATCATGCACATGGATTAACCCATCATCATGGGCTTTTCTTACATCACTAGGTAGAATGAGTCTTCTTGCAACGTCTCTTGAAACTTCACCAGCAATATAATCTCTTTGTGTGGGTATAATTTCAGGGTTCTTGTTAGAATTCTCTTCTTTTACATCTTCGTTTTGATAATCAACTATCGACAAAATAATATCATCAGTTGTGTTTTTATCTCTTACTAATTCTCTCTTGTATCTGTATCTTATATATTCTCTGGCAACCATTGCAGCACCATATTTCATAAGGTAACTTTCTACCATGTCCTGAATTTGTTCAACTGTTTGGGATGTTTCAAAACTTTCACAATCAGTCTTAATTCCTTCAGCAATTGCATTTATTAAGTGTTTGCTGATTCTTTCTTTTTCAGGAACATCAGCATTCGCTTTTGTAATCGCAATTATAATTTTTGTTATATCAAATTCTACTTCCTTTCCGTCTCTTTTGACTATTTTCATATAAAACACCTCAAGTTTCAAATTTTGTAATCATCTGTATAGCTCTTTTATAGTGATATTTATATCGACAAAGGGTCGTCCGTTCTATTTCAGCTATACAATGTTACTTTTATGTTTTTTAGTATCTCAGCAACAAATCTGCTAATAGAGCTATTTCATTGCTAAACAATAACGAAGTTGATACAATTTCGTCACGAGCATATTTTTCATCTGCTCTGTTGACAATCTTATCAAACAGATTTTCTACCTGAAGAGCAGCTTCATCCTTACCTTCAGTTTTCAACCTCTTCACTAAACATTCTTGCTTGCTTTTTAATGATTTTATTTCATCTGTGCTGCTAAATTCAAACACAAACAACGTTGAATTACCTGCACTGGATTGTCTTGGTACTATTCTCATTATCTTTCCCTCCCATTATTCATTTCCTTTCTTTGCTCCTGTTGATGAACTACCTTATTAATATCATTTTTTACTACATTATTTGCTAATCTAATTCTTTCATCAAAACTTAATTTTTGACCATAACGCTGCAAATAGTCTTTGCTGTTGTCTTTGAATTCTTTTGAATCAGTTGGATATAGATTTGTTACTGACTTAATTTGTGATGGATGGAAAGCAATAAAGACATCTGTTGGTCTTGCTTGCCCTCTTGCAGAGTCGCTGGCATTCAAAACAACTATTCCATCATAGCCATTTTCTTTTGCCTCTTCAAAATAAGCAGGATAAGCATTGTAGAATGTTTGCCCATGTGCGTCTACAATCAATGGGTTCCTTAAATCAAGATATACAGCATGTATCTCACCGCCTGTTCTGTTATAGTCAGCTTCTGCGGTGATTTCATTTGCTGTTTTTCCATCTACTGTTATTCTGTTGATAGCATCTGTTAAGCTGCCTTGCCCTTGATAGTTATCTATCAGTTGCTCTTTTTTATTGTTCCATTCAATCATACGAGAGTCTTTATGCTCATCATAAGCATATGACTTGGCAGATTGATAGTCTGTAGTAAAATAATAGGCTTCTCCAAAGTCTTGTCCAGTCTGTCTTTCGGGCGAATATTCAAAAGCGTCAAAGCCTCTGTTTTTAGAACCATGGTAGACTGTTATTAGTTCACCATTTCTGTTTCTGATTTTACTGTCTTTGAAATATTCCTGTTGGGCTTGTGTTAATTCTTGCATATTCATTACCTCCCGTCTTTACCTTTCTGCTTATCTTTATTCTTGTTGTTTTGCTTAGCCTGTTTTTCAGCAACATATTTGCTAACTTCTACTTGTTCATCAAAAGACATTTTACCCATATTCTCTTTGAGATATTCTTGGCTATTATCCTTAAAGTTATCAGATTTAGTAGGATATAAGTTGTCTATACTTTTAATCTGATTTGGTTCAAAAACAACAAGTTCAAAAACATCACCGCCTAATGGTGTGTCTATTAAAATACCATCATAGCCTTTTTCTTTCGCATACTCTGTAAGTTGTTGAGAATAATCTTTCCAAAAACCCAACAAAAATGTTTCTTTTGTAAAATCATCAGAGGTTAAAACATCATCACGTTCTGAATTATTGAGGTAATCAAGTCTCGGAGGCCCGCCTGCTTTTCCATAGTCTGGATGATGCTCTTTCATATAATCCATGATGTCCTCAATTTCTGAATAATCTAAATCAGAAATAATAAGTGGATTTGTAATGTTCAAATAACAGGCATATTTGTATTTTCCATATTCATTACAATATTTTTCATCAGTAGAAAAATAAAAACCTTTTCCAAGAAAGCCTTCATCTCTGCTTTTTTCGAGACTGGCTTTGTCAAAGGTATCAATATCGTGTCTCCGCCCATGATAACATACTAATAAGTTATTGTTTATATCTCTCATTAGACTGTCTTCAAAATACTTCTCTTGTGCTTTGGTTAATTCAGACATAGTAGTCATCTCCCTTCAAAATAAGAATTAGATTTGAGAGAAATTATCAATTCTCTATATTATCAATTTCTTATATTTTGGCCAAAATCTAAATCCCCAAGTCCCGCCATCAGCTGATTGAAAGACTCAAAACATAACTGAATAAATATCCAATGATATACAGTTTTCTTCTTGAATTTTTCATTTTCTGGAGTTATGATAAAGAAAAGAAGACGTATAATATGTGATGAAATGAGGGGTAATATGAGTATTTCTGAAAAATATTATAATGCTAAATTTGCACAAATGGAAATTTTACATAGTATTATTATTGGTGCTATTTTCAGCTTTGTTGTTACTGCTGTAGAAATGATTTTCCATATGTATATGGGCTCCGTTGATGTTGAGACAGTTGTTTTCTATATTGCTTGTAATCTTGTTATGCTATGTGGCGTGCCTTATATTTGGGTTAGATTACCTGGTATTGAGTTTAGTATATTTATCCTTTTTGTTATTATGTTTAAGTTGGTTCTTTGTATGGTTATCGGTCTTGTTGTTACTCCAATAGCATTGCTGGTTAGAACCATCCAGGTTTGTAGATATAAAGTATTATTAAAACGAGATATGGCTATTCATCCTGAATATTATTAATAAAACAAATGGGGCTAAGCTTTTGCTTAACCCCACTACTTTTTACTGGATACGATAAAGTCCTCCTTCCTTATTAGCTAATTGAATAGTTCCAAATTCCGAAAATTCAGGAACCGTTTCGTTAATACAGTAACTCATTGTCACCATATCCTCCATAAGACAATAATCCATTTCCCACTCTTCTTCATATTGTCCCACATAGATAAGGTCATATAATTCACCAAATCCAGTCTCAGTCCTTATTACCATGTAGACTAAAATATTATATTCAGACTCCAAATTTCTAATCTTTTTGAGAATGTTGTGCGGAACCTCTGCTCCCAGCACTACGAAATCATTTGATATGATTTTCTTGTCCTTTGTGACTACACAATTGTTGAACCTTTCAAAAATAATAATGCTGTCTGCCTTGAATAATTCAAAAGCATATTCATCAGCTTTCCAAATGCTAAGTCTCTTGATTGCTTCTTCTCTCATTGATTTTCTCGTTACCTTCATTTTATGGTCCCCTTTCATAGTGTTTTGTTTTTTATTAGAAGGGCTGTATAAAACAACCCTTTTTATTATTCTTCAAACTCTTCAATGTGTTCGTTCACAAAGTCTCTGACTTCCCAGATGAAATCTGCTTGTAATTTTGCCATCTCATAGAAATGTTCTCTGCTTTCTCCAAGAGTTTTAAACACTCCAAGTCTTACTTTTTGTTTTTCATCACTATTGATATAACCCACTGCATAGATATCTAAGTAAATGCCTTCACTTCCTCCAAATTGCAGGTCCGCTGTACAGTCCCATTCGTAGTTTCGAAATTCAATGACTTTGTATCTTTCAGGTAACCAATAGTCTAAGCTGGTTGGCAAAAGGTTTTTGTCCTTTAAGATACCGATAATAGCATTAAAAAGTGTTTCATTTGTGTAAAAAGTTTTCTTCTTCATAAATATTTCCTCCTTATATACTTTCCAAATACTCACACATAAATTCTTCAAAGTCTTCGTAATCCATAAGGTCTTCCAAAGCAGATGTAACAAACAGTTCTAACAGCATATCTTCGGTAATGTAGTTATCTGCTTTAATGTCTTTGATAATACAGATTGTTGTAAAAATACATCGTGCTTGGTATTGGGTATTGTTGCTGTACCAGTTGTTGGTTTTCATGAAGTCTTTTAGATAGTTGTAGAGATTTGTTGTGTTCATGTCCTATCCCTTCTTTCTTAGATTTCAATAACCATTTTTGTTTGGCTGATTGTAACCATAAAAAGGAATAAGTTATTGAGTGGAAACAATGACAGAACGGAAAATATTTAGAATAAAAATTTTCAGGCTGCAAAGTTTATCATTGTTGGAAGGAAAAACTTATGGATAATGGGGACAAATCAGGCAAATGAAAATCTAATATGGTTTTGGTGCGGCAAAACTACTACTTTTGTTCTTATTGGGGCTGGGTGGTCGGGATGGTGTAATTAAAAGCGTAGAACCATCAATAGTTCGAAGCGTGTATGGTATTACTCGATAGCCAACCTTGGCAGTCCGTTTGTGAAGATTGATGAACAAATTGGCGTTTTTAATCGAGTATGGTTGGGTGGAGGGTGGGTAAAGATAGAACCAATTCGAATGCAACTTTAGCAGTGAGTTTCTGACGATTAAGGAAGAAATTGTGAATTTGAATTGTAAAAAAAACAAAAGAGAAGCCATAATAACTTCTCTTTCGTTTCATTATTCGATTACTGTTATTTCTCTTTTTACAGCATTGACATCCAATACTATTTCTTTTTCCCCTCTATCAAGATAACAAAGACAGTTCTTTTTAGATGCAACTACTTTAAGCAATTGGCCCTTACTACCATCTACTGAAAAACGCTTTTGGAACCATCTTGCTATTTCCTCATCATTTGTCCAGGATAAACCATACTTAGCTCTACCTGTTGATACTCCTCTGTATAGGGTTATTTCATCAGGTAGTGATTCCCAATATTTATATTCTTCTTCATCCATTAAACACTTCTTGTCTGCTTCTTTGAACCAGCTGATAGCTTCAGGAATAGATACATTAACATCCATATTAGGATTGTCTTCAGTAGTCCATGCGTCTGATAAGAACTTAGAAAAATCTTGTGATGACAAATAAGGCTTTACAAATTTCAACCATGTCAGCTTCCATGGAGTTGTTACCATTATGTAAAAAATCGTTTTGATATCAGCACTGTCAATTTCTTTTTCAATAAAGCTAAACCATTTGTTCTTATCTTCTTCAACTAAAAGATTGAAAAAGTTTCCTTTCCTGTCCATAGCCACTGTATGCTGTACAAAAGGATGTTGGACAATTCCCCATGGATTATCACACTGAATGGGGACAGTATGTAATAATACCTTAGAGATTTCTTTTACATTTTGAATAGAAGTATTATTTCTCATTATTTTACCTTTCTGTTTTCCATTTGAATATATCTTCTTGCATCAGCTATACATTCAGCTTTTGTGTTTCCAAAAGCAACCGAATTTCCCCATTTGTTTCTTGCTACCCATTCGGTAACAAATCCAAGCTTATCTGCTCTGCTATTATATATATCATAATTTTGTATCTTTTCGAAAGTAAGGTCTTTCATTTTCATTGTTTATTCCTCCTTATGGGGTTCTAAATTCATAATACCCTGTTTTGTAATATTTTGCAATTAGTAGATTATCTGCTAAATCAACAGACAATCTACCTTTTCCATTAGCTATCCAAGTAGTTTTTCAGCAGTATCCATAAAATTCATAAGATTTGTAAAATTGTTATATCCTCCATGATAGTCTTTTTCATCAGCTGCAGTTCTGATTAAGAAATTTCTGTCAAAGAAATTGATTTCTTCATAGTATCTTGGAATGTTGTAATTGAAATAAACATATTTATCATTCTTTTTGAGAAAACCTGAAATGTAGTAGTGCCCTATGCTAAAATTAGCAACTTCCATTCCTCTTTTCTTAGCATTAAATGTTAGTCTTCTTTTAAAATCTTTTGCAAATTTCTTTGCGTCTTCACTCATATATGCTCCATCATCATTGAGTACTCTATTGTTGTATTGCTTGAAAATATTATTCATAATCTCTCCTCCTTATATTACTTGTAGTGAGCCTGCTCTTACCGAGCCCGTTCATAATGGCTATACCCATAATGAACCTGTTTCTTCTCGATATCTCGCTACAACTCTATTCTTGTTATAGAATATAATCCATTTTCCAATTACCTTTACATTGGTTACTCCATAGTGGTTTGCTTCCAAGATAGAACATGCAAGGTTGTAAGAAATGTTTCTTTTCAGTGTTTTCATAATATCAATCCTTTCATTATTAATATAGGGAAGGGAAGTGAGATGACTCACATCCCATGATTTATTATCTGCACATATTGGCAATTTCTTTTGTAAATTCAATGAAGTCTTCTAATGTGCAATCTTGTCTGTCTTCTAAGAAATCATTCCATTGTCTTAAAGATTCTGCTAAGATGAAGTCTAACCATTCCATTTTTTCCATATAATCATTTCCTTTCTCAATATTTTCTTTGTAGTAGTTGAGACTTTCTAAACTGATGATATCTTGTTGATTTAGCATTTCTAACACCCCCTTGTATTTTTTTGTGTTGTTCTTAGTTACCAAAATTCAGCAAGTCTGGAATGTAGTCAATAAAAATACTGAAAAATTTTACTGGTCAAATTTTTAAGATTTCAACGCTTGTTATTGATGAAATGAAAACTTGCATAGAATTGGTACGGAACAACACAAGGAAAAAGGGTGAACGAAGCTGAGCTTTTATGGGTTGGTGGGTGGGTATAAGATATGTGCAAAATTGTAGAACTCTATTGTTCGGAAATTTGTGTTTTGGAAAAGAAATACAAAATAACTTTAGCAGGTGTCTGTGAGGATTGACGAACAGATTATGACCATGTGCGTGTTTCTCAATCAAATGGAAACAATCACATGTTTGTATTTCATCATTTACAGGGACGGTGGGTGGGTAATACTCAATTTCTCAGCGATTACTGTTAGCAGCTGGCCAGGGTTGGCAAAAATTAATAAAACAGAGATTAGCTAAAAACTAATCTCCGCTGTGTGGATATTCACTAATGTATCGAATATGTTTTTACTTGCCTCTTGTGCCTGTATAGAAAGTCCGCCCCAAGAATGTTTACTATTAAGTCCATTAAGTAATTTGATACCTATCCCGCCTGCTTCTCTCCATTTTTCTAAATTCTTATTAAAATCATCAAGAAGAATATCTGTTGGCTTTACCCCTTCAGAAATATATAATGTTTTATCCTCTCCACAAAAGGTGTATATCTGATGGTCAAGGCTAACTTCAGGCAAATGTTTTCTAAGCCAAAAGATTTTATCATCTTTCACTTGTGGTGTTTCTCTGTGATATGCAGTCAAAATGTAGACTTCTTCTTGATTATGAATAAGGTCTCTAACAGCTTGAAGCACTTGTTCTTGCGGTTTCAAGACTCTAAAAATACCATCTATTTCCCACCAAGGATAATTTTTAGATATGTAAACGGCTAATGTACCGTCAATATCAATAAAATATCTTCTACCTGAACGTCTCATAATATTCATTTCCTTTCGTGTGATATTTTTGGTGTTGTTTGTAGTGACCAAAAATAATAAGTGCTTAATGGAGTCAACAAAAATAGTAATAATAAGTGCTTAATGTAATCAATAAAAATAGTTAAAAGTTTTTGTTCTCACAAAGTTTTCTATTTCAGAGCTTGTTATTGACGAAATGGACACTTATGTGAACTACCATAGGCCGAAAGGCACTATGGCTTCTAAGAGACTTCGTCTCTATTTAAGAAGTTTGGTATTTGACTCTCGACTTAATACTATTAGTATTAAGCAACCCTTATTCTTATAGGCGTGTTCACATCGCCTCTAGCGTATAAGACCGTTAAGTCTACAACGTTACATTTACGCATAATATTTAATGCTCCATTTACATCAGCATTTAGTATTTTGCCATTAGAGCGTTTATATAGGCCTCTATGTACTCTTTTACCACTAAAGCTGTATTGTGTTGTGTTGTTTTTATCATATACTGGTATGAAATCTTTATCCCAGAATGATGCTTTGCTGGTATAACTTTCTTCTTGTTCAATAAACACAATATTGTTTAATTCACATAGATATTTTAGCTTTTTTCTTAATTTACCAAATGGTATGTTAACAAAATTTTGATTGTTCTCTTTACCTAAATGACTATTCTTTTGGAATGTAGTATTATAACCAACAACTAAAGTTCCGATATCATTAGTAACGCAATATTTAATAACCATTTTAACAGCTTTACTGATATAATCATTTACTTGGTTATTACGCTTATTTGCTATGATATTTTGTTTTTTAGTTGGAGTATAACCTAATTTTTGTTTATCTTTAATACTTTGTAATCTTGCATTTTGTTTATTAAACCATTGATTAATTGATTTTAACTTTCTACCATCAATTATGAAGCTATCACCTTTATTAGATACCGCAGTCATGAGATTATTGACACCTAAATCTAATGCTAGTGCGTTATTTATATTGAGATTTCTTTGATTACATTCAACTTTATAAACATATTGAATTTCAAAGAACCTGGCATTTGCTTTAGGTAAAATACGTATTTCTTTAACTTTTTTATCTAATACAATTTTAGGTACTGTTATTGTAATGTTTTGATGTGTTTTCTTATAACCATTTGAATATGGAAGTGTAAGCAGATTACCATTAAACTTAAATTCTGCAATAATTAAAGTTGTAAATCCATCTTTTGGTAGATAATGTGGTATTTTACAATCTTTATATGAATATTGGCCATTTTTAGCTAATTTCAATAAGCCAAAGTAAGATTTAAAATCTTCATCTACTTGTTTAAGTATTTGTTCTGCCATATTTGAGTTTAATATTTTATAATTTTCAGATGTTTTAAGCAAATGATAATTTTTGTTATAACTCAAATATTTTTTATCTGTAAAATATTGCTGTCTAACATTATAGATAGCCTGGTTTGTAAGATTTTTAGCTATATGGCATAATTCTCTTAATATTTGATATTCTGTTTTTGATAGATGCTTTAATTGTTGTTTTATGGTCAAATACATTAATATTCACTTCCTTTTAATGTTGGTTCTATATTAATAATTTCTTATTTTTTAAGCATTTTAGAAGCATTTTTTTGAAAGCCGCGTATCCACACACCTAAAGGAATGTGGTTTTGCGGCTATGTTTTTATAAAATGGTAGCTAAACAACACAAAAGAAAAAAGGCCTATAAAGATTGGCCGTATATAATATTGGTCAAGGGTGGGATTGTGGGAAAAATAATAGAAGAAAACTCTGGCCAAATATTATAGACCAGAGTTATCTCCCTACATTATTCATCTTGAATGTCAAAATAATGTATAACCTCATCATCAGCAAATAACATTACATAAATACTTCTTTTTAACCCTTCTTCAAATAATTCTACATCCTTTCTTAAATCATCATCAAATCTTTCAAAAATACCTACTACTTTATTCCCAAAAACTATTCCTTTTGGGATTTTTCTAATAAGCTCTAATGCTTTTTTCTTGTTTGAAAGCTTTGGCACAATAAACATAACTTTGACTGTTTTACCTGGATTGATTTTATCTATAATCAATTCAGACTCATTTGAGCTTTTTAATAAGCCCTGTTGCTGGAATGTTCCATTCTCTGTGCTGTACAAGGCTAACAGGTTCTTAATAGGACTACTGCCAGTGTTTTGAATTGAGATTTCATAAAATAAATGCGTTTTGTCTCTACGCAATAATTTCTTACTTAGTGTAAACTCCTTATTTTCAGCAATAAAAAAATCTATTTTATCACCATGAGACATATAATCAACTCTTACTTTGAAAAGATTTCTCTTGTAATCTCTATCTGCTACAATCTCTTTGTGTAAATCAATATAATCTGTCATTTCATAATTCCTCCTTTGTTTTTCTACATATATAATTTCTTATATAAGCGGGGCATAACGAATAGAATGAGAAAAAAAATTGTTTATAAAAAGAAATCCAGGTCTATGAATGACCTGGATTTGATATTATCTTTCATCTTTTGAATCTTTGTTTTTATCGTTTTGCTTATCAAACTTGGGAATCTTCGCACAGAGTTCCTTTACTGCATTAATCCTTTCATTAAATGGTAGTGAATTCAGTTTCTCCAAAGACTCTTTCACTTTATCTCTGGTTCTGAAATCCAATTCTTTCTCCACATCAGGAACTGCAAGAACTGCAGCTACATAGAAATTGACATTTTGCAAAGATTTAGGAATTTCATTGATTAAAGAGGGGTCTTTATCAATGGCAGCTATTGCAATATCCTTATCTTCTTTAAATTCCTTTTTTAACAGACGATAAACTTCGGGGTCTTTACTGACTTCCTCAATGGCCTTATCTTTACCAGCAAAGTTTGCAATCATAGCACGGGCCATCTTCATTTCACCAGGAACAAGATAGGGATTTGCTTGAAGACTTTGTTCAGCACGAGCCATAACATCTTTGTCGTTAATAAAGTAGGTACAAGTGTGCTCTAAATCACGCAAATCAAAAGTGCTGTTGTGACGCATAGCAAACATAACCATATCTTTATCAGTCTGTAATCTGGGACTCAATTTATTAAGATGGAATGTTGGATATGTCGATAGTTTTGTTCTTGCATACTCTCTATCGTCTTTCAATTGTGGGCTTAAATACCACATATTAAATGGATTTTTATCGAGAGCATAGTTTGTGATTTCCTTTTCATTCTTTGCCTCATCCGTAAAGCACATATAAGTGGATGGGTTTTTGTCAATTAGTTCTTTAAAATATTTTATTTCTTCATGTGTCATATTATTTCAGTCCTTTTCCTAATGTGTAGTATTCGGAAAGTTTGCCTCGTTCGAGACTTTTCTATTGTTTCTTTGGGGCATAACTTCCCCTTGTTATTAATTTACTATATTTTATATGAAAACTAACAAAAGAAAAATCACCATAACCACACAACGACTTTAACGAAAAATGTGATACAAATACAAAAAGTCGCTATAAAAATGTGATTATGGTGATTAATGAAGTAAGTGTAACTTATCTTTCATCATCGTTGTGGAAATATTTATCTTCTGTCCGATAATTGTGGTTGTTTTCTTTACTGGTCTTTTCAACTTCTTTGTCCAGGCCTGAATCAGATTCTAATTCACGAGAGTCTATTGCTTTTTCAACTTTTGTATAAGCTGGGTTTTTAGCTAATTCAACATTGTATTCCATTCTTTTGAATTTAGCATATTTTTGTCCCATTTCTTTAAACTCTTCTTTTTCTTGGGCAAATCTGTTGACCTTCTCTTTTAACTCTGATTTGTAAGCTTTGATTTTATCCATATCAGTCAGTCCAAGACTATAAAGTTTCTCTTTTAATTCGAGATATCCATTGACAGTGATTTGGTCTTCGGGACTCAATTTAGATATCTCAATATCTCTGGAAGAAACAAATACATCAGGATATTCACCACCATTGTTAAAGTAATCTAATACTTGTGTGGCATCTTTTTGATTGGTAATTTCACGCTTTAACTTGATTTCAGGATGTTTTTGCAGAAGTTTTTGAACCAATATTCTCTGCTTGGGTGTAGCAGGCGTTTTTTCAAGACGGGCATCTCTGCTGAGTTGTTTGTTTTTATTGATAGAACCTTCCAAAGCCTGTTCTCTTTTTGCATTAAATTCATCAATGGTTATTACAAGAGGGGGACGTTCTTTTGTTTTATCTTTTAAGAAGGCTATAACATCAACAGCTTCTGTTCTGCTGATTTGACCAAATTTAGCGTCTAACTTAAATTCAGTCTCTTGCTCCATCAGCTTAAATAACTCCATCTTCTGACGCTTTGTCATGGGGTCTTGTGCTGCTCTGGCTTCTCTTATGGTTTCAATATCAGGCATTTCTACATTTAATAAGCTGCCATCGATATAAATATTATCAACAATTTCTTCTAGCTCTAAGAAGTCACTGATATCACGAATGGTGGCTTCCATGTTCTGTATTTCAACATTATCTCCATCTAACTTAATTTTTAAGTTGTTGCGAGTGGCTCCAAGCTCACTGATTCTTTCTTTTAGGTCTTCTTGTGTCTGAATATTGTTTTCTTTTGTTAAAGCAAGAGTGTCCAACATATTCTGTATTTTCCAATCAACACGGCCAAATACAGCACTGTCTATTGTTCCAACATCAGGTTCAATTTTATGTTTTTGCATAAATTTTAACTTCTTTAAAACTTGCAATAACAGAATTTCAATTGGACCTCTTCGTCTTCCACGGTCATCATAGGGATTGACATAAATATCAGTAATATCAACATTCTTCTTAACAGGGTCAGGCTGAATAATAGGTCTCTCTCTTTCGGGTTCAAGTTCTCTCTCATTCCAATATTCTAATAGAGAAGCTCTTTCATAAGTTTTACCAAGTTTTTTATCAGTAACCGTATATCCACCAGGAGCTTGATAGCTGACTGTTTTCTCATTTTCTATAATTTTATATCCAGCTTGTTCTAATGCTGTTTTAAAATCATACCAGCTGTTAGTAGCTTTCATAGCTTCTTTGATATCTGTTCTTATAGCTTCTTTCCAAGATGTCCCGTTTTGTTTCTCTTGCCATTCTTTATAGCTGCCAACTTTATCTAATTTTTCAGGAATAATTACTTCTAATCCATGACTTGTACATAACAGGTCATTTAACTCACGAACTCTCTTGAGACAGTTTCTGTCTTCAATAAACTTATATATTCCATCTAAAGCATAAGCATTGATGATTATATGGTTATGAAGCTGGTCTGGATGATTTAAATGAGAAGCTACAACAGCTTGAAAGTGTTCTCCACATATCATACCAGCAAATTCAAGGCCGTATTGATGCAGCTGTTCGGGAGTCATATTTGCACTGTCTTTAGAAGAAAAAGACTGGATTATGTGAATGGCCTGGTTTGGTTGAACACCTTTTGCTATATTCTCTTTCTTAACTGCATGATAAGCTTCTTCTCTCATTTTAAATTCAAGTTCAGCTGTTTGAGGGTTACATAAGTGACCAGATACAAGAATCTTATCTCCATAGACTGTCTTTGTTTCATTCTTTATATATCTCATAACACTGGTTTTGTCAGTGTCAGCAACATAATTTACAGAGTCTTTTATTCCTGTTTTAATTGTCCAAGCTTTTGATACTGCCATTTTTTATCACTTCCTTTGTATTTTAATAGGTGGTTTTATTGTCAGTCAGAATTTCGCTTTGCTCATTCTTTCTGCCATGTTTTATCACTTCCTTAAAATATAATATCTTTTAATGTTTCTACGATTTGCTTATCAAACATGGTATCTATATGGTCTGCCATATATTGATAAGCTTCTTCTTTACTCCATGGCTTCTTATAGCATCTCTCTGCTGTAAGGGCCTCATATACATCAGCAACATGTAATATTCTTTGATATATGTTTAGATGGTCGCCTTTAATATGAAAATATCCAGAACCATCTAAATTCTCATGATGATAGAGAACTGCTTCTCTAATAGTTTTACTTTCATTTTTTATTAACATAGAACTATACAGGCTATGCAGTTTAATTAATGTGTATTCTTGTTGAGTCAGCTTACCTTTTTTACCTAATATTTCGATTGGAATTTTTATCTTACCAATATCATGATATAGACCAATGGTATCTAATTCGTTAAGCTGTTCTAATGAGAGACCTAATTTAAAGCCTATGAGAACACATAAGATAGATACTCTTTTTGAGTGAGTATATTGTTCCAAATGATGTTCTTTTAATTTCTCTAATAAATCCATAACTATCACCTTCTACACTTACACTTAATATTAGGTTTCTCTTTAATAAGGTCTCTTTGCTTTACCTCAATTTTTTCACCACAATTCAAACACTCAACTATATAGCCTCTGTATTTTCTTTCTTGCTGTCCTCTCAATAAGTTATTGGCTGTGTTTTCTGTTTCTTCAATTAAAAATGTCTGTTCAATAATTTTGTAATTACGGATAATATCCCCAACAGAAAATAAATATTTTTGTGTATAGACTCCAAGAAGAGGCTCTATGTGATTATAATAAACATCTCTTATATGGAATTTTCTAACACGGCCATTAAGTTCTAATGTTACTTGTTGTTTACAATAACCAACGATTTTAATATAATCTACTTCATTGTTGTAGATAAATGGAATAAGTTCACCTACACATTTAGACCATAAAATACCTTTACTATCTCTGGGGAGATGAGTTAAATCCAATTCAATTTTATTACTTTCCATAGTTTTCACCTCTTTAGTAATTTAGTAATAGTGCTTTCAATTTTCTTTAAAATATCTTTTCTCAGCTTCGCTCTTTCTTCGTAGACTGTTTCCATATGGTTATTAAAAGCTTTTTCTTCCTCTTTTAATTGATTAGTCAGTTCGGCTATTCTTTTTAATTCAAATTCAGAAACAGTATTTTTTTGAGAAAGAGTATAAAGTGTTCTATCTAACTTAGCTGCTGTATTACCTATTTTGTTTAATGCTTCTCTTACGTCATCTGTATAAATGGAGACGGGGTCAATGGTTATTGTTTTCGGGTCTATTTTCTGAACCTTGCCCAAGTTTTTTTCAATAGCTTGTATACAGTAGGCGGACAATGAGATATTATGTTTTTCAGCATTAGCTGATATCTCATTAAACAATTCATCAGTCATGCTCAGATTCAATCTCTTGTTCTTCTTCATTCTCATCACCTTCCTGATTGTTAATAATTAAGCCTGCACGTTCCATCTTATATCTCAAAATTCCCCCACCAAGAACACCAATGATAATAAACATAAATGATAAGTAGTTTACACAAATTGCTCTGACATCATTGATTAAAGGATTTGGTTCTACATTTACCATAATAGTAAAAGAGGCAATTACTGAAAGAAAGTACGCAATAAGTCCATACCAATTTAAGTTATTTTTCACTCTGCAGATAAAGTAGAAAACAAACATATTAGTCAGTGCAATGGGGATAAGAAACATAAAAGAATCATAGGTAGTAGAAAACAACATACTAAATATGATTGATAAAACAGAATACAAAATTAATAATATTTGCTTTTTGATTGATAGATTGGTCATACACATCACTCCTATTTTTTATTCAAACTGATAGACAATATATGTTAAGCTGTGCTATCATTTCGTTGGGGTTAATTATTACTGTAATATGTCATAGGATTGCGAAGCCTGTTTTTTGAGAGCCATAGGCGATTCAAAAAGATTAAACGCTTGCGTTTACTCGGTCCAGGCGAGCAAGCCTGGCAAGCAAGATACGGAAAGACAAATGGAACATTTGGCTTTCTGTGTCTAATGCTTGCTAAAGAAATTATGGTATTGTTTTTCTATACTATTAATTTATTATCTTTCTTGAAAAAACTAAGAGAAGTGTAATTGAAATACAGTAGAAACAAAAAAGAAGCCCATCAGCTATCTCTAACTAATGGGCTATACTATCAATTATATATCTAAATTTCTATCAAATATGCTCTGTCTGTTAACCGTTCTTCAGGTAAAACTTCACTCTCATTAACCTCACTGACCATCATATTATAAAACTCTAAATCAACAACATCTCCTTTATTGATAGGCAACAGAATTACCTCATGAATAGATGAAGGCAACATTACAAAACTGTCAACTCCTAACTCATTTGCAAACTGTTTGATTTTATCTTTCATCAAAATTCCAGACGCTCCAAGCCTTCTATCCTTATTTGAAACTACATATTCATTAAGTCCCTGAACCTCCATTCCTAACTCTTTCATAGCCTCAGATAAAGAGATAATATCTGTCTCTTTCTCAGTATTCTCTTTTGCCTTTCGCCATAACTCTAATTCTGAAATACCCAAAATCTTAATTGTGGTTGTAAGCAGTTTAAAAATTCCTTCCTCAACCCTCACATACAGATAACATTCAATACCTTTAAATTCAGTTTTCTTCTTCAAAATCTCCTCGGCTGATACTCTCTGCAGTCCCATATAGACATTATTGAGAATGTAATCAGGGCTAGTAATCTCCTCGATATTAAGATTAGGTGTCTCTGTACGAAGGACACTTTCTACAATTTTAACAGCTTCATCAAGCTCCATATTTTCATTTTCGATAAGTTCATTTACATAAAATACAGGGCTAATATTTCCCCGACGGCACATAATACCATTCATTAAAACTCCATTCTTTACCTTATCAAAAGCAGATACCTCATAACCTTTCTTAGTCAGTTCATCCATAATCATTTCTCTCGTCAACATATGCAAGTCCTCCTAATATTGTAAGTGATTAAAAACTGTGGAAACATAAAACTTAATATTGCTTTTTAGATTTGAGTCTGTTCTGGAGGGGAGTGTATGTTTTTAATTTTGGAATAGAGAGTTCTCATCTCTTTACCTTCCTTTCTTTTAATATTGCTTTTTGAGTTTTCATCTGACTATCGGGTTTGTGCAGCACATATAAAGATGAATACGAAGATAAAAGGCAAGGGTTTATAAGAAAAAGTTTTTCTAAAAGTTTTTCGCCCTTGCGTTTTAGATGTATGAGTTATGGTGCTCTGAACAAACCTGTTAGATGAAAATTAAGCAATAAAAAGGATGGTTAAGAAGAGGACCCTATGACAAAACAATATCTAAGTTCAAAGGTTATGATTAATCATAAGCTTCCTTTAAAGTATAATGAGATATACACTTTTCAAAGTGTGCGAATTATATAAAAGAGAGATATTGGGAGAAGGAGAGATGATATGAGAAATAAAATTGATGAGATTTTAGATGATTGAACTAAACAACATCCATATCAAAAATCATATCAGTCTCATAGCGTCTCTCAGGGCCTTGTAGGGCGTTGTAGAGTGTTCTTATATTATCTTATATAGAAAAACCGCTCTACGGGCCTTCTACGGCCTCACACAGGCTTTTAAGATGATATTTACAGTCTTATATTATCTCACAATATCTCTCTGAGGCCCACAGCGGCTTTCTACGGGCATTTTTATTATAGGGGTATGTGAATACCTGTCTAAATACAAAAAGCCGTTGTAGGGCCTTCAGCAGCCTCACAGAGTAATCAGCATTATTGATATTAGTATTATTTAACCTGATAACAGGCTCTGTGGGGCTTTCAGCGGCTTTATAAGCGGTTTTTAGATATAAATAGATTACGGTTCATATAGGCCGTTAAAAGCCTTTCTATGGGTTAATAGGGGACCAGGCAGAGTTTTATTTGGATATCAAGTCTCATTTACGAGGATATTTGCTGAGAGTAGAGAGAGTGAGGTGAGAAGGAAAAAGGGGGTTATTCAAATGTTTTCTGCCTACAATAAAACAGCAGATATTAAACATTAGTTCCACTTATTAGGGTTGTTTTAATACCCGCATAGTAGTAGTTTATTTTTCAACAAGCATTTTTTATTTTGTCATTTCTTTATAGTTCAAATAGTGCCATCTATTAGGTTAATAATATTACCCTGATAGAAGGGCAATCAACAGCACCACATAGAAGTGTCAAAACATTTTAAAACATTTTACTTAGCATTAGTGCCGCAATGGTGTCTCAGAATAAAAAATCAGAGTGCCATATTGCTGTCTCAAAAGATAAAATAGCAGTGCCATATAGCAGGGTTTTTAATACAGGTGCCGCAATGGTGTCTCAGAAT
>JAXJXA010000225.1:0-2361 GCA_036307745.1 Acutalibacteraceae bacterium | reverse complement strand
GTTCAGTACAAAATCTGCTCGAAAATCTTTTACCGATTTTAAACGGTGTTTAGTATAAATTGTATTCATTAAAGATAACAGTATTATCAATCATACAGATAAATATTTTTAATACAGGTTGGTAACATATCTATGATATCTGTTGCAAGCATACTTATATGACCGAATCTTTCTTCTGCAAGATCACCTGCGTAGCCGTGACAATACACACCGCTTACAGCCGCATTAAAAGGTGACATTCCCTGCGAAACAAAGCTTCCTATTATAC
The DNA here is from genome assembly GCA_036307745.1 of Acutalibacteraceae bacterium. Classification (GTDB taxonomy): domain Bacteria; phylum Bacillota; class Clostridia; order Oscillospirales; family Acutalibacteraceae; genus CAG-964. The sequence continues at coordinate 2,093 of JAXJXA010000225.1, read as the reverse complement.
CTGCAAGTACATCACCACTACCTGCTTTAGCCATACCTTTGTTTCCTGTGGGATTGATAACAGATTTTCCGCTTGGGTGTGCAATAATAGTATATGCCCCTTTAAGCACGACAATTACATTATATCGTTTTGCAAATTCTGTGGCTACTGTCAGACGATTGTTCTGTATCATATCCACAGATGTATTTAACATTCTTGCCATTTCTCCGGGATGTGGAGTGATTATTACAGGAACCTTTGCTTTTTTCAGAATTTCTATGTTGTTTGCAATTACATTAAGAGAATCAGCATCGAGAATAACGGGAATTTTGCTGTTGCTGATGATATATTCTGTAATTTCCTGTGATTTGGAGTTGTTACCAAGACCACAGCCTGCAATAACAGCCTTTGATTTTTCCATACTTTGTGTTAAAACTTCTATGGTATCGGCACTTGTGTAAGGTATAAATACAGCCTGTGGTATACTGGGAGCGATAATTGGATAAAGGTTAGATGGCAAAATACTTTTGACAAGACCTGTTCCACTGCGTAATGCACTTTGAATACACATTTGTGTAGCACCTACCATACCATAACTTCCGCAGGCTACTGTTAAAGTGCCTGTGGTTCCTTTATTGGCAGAAACCTCTTTTTGAGGCATAAGTGATTTAAGTCTGCTTCCGTCAATGGTTTCGGTAAGGTATTCACTGTCATAAATTACACCTTTATTTATACCAACTTGTGCAACCGATGTTTTACCACAATAATCCATAGACGGATATAAAACGTGACAGGGTTTCAGTGTTGAAAAGGATAGTGTAATATCAGCCTTAAAGGCTGTATTTTCAACGGCACCGTTGTCACAGTTTACACCGCTGGGTATATCAACAGCAAGTACCTTACTGTGTGTGTTGTTAACCAAATCTGCAATATTCTTAATGCTGTCATTCAACGAACCTTTAAAACCTATACCGTATATTGCATCAATAACATAATCAGCTGTGGATATAATATCCTTAACTTTCTGGCTATATTCCCATATGCGTACAACTTCAACACCGTTACTAAGTGCTTGTTCTAATGCACACATACTATCTTCGGTGCGTGGTTCGCCATCTACAAGCAAGGCATATGCTTTTATGCCTTGTGATGTAAGATATTGTGACGCAATAAATCCATCGCCACCGTTGTTACCCTTACCACATAAAACTGCAACGATGCTTTTGGTATTAGCCCCTAACTGTGAAATCAGTGTCTTTCCCACCTGAACACCTGCATTGTTCATCAGCTGAAAGTATGTAGAGCCACGGTCTACCTGATTTTTTTCAAGAATCCTGGTTTGTTCACAGGTTAAAATTTTCATATTACTCTCCTCCAAACAATAATTGGCTGTAATCTGAGTTTTTACGGATTACAGCCAATAATAGTTACTTTACATTGTTTTTGAATAATTCTATTTTTACCTCGGGTTTGAGGTGTACTTTTATTGCATTAAGCACCTTTTCGTTGGGTGCAAACACAACCATTACTCTGCCATGTTTATTGGTCTGCACAATAAAACGATACTGCTCCGGATCTTCATCGTATGTTCCAAGATAAAATGTCTTGTCACATTTTCTGTTGCTAAGACGATTTTCACTTAGCTTGTCAAAGCCATCAATTTTTTTGATGTCAATGCTCAGTATAGCTTTACGTCTGCGTTTTGCCATTACCTTGTCAATTTGCAGATTATTGTTTGTTACTGTGTATTCATATTCAACATTTCTTCCTGTGATAACATACCAACAGAAGTATATATCAAAAGCAGAAAGAAAAACTCCCACTGCAACAAAATAGGGGTTAACCATCATACCAAAAATAACCCCAAGTGCAAGAATAGCAAATATGCTCAATATCATTATTGCTTTAACAAGAAAATCTTTGTAGTCTTTTTTATGTACAACCAGTTGCTCAATGTATGAATCCATAAAACAATACTCCTATTAAAAAAACTTTGTATATTATTTTAACATTTTAATAATTTCAAATCAAGCATAAATAACAAAAGTTAAATCATTTTTAACATTTTTATTTGTGATAACAAACAGAAATTTATGTTGAAATAGTAAATATAT
>JAXJXA010000224.1:0-3614 GCA_036307745.1 Acutalibacteraceae bacterium | reverse complement strand
GATTAATACAGTAGACAAAAGAATAACTGTACCAGCCTTCTTTATAAATGACCAGCCACGCTCCCACATTGAACGCAACAAATTAATAAAAGTAGGCATATGGTAAGCAGGAAGCTCCATTACGAAAGGAGCAGGGTCGCCTGCAAACATTTTTGTCTTTTTCAAAATTATACCAGATATTATAATTGCAACTATACCTATAAAATATGCACTTGGAGAAACCCACCACGCACCGTCGAATAAAGCACCTGCAATAAGTGCAATGATTGGGAGCTTTGCACCACAAGGTATAAATGTTGTTGTCATAATTGTCATACGTCTGTCACGTTCATTTTCTATGGTTCGTGATGCCATTATACCTGGTACACCACAACCCGTTCCTACAAGCATAGGAATAAATGATTTACCTGACAACCCAAACTTACGGAAAATTCTATCCATAACAAATGCAATTCTTGCCATATAACCACAAGACTCAAGGAAGGCAAGCAGGAAGAACAAAATCAACATCTGAGGAACAAAGCCAAGTACAGCACCAACACCGCTTACAACACCGTCCATAATCAATCCGTAAAGCCAATCAGCACAATTTATACTTTCAAGCCAGCTACCTAAGAAAACAGGAACACCTGGAATCCATGGTCCAAAAGAAGATGGCTCAGGCTCTTCTGCCTCAAGTGCTGAAGCAAAAACTTTAGCATCTACAGAAATCTCTTCTTCTACATTGCCATCGTCATCTGTAACTTCAACTACCGCAGTTATACTTTTCTCAGCAGCTTCTGTTTCAAAAGCACTGATAATACCTTCATTTGGAGTTTCTGATTCTAAAGTTGATGTTACATCATCAATCTTAATTCCTGCTTCTCCTGCTGCCTCAAGATAAACAGCAATTTTTTCAGACTCCAAATCATAATTTCCTGCTGCTTCATCGTATTCACTTCGACCAATTCCAAGTGCAAACCAACCGTCACCGAATACCCCATCATTTGCCCAATCTGTTACTATAGTACCTATTGTAGATACTGAAATGTAGTAAACAGCAAACATTATAATTGCAAAAATAGGTAGAGCCAAGAATCTATTTGTCACTATTTTATCAATTTTATCTGAAACAGACAAAGAACCAGCGTTCTTCTTTTTATAACATTTCTTCATAATTGAAGATATGTATACATAACGTTCGTTTGTGATTATGCTTTCAGAATCATCATCACATTCGTCCTCAGCAGCCTTGATATCATTTTCGATATGTTCCATCTTATTCTTATCAATTTTTAGTTGTTCAAGAACTTTTTCGTCACGTTCAAAGATTTTTATAGCATACCAACGCTGTTGTTCTTCAGGCATATCGTGAAGTGCCGCTTCTTCAATATGAGCAAGTGCGTGCTCAACAACACCATCAAATTTATGCTTTGGAACTGTTTTTGTAGTTTTTGCTGCTTCAATAGCTACCTGTGCAGCTTCAGTAATTCCCTCACCTTTTAGTGCAGATATCTCAACAATTTTACATCCAAGTTCCCTGGAAAGTTCTTCTGTATTTATTTTATCACCATTTTTCTTTACAACATCCATCATATTGATAGCAATAACAACAGGAATACCAAGCTCTGTGAGTTGAGTTGTAAGATAAAGATTACGTTCAAGATTTGTTCCGTCAACAATATTTAAAATTGCATCAGGACGTTGACCAATAAGATAATTTCTGGCTACTACCTCTTCAAGTGTATAGGGCGATAAAGAGTAAATACCAGGCAAATCTGTAATAATTATATCATCGTGCTTTTTCAGCTTACCTTCTTTTTTTTCGACTGTAACACCCGGCCAGTTTCCTACAAACTGATTGGAGCCTGTAAGAGCATTAAACAATGTAGTTTTACCACAGTTTGGATTGCCGGCTAAAGCAATTTTTAGTTCCATATCAAAATATCCCTCTCTCAAATAAATTAGTTTAAACTAACTTAAATTTCTTAAAAAAACAGGATAATTCCTGTTTTTTATTCAATCTCAATCATTTCAGCATCAGCCTTACGTAAGGAAAGCTCATAGCCTCTCACTGTAACTTCAACAGGATCACCAAATGGTGCAACCTTTCGGATATGCACTTCTACCCCTTTGGTGATTCCCATATCCATAATTCTTCGTTTTATAGCACCTTCGCCATTAAGTTTTTTCACCTTGACAGTTTCACCTATTTTTGCCTCTCTCAGAGTTCTCATAGCTTACTCCTCCTAAAATATACTTATTATATCAAACCATAATTTTCTGTGCCATCTCTTTACTGATAGCAACTCTGGTTTCTTTTACATTTACAATAATATTGCCGCCCATTGATGTAATTACGGTAACATTTCCACCAACAACAAATCCTAGATTTTCAAGGTGTTTCTTCACCTCTGCTTTACCGCCAATCTTTCTTATAATATTTTCCTCACCAATATTTGCAAGTGTTAGGGGCATCAATGTATATCCTTCCTTACTTAATCGATAATTAGCTCAAACTAACCCTCGATTTAAAATATTAGTTAACTCTTGCTAACTGTTATTATGGTAACCTATTTTCTAACATTTGTCAATAATTATAAAGGAAATAAGATTAATTTAGAAGTACTTTCAATTTATATGCATAATTATAAAACAATTATGTTAGTTATAACTAATTAAAGTATAATAGCAAAAGCAAGTGCAAACAGTTAGGAACTGCAACACTTGCTTTTTTAAACAATACCCGCTATACTACTGTGCTGTTGTAACAGCCTCAGTTACCAACTCAGAAGAAACTTCTGTGCTTTCTTCTTCAACTTCTGTATCTTCAGTAGATGCTGAAGCCTCGCTGGTTGTTTCGGTTGAAGAAGTTGATACCTCAGTAGCTGCAACTGTAGGGATCTCACAGTTTCTTGCTTCAAGACTGCTTAATATCTTTTCATACTCTTCCTGTGTGGTCTTTTCATACTCAACAATCATTTCAGTATATGTATACTGATTTATTGTTGTAATTTGAAGTTTATCTCCTTCTACACTTGCAGTAAGAGAATACTCCTGATCCTCGTATTTCATATTAATCTGACTACCATCAAAACTGTATTTTTGTGTTGTTTCATTCATACGAGAATTATCGCCCATAAACTGTGTCATATTACCATTTTCATCAAATATGATATATTCAATATAACCATCTGTGTTTGTGCCTTTCCAAACACCTATAATATCATCATTCTTTTTAAATTCAGGACCACTTAACTCCTGTGGAACATCTACATTCCAAGCGTTTTTCAGTTCGATTGCACCGCTTGATTCATAGCCTTCCATAGTCAAAGAAAGAGTTTTACCCTGAATAAGATTGCCCGATACAGAATATGTAAACCTCATATATACTTCGCCATATGCCATAATTGACATGGTGCTACCATCAAACTGAACATCTGAGTATACACTCTTCTGAGTTGTGTATTCATTGCCTGAGATAATCTCAAAAGAATTACCCTTGAATACATAATAGGTATTAACACCGTCTTCTCCCTCTTCCATCCAGGTTCCTTGTATTGAATTATTAAAGAAAACAAAGTATGCACCAACAACTAATCCTATAATCACAACAGCAACAACTATAATAATTG
>JAXJXA010000223.1:0-2584 GCA_036307745.1 Acutalibacteraceae bacterium | reverse complement strand
TTCTGGGTTTGTTTGTTGAAAGTGAGTCTGCAAAGTCGTTTCCTATGCTGTTTGCCTCTTTAATGCCATCATTTTCAGGATCAAAAATCCAGGTACTTATACTTTTCCACTGATTGTCAGGAGCACCATCGCTTATTCCGCAAACCTTCAGAGCTGTCAACTTTTTCTGAGAATTATACATAACCATATAAGCGTTACTTTCACCTGTAAACAAAGCGGCATAATCTTTGTCGGTATCAACAGATTGTTTTATATAGCCCTGTGACTCAAGAACCGCTGCGACCTTATCGGTGATATTATCCATAAATTTGTAATCCATTATATATCATTCCTTATATTTTATTTTAACAGGTAAACTACACCATTATATAATAAAACTATTATACAGTTATTTTTTCTTTTTGTCACTACATTTTTTAAAAATATACATTGCACCAACTAATTGTATATGGTAAAATTATATTTTAGAATAACAGGAACTGTGCATATCACAGTGTAGATAAGTACGGGTTGCTACCCAATAATAAAGTATCTATATTTACTTTATTGGATAATAGTATTAAATATTTACAGTACGAAAGGCTGATTATATTATGTCTGAACATTCAGCAATAGGTGTTTTTGACTCCGGAATGGGAGGTCTTACAGCAGTTAAAGAACTTATACATTTTCTCCCACACGAAAATATAGTATATTTTGGCGACACAGGAAGAGTACCTTATGGCAATAGAAGTAAAGAGACAATTACACGATATGCTATGCAGGATGCCCGATTTTTGGAATCCAAGAATATTAAAATTCTCATTGCCGCTTGTGGGACAGTAAGCTCTGTGGCTGGTGATCTTGGAAAAGAATTTCATATACCTTACACGGGTGTTGTAAAACCAACCGCATTTGCAGCGGCTAAGGCTACTAAAAATAAAAGAATTGGTGTAATAGGAACAACTGCAACAATCAATAGTTGTTCTTATAAACAGGCTATTGAAGAAATTGACAGTAATATTCAGGTGTTTCAACAGGATTGTCCTTTGTTCGTTCCGTTGGTTGAAAACGGTTTTATAGATAGAAACGATGTTGTTGTAAAAACCGTAGTACAGCGTTATTTACAGCCTCTTATCGAAAATAATATTGATACCCTGATATTGGGTTGTACTCATTATCCTATTTTGCGTGATGTTATTGCAGATGTAATGGGTGAAGAAGTAATTCTTGTTGACTCAGGCAAAGAAACTGCTCGTTATGCGGCAAAGCTAATAAACGAATATAATCTGTCAAATCCGCAAACTGTTGCAGGAATCTGTGAATACTATGTAAGCGATACTGTTGATGGTTTCAGTAAATTTGCAGGTTTATTTTTGGGGAATTCCGTAGATCAGGATGTACATAGAATTAAAATAGAACATTATTAATAAGGTGAAATATGAATAATGATTATATAATTGATATAGTTGGTACTCAAATGGTTGATGGCGACGAAGATGTAATTGAGGTTACCACCACAGGAGGATATACTATTGCACCAACAGGGAATAAATTTATCCGTTATAAGGAATATGACACTGAAAATCCCGCTATTATTGAGAATACAACAATAAAAATATCTGATAAACAGGTGATTATATCACGCAACGGTGGAAATGAATCGCAACTTATGCTGGAACTTAATAAACGGCATCAGTGCCATTACCTTACCCCGGTGGGCTCTTTATTGATTGGAGTATACACTAAAAAAATGGAAATAGCTCTTGATAACGAGGGTGGAAATTTGAGTGTGGAATATACCCTTGATTTTAACTCAAATATTGTAAGTGAAAATAAATTTGATATTAAAATAAAGAAAAATTAACCTGAAAGGATGTATATAAATGGTGAACATCGCAAAAAAATCCGTAGATACTTTGAAAGAGGCTATTATAAATGCTATAGAAAAGGCAAAAAGCGAGGGAAAACTTACCGATGATCAGACCCCTGATTTTATAATAGAAGTACCTGCTGATAAGAAAAACGGTGATCTTGCAACCAATGTTGCTATGGTTTGTGCAAGAGCTTTTAAAACTTCACCACGCAACATTGCACAAGCAATTACAGAAAATCTGTCATTGGAGAATACATATATTGAAAGATTTGAAATCGCAGGTCCAGGATTTATCAATTTCTTCCTCAACAGCAATTATTATTCAGATGTTATAAAGGCTGTTGAAGCTGAGGGTGAAAACTATGGTAAATCAGATTACGGTAATGGAAAAAGAATTCTCCTTGAATTTGTATCAGCAAATCCTACAGGTCCTATGCACATAGGTAATGCCCGTGGTGGTGCTTTGGGTGATTGTCTTGCAAGCGTTTTACAAACAGCAGGCTACAGTGTTGAAAGAGAGTTTTATGTAAACGATGCAGGAAACCAGATTGAGAAGTTTAAAACATCTCTTGAGGTTCGTTATTTGCAGATATATGATAACACTGTTGAAATGCCAGAGGATGCATATCAAGGAGCAGACATAACAGCACACGCAAAGGCATTTAATGAGCTTTACGGAGATAAATATGTAAACGTATCATCAGAAGAACGTAGACAGGCACTTTGTGA
>JAXJXA010000222.1:0-1843 GCA_036307745.1 Acutalibacteraceae bacterium | reverse complement strand
TAATAAAAATAGGTTAAAATAGGTACTATGGATTTTATGTGAAAAATGGGGAAATTTTATTTTTAATATAAAATTTCTTTATTTAGAATTATTTTACAGCTTATTATGCTGTTTTTTTATTTTAGATGGGTGGGAATGATTTGTTTCAGATTTTTAAGGAACACCGTGGTTTTTTAGGTCAAATAGTAAGATTGGCTAAAAATGAACTTATAAAAACGTATAAGGGTGCTGCAATAGGTCCGCTTTGGGCAGTGGTAAAGCCATCTTTTACATTGTTTGTATATTGGTTCGCTTTTGCGTTGGGCTTTAAAAATTCCACAAGTGTTGATGTAAACATAAATGGTACGGTTGTAGAATTTGATCGCTTTATTTTTATGTTGGTAGGATTTATTCCGTGGTTTTTTATTCAGGAAAGTATAATTCATGGTATGAAATCAATCAGAGTTAACAGACATTTTGTAACGAAAATTTCGTTTCCGGTTTCTACAATAATGAGCTATACAGTACTTTCAAAGTTGTATGTTCAGGTATTGTTGGTGGCTGTTATGCTGGTGATAGTTTCATTTTCAATGGGATTAAGTTTGTATGCATTGCAGTTGTTTATATTAATGCCGTTAATGTTTTTATTTTTCTTGTTTTTATCGTGGTCGACAGCACCTATGGGAGCGTTCAGCCTTGACTTTGAAAATGCAGTAATGTCCATAATGTCTGGTATATTCTGGCTTTCGGGTGTTATTTATAATTCATATGATATGCCAAATTCGGCACTTAATACTATTATGTATTTTAATCCCATTAATTTTTTTGCAAATGGATATCGTAAAGCAGTATTGTACAACCAGTTTATCTGGGATAACCCTCTGGAACTTACGATTTTTCTTGCAGAATTCCTGCTTGTGTTTGTACTGGGATTATTTAATTATAGTCGTCTGCGTAAAAGAATACCTGATGTATTGTAAGCTGAGAGGTTCAGAATATGGCTGAGAATAAAACTATGATAAAATTTGACCATGTGTCAAAAGATTATATACTTTTTAAAAATGACAGAGATAGATTTAAATCGCTGTTTTTCAAGCCAAAGAATGCGAAACACCATATGGCTTTGAAAGATGTTTCTGTTGAGATTTATGAGGGCGAAAGTGTTGGTATTATTGGTGACAATGGTGCCGGAAAGTCAACAATGCTTAAAATGATTACAGGTGTTGCTTTTCCTGATACAGGTACAGTTATAGTTAATGGTACAGTTGCAGCATTACTTGAACTTACCGCAGGTTTTGCACTAGAAATGACAGGAAGAGAGAATATTTATCTTAGGGGTTATACACTGGGACTTAAAGATTCTTATATAAAAGAGATTGAAGAAAGAATTGTTGATTTTGCAGAATTGGATGATTATATAGACCAACCTGTAAGAACATATTCTAGTGGTATGAAAATGCGTCTTGGTTTTGCGATTAATGTAAATATAAACCCTGATATCCTTGTTATAGATGAGGCTTTAAGTGTTGGTGATGCTACATTCAAGAAAAAATGTAAGAATAAAATTGCCTCTATTATAGAAGAAGGAAAGACAGTATTGTATGTTAGTCACTCAAAGGATAGTGTAAAAGAAACCTGCACAAAAGCCATTTTTCTGAAAAAAGGCGAAGTGAAATTTGTAGGTGATGTTAATAAGGCTTTTGAAGTATATGAGGAAGACAAAGCTAAAAGCAAGAAGAAAAAGTAACCTCTTATAGAATCGGACATTTTTGAAAAGATAAGGATATAGTTTTTGTGTTATAAAAAAATGAGCAGGAGTTATGCAGAGTGTTTTTATCTTATAAAATCTGTACAAGTCCTTGAT
>JAXJXA010000221.1:0-2332 GCA_036307745.1 Acutalibacteraceae bacterium | reverse complement strand
GTTCAGTACAAAATCTGCTCGAAAATCTTTTACCGATTTTAAACGGTGTTTAGTATTAAATAGAGTTTAGTATTAGAAATAATATAAACTCTATTTTTAATGTAATTGATAATATATAAAATAAAGATAATACTAAAGGGTGAAAGTAATGTTTGAAACCAAAAGGCTGATAATACGTCCATATATTACAAAGGATGCAAATGTTCTTCTTGAAACTATTGGAAAATACGAAATTTATAAAACTACATATGGAATTCCTTATCCTTGTGACACAAAGTATGCAAAAAGATGGATACAGAATGTGATAAATAATGCATTGGATAACAGAGCATATGAATATGCTATAATACAGAAAAGCGACAAAAGATATCTGGGAAATGTGGGGCTTATTAATATTGATTTTGCTAATCAAAGGTGTGATATTTCTTATTTTATTAACCCTGGATATTGGGGTAATGGAATTGCAACAGAAGCGTCTGCACAGCTTATAGAATATGCTTTTAATGTTTTAAATATGAACAGAGTTGGTGGCAGTTGTATGGAACATAACATTGCTTCGTCAAGAGTGATGGAAAAATTACTTATGAGTTATGAGGGAACAATTAAAGGATATTTTATAAAAGATAATGAGTATGTAAATATAAAAATATATTCAATTATGAGAGATGAATTTTTTAAATATTTTAGTATAGGTAGATAAAACTTACATATATGATTTTATAAGTATTGTATCAGAAGAGTTATTAACAATAACGTGGATAACTTTTTAACATTTTCAACATTTCAATGTTGAAAACTTGTCTGCTTTTAAGAAAAACTATTCGGATATACAATATATTGGGCTTTGATTTTGTATTAAACCCATATGTTCTACTCAGAATTTTATCGAAAATGAAGTTAGTGTGGAAAAAATGTTAAAAAATGGTGGAATTTGTTGATGATTAAATATAAAAAACATTACCGTGTGGCAATGTTTTTGAGTTTAAAATATAATTTATTGTGTGAAGTTTCAAATATATTATGTACTTTAGAATTCGTTTGAAAAAATTTTAATATAAATCATTTTTTACAGCAAACACAGCAAGCTGAGTTCTGTCCTTTAAATCAAGTTTATATAACAGATTTGAAATAATATTTCTTACTGTACCATCTGATAAATATAGTTGTTTTGCAATATCTTTATTACTTAATCCTTGAGCAACAAGAATAATTATCTCTTTTTCACGAGGTGTTATGTTAAGAAGATTCAAATTAGGTTTGGGATTATTTTTTTTTATTTTATTAAAAACAGTGGTTTCAAACACATTTATATCTGAAACTGCACTTTTTATTGCGTGAGTTAGCTTTTTTTCATCTACACTTTTAAGTATATATCCGTCTGCACCGCTTGCAAGTGCTTCATTCACGGTTTTTGAATCGTCAAAAGTTGTAAGTACTAATACTTTGATTTGACTATAATTTTCTTTTATCATTTTAGTAGCAGTTGCACCATCGCATACAGGCATACTCATATCCATAAGTATCAAGTCGGGAGAAAGCTCTTTGCAAAGTCTGAATGTTTCGTTTCCATCAGAGGCAAGCCCACATACTTCTATTTCACTATCCTGTTCTATTATTGTTTTTAAGCCATTTCGTAAAATCTCTACATCATCTGCAATAATAATTTTAATCATAAATTTCTTTCCTCACAGGTATTTCAATATGTACGTTAAATCCGTCATTTGAGCTTGATGAAAATAATACTTTTCCACCTAAATCCTTTATTCTTTCTTCAATACCCTTAAGTCCCATATCTTTCTCAATTTTCTCACAACCACAGCCATTATCAATAATAAATGCTGTTATACTTTTATCTCTGAATTTTAATATTATGTCCACTTTGGTTGCGTTACCATGCCTAAAAGCGTTTGTAACAGCTTCTCGTACTGAAGTAAAAACTGCATCTACAGCAAAATAATGTTCTTCACTCTCTGTACCAATTACAGTAAGCTCAATTTTATTACCTAATTCTCCCATATTATCTATAAGATTTTTGAGTTTTTCTGAAAGACTTAGCTGTTTATTTTCGGATAATCCTGAAACAACTTTTCTTACATCATTTAACAAATTTTCAGATATTATAAGTGCCTGGTTAAGAGTATCGCTGTTATTATAGCTTTTATCAAGCATAGACAGTTTGATTAATGTCATAATAGATACAAGGCTATGTCCTAATGTATCGTGCATATTCTGGGCGATTTTTCTATGTTCTTTTTCAACTGCCAGCTGTTGTGAGATAAGGTTCATTTCAATTAGCTTTGAATTAGCATTACTTAATTCTATATTTTTATTT
>JAXJXA010000220.1:0-4591 GCA_036307745.1 Acutalibacteraceae bacterium | reverse complement strand
AATGTTGAATCTCTAGCTATTGTTTCGCACTCGTCAGCTTTTTTGATAAGCTCTCGTGTTATTACTCGTTCTTTTTCTAACTGGTCGCAGTAATTAAGTGCTGCTACAATAGTTGCCATTTGTAAAGACAGTTTTGGGTTGCTGTCATCAAGATATTTTACACGTTCGTCTACCATTTTTGCGATTTTTTGAATATATTGTTCGCTTTCGTCAGCAGTAATAACAAACTGACTTCCACATATTTTAAGTCTTACTTTTGTTTTTTTAGTTTCTTCACCCATATAATTCCCTCCTTATACAGATAATTTCAAATATAATCTATTATACAACATTTGTTTCCGGGATTAAAGAGTTTTGTTGAATTTTTTATATTGCTTATTTTTTTAATGCTTTTGTAAGAAAAAATTTTTCAGTGAAAAGTAGTATTATTTGTAGTATAATTGGACTATTTGAATAAAATATAAAAATATGCCCACTGTTTGTTTGGAAATCGCAAAATAAATTTACTATTGCCAACAGGGAATTTTTGTGATAAAATTACTTATAGAAAAATAAATATAAAAGGTAGGGAGTGGGAAGTTAGAAGCCCGCTCTTTTTGTTTTTGTAAATTAGAGAAAGGAAGTGCAGACTATGGCAGGAAAAAACACTGTTACGGCTGTATGGGATATAGTGGAACCATATGTTAAAAATCTGGGTTTACAGCTTTGGGATGTTCGCTTTGTTAAAGAGGGAGCGTGCTGGTATCTCAGAATATTTATAGATAGCGAAAACGGTATTACTATTGAAGACTGTGAGGCAGTAAGTCGTGCAATAGACGAGCCTCTTGATGTTGCAGATCCAATAGATAAAAGTTATTGTCTTGAGGTAAGTTCTCCCGGAATAGAGCGTGAACTTACACGTCAGGAACATTTTGAACAGTTTATAGATTCTGATGTTATGGTTAAGATGATAAGACCCATAGAGGGTGTTGGCAAAGAATTCAAGGGTGTACTTGTATCTGCTGACAAGCTAAGTTGTACTGTAAAGACTGATAATGGCAATGTTACTTTTAATAAAAAGGACAGCGTTTGGGTTAAGCTGGATGATTTTGATTTTTAATATAAATAAAAAAGGTTTGTACAGAAAGGTTGATTTGGAAAATGGATAACAAAGAGCTTTTTGGTGCTATTGCTCAGCTGGAGCAAGATAAAGGAGTTCCTGCGGATTATATGTTTGCACAAATTCAGAAGGCTATTGAAGTTGCCGCAGGCAAAAACTACGGAAATGATAACGTAAATTTTGTAATAGACAAAGAGAATGCTATATTTGATGCTTACCTGCAGAAAGAGGTAGTTGAAGAGGTATTTGACAATAACATTGAAATTTCTCTTGAAAAAGCGAGAGAAATTAATCCTATTGCAAATATTGGTGATTATGTAGGCATAAAAATGGACACAATGACACTGGGAAGAATTGGTGTAAATGCCGCAAGAAATGTTATTAAACAGGGTATCAACGAAGGTGAAAAAGGACAGATAATGCTTGAGTTCCAAAGCAAAATTGGTGAGCTTGTTACTGCCACAGTTGAAAGAATAGACCCACGCTCAGGTAACGCAACTGTAAGAATAGGTAAGTCAACAGCTGTATTGCTTTCAAGTGAACAGGTTACAGGTGAAACACTGGCAGAGGGTGAGCTTGTAAAGGTTTATATTTCAGATGTTCAGAAACGTGAAAAGGGCGGTCCAAGAGTTCTTATTTCAAGAACACACCCTGATTTTGTAAAGAGAATGTTTGAAACAGAGGTTCCAGAGATTTATGACGGTACTGTTGAAATAAAGTCTGTATCAAGAGAAGCTGGTTCAAGAACTAAAATTGCTGTATTCAGTAAGGATAAGCAGGTAGATGCTATTGGTGCTTGTATAGGTACAAGGGGTGCAAGAGTTGGCACTATTGTAGAGGAGCTTAATGGTGAGAAAATTGACATCATAGAGTATGATGAGGATCCCAAGAAATTTATTGCTGCTGCATTATCACCTGCAAGTGTTATTAAGGTTCAGGTTGCAGCTGACGGTTCAAAAACCTGTCGTGTAACTGTTCCTGACAGTCAACTTTCGTTGGCTATTGGTAACAAAGGTCAGAATGCACGCTTGGCTGCTAAGTTGACAGGCTGGAAGATTGATATTCGTCCTGAAAGTGGATTCTTCGGAGAAGAGGATGATGATTTTGTTCCTGCTGATGATGAAGCACCAGTAATTACAGAAGATAACGAGGCTGATATTCTGATGCCTCAGATTGAGGAAACTGCTGAAATCGAAGTTGATGAGAATTTTGCAGAAGAGTCAGAAACAGAGGCAGATGAAATAGATGAGCTTGTAGACGAGGCTGAAAGCGACGAATTTGATGAAGACGCTTTTGAAGAGTCTGAGGAAACAGAGAAGTAAGAAAATAGCTTTTGCACTAATCTGTGAAAGGTAGTGGTTAATGTGAAACAAAAGAAAATACCCCTGAGAAAATGCACAGGTTGTATGGAAATGAAGCCTAAAAAGGAACTTTTAAGAATTGTAAAGGCTCCCGATAAAAAAGATGAAAATGGTGAAATTGTGCAGAAGGGCGAGGTGTCTCTTGATTCTACCGGGAAAAAGCCCGGCAGAGGAGCTTATGTTTGTAATAACATAGAATGTCTGCACAAGGCACAGAAGGCACGCAGACTTGAAAGAACCTTTGCCTGCAAAATTCCTGATGAGGTATATCAACAGTTGGAAGAAGGTATGAATAACCTTGAATAATGACAGACTATTGTCCTTTTTAGGATTGTGCAGACGAGCAGGTAAAATGACCATAGGTAACGATGCAGTTGCTGAAGAAATAAACAATGGCGAATCCTGCTTGGTACTTTTAGCATCAGATATTTCACCACGAACAGAAAAAGAAATATCCGAAAAAGCTGTGAAAGATAATGTCAAAATAATAAAGTTGTTACAGGATAAACAGCAGATAAGCAATGCATTGGGAAAGTTGGCTGCTGTGATTTCGATAAATGATACAGGATTTGCTGAAAAGATAGTTAAATTGACAGGTAACTAATAAGGAGGTAAGTTGATTATGATGATAAAATATAAATTGCGTGAGGTTGCAAGCGACTTAGGTGTAACAAATAAAGAGGTAATAGATGTACTGAGTAAGTATGTAGGAGGAGAGCCTAAAAAGCAGACAACTATACTTACAGAAGAAGAACTAAACATAGTTTTTGATTACTTTACACAGAAGAACAATATGGAAAACTTGGATAAATATTATGCGGCGACTGATACCAAAGAAGATAAAAAACAAAAGGTTGACGATAATAAGGCTGAAAAAACAAGCAAAAAGGTTACACAGGAAAAAGATAAAAGACAGACTAAGAATGACAATAAGCAGGGAAAGAACCGTAAGGATAATTCTGAGTCTGCAAAGAAAGCTGATGCAAAGTCAGACAATAATAAAACAACTGATAATGAAGTTCAGTTTAAAAATCGCCGTGAAAGAAAAATTGTTGACACACGTCAGGTTGTAGTTGATGTTGAAAGATACAACGAAAAGTACGACAGACTTGCGAGTGAAAAGATAAAGAGTGAAAATCAGACTGCACACAAGCAGAAGATTAACCAGCGTTCTCAGCAGAGAGGCAAGCAAAAGAGAGGCAAGAGAGAAACAGAACAGGAGCGTCTGAACAGAATTGCTATGGAGCGTAAAAAGAAGCCTATTACTGTTTCTATTCCTGATGAAATTACAGTAAATGAACTTGCTCTCAGATTAAAAGCTACAGCCGCAGAGGTAATCAAAAAGCTGTTTATGCTAGGAGTTATGGTTACTGTAAATGATACAATCGACTTTGATACAGCTTCTCTTGTTGCTATGGAATTCCACGCAAAGGTTGAAAAAGAGGTTGTTGTAACAATCGAGGAAAGAATTATTGATGATAGCGAAGATGATGACAGTAATCTTGTTGAGCGTGCTCCTGTAGTAGTTGTAATGGGTCACGTTGACCACGGTAAGACATCATTGCTTGATGCTATTCGTCATGCAAATGTAACAACAGACGAGGCTGGCGGTATTACACAGCATATTGGTGCATACCGTGTTGAGATAAACGGCAAAGAAATTACATTCCTTGATACACCAGGACACGAGGCTTTCACAGCTATGCGTGCAAGAGGTGCAATGGCTACTGATATTGCAATTCTGGTTGTTGCTGCTGATGACGGTATTATGCCACAGACAGTAGAGGCTATTAATCACGCAAAAGCTGCCGGTGTATCTATAATTGTTGCAATCAACAAAATGGATAAGATGAGTGCTAACCCTGATGTTGTAAAACAACAGCTTACAGAATACAACATTGTACCTGAAGAATGGGGCGGTGATGTACCTTGTATTCCTGTTTCTGCAAAGACAAAAGAAGGTATTGAAGACTTGCTTGAAATGGTTCTTCTTACAGCTGAGGTTGCAGAGCTTAAAGCTAATCCTGACAGAAGTGCAAAGGGCGTTGTAATCGAAGCAAGACTAGATAAGGGCAGAGGCCCTATAGCTACTATGCTGGTTCAGAATGGTACTTTGAATATAGGTGATATT
>JAXJXA010000219.1:0-2955 GCA_036307745.1 Acutalibacteraceae bacterium | reverse complement strand
GTATAATACTAAACACCATTTAAAAAAACAGAAATCATTTCTGCATATTTCGCACTGCACTTCATACTGCATCCTCGAAAGGCGACAGCCTTTCTGTGGATCAGTATTCATTCAGTACAAAATCTGCTCGAAAATCTTTTTCAGATTTTAAACGGTGTTTAGTATAATAAATTACTCAACCGAAAAAGAACAATACTTTCTCAGTTGAGTAAATTTTAATTATAAATTAATTATTGGCTTGTACCATTTATCATATTTTTCTCTATGTAATTTATCGCACCATTCTTGACAAAGAAGATATGATTTTCCATTATATTCTAAAGGTGTTGTGTAATATCTACTGTAACCTCTTGAATCTAACCTCATTTCGTTTTTATTATCACAGTTACTTACATCCTTCAAAACTGCAAAGTTTATACCAAAGGTATCTTTGCAATAATCCTTATTTTGGAGCAAAATAATTGTATTCTTATCAATAAGATTATTTTCAAGAATGTATTTCATTGTTATTTGAACTGTTTTACCAATCTTTAGTTCATCAAATGCAGAGATACTTATATATTCACTATCATTTGTATTATCGTTAGTATTACCAGCACTATTATCAATACGATTATTATTTTTCTGGAATAGTTTAATTAGTTGGTAACTACGCATAAATAATTCCGAAGTATCTGAAATATCATTACTTTTTAGCATAATGGGGCTGAGTATAGATTTATAAAAATCATCGTTATTAAAAAATTTAATTTTAAAATTTATATTTATCTGTTTAAGCAGTAACTTGAGATCATTAATTTTGGGAATAAGTTCGTTGATAACATTAGCATTAACATTTGGAGAAGCAAATATTATTTCTCCGTCCCAGTAATTAAAATATCCAACAATGCACATAAGAGTACGGACATATTTTTTTATTATTATTGATGTTGTATCTACTTTATTACCATACATAAGTCCATTTTCGTGAAAAGCTACATCTACACCGTATATTATAGGCTCAGGATTATAGCTTATACCGATAACATCTATTTCTGCTTGTTTTAATAATTGTTCAAGAGAACTTTTTTTAAATATATTTATTCCATATTTTTCTTGAAAAAAGTTAGATACTATATCCATTATATTTACAAGCGTTTCTTTGTTATGTAGTTTCCAACTTGAAGACGGTTTCAATTTGTTTGTACTATCTGACATTCTTTGGCGTGTTTTAACCAAGAATATAATAATGATTCACCCATCTCAATTTTCATATATAATCCTCCAATTTTTGAATATTACAGTGTAATATTATCACTTTGTTTGTATATTGTCAATAATTATTCTATAAATTAGGTTAAAAATATAGATATATTGCTGATTGAATGGTTACAAAAGATTAGGCAATACATTTTGTATTGCCTAATCTTTTGTGCTAGCTTTCTTTAAGTACCTGAGCTATTACATTTCCAAGTAATTCACCTGTATATTCTGCTTCGGAAAGTGTATTGGTTTCTGTACCAACTTCAATTAACAGAGAACCATTATTTATGAACATATTATAAGCAAAATCGCCAAAATAAAGTGGACGTGTCATTCCGGGATAAAGCGATTCAGCTTTTTGTTGCAGTTTAAGTGCAAAAGTTAGATTTTCCTCCCAGTGGCCTAATCCATAGTTATTGTTAGGGTCATAACCACTCATAATCATTATCTGAGCGGCTTTCTTGCCGTTATATGTAAAAGTTGGTTTATATTTTCCACGCTCGTCATCATAGCCAACTGCGTCCCTGTGAATATCCAGTATAACTTTAATATCAGGGTATTCTTCTAAATACTTGTAAATAGTTTCTTCACTTCTGCTGTAAGAACCTGTATATGTACGGTCGTGTATCTCGGTTGCGTGAACTGCACTAATACCATTTTTCTTTAGAGAATTAACTATTTTTTCTCCAACTGCAACCATATTGCGTTGAGAATCCTCAGTTCTGAAAGGATAATCTGTAAAGTAATAGCCGTTATCATTTATAAGGTAAGATTCTGTGGTATGTGTATGTACAATAAGAACCTGTGGATTTTCTGTGTCAGTTATTTTGAATCCCAAGTTTGAGGAGAGAAAATGTTCATAATCAATATCATAATCAGTAGTGTTTTTTACCGAAAAATTATCATAATCATTTCCTGAATTGCCGAATTGTTGTTCTATTACAGGAAATTTATCACCACTGTATTGCGACTCATCATCTATAATTGTGTTTTCTGTATCATTGACTGTGGTAGCTGATGTATCTTCTGTTGCGGAGGCTTCAACAGTATTTTCATCAGTTTCTTTCTCTGTTGGTTTAGTTGCACTTACAGAAACAGCTCCCTGTGGCATAGATAGTGATGAAGCGAGTATTTGAACTGATAAACCTCCGTTTACATCATTTACTCTTGAAAATGTACATATAACAGATATTATTGTAAGCACACCTGCAAGAAGTGTGGCAAATAAGTTTATCATTTTGTTGCCATTAAACTTGTTCATCACCGTGTGCCTCCAAAAATGTATCTTTATATACCATTTGCCTTATATAATATATATGATAAATATTTGATTTTATGCAGTTTATAGTGATTTTTTGTTATTAACTCATAAGAGATATTAAATCAGAAAGATTAAAATTATGATGTAGTGCACTGTTTACGGAAAGACTTATAAGTTGTGCTCCACGGTCAATCATAAGGTCTATTTCTCTGGGGGTAACGACCATCATTTCTCCATGAGGATATACTTCATTTCGTATCTCGTTTTCGAATATATAGTCAGGCATAATGTCTCTTGCCAGTGTAAGTGCGTCTACAACAGTTGGTATACCAATAGCTATTACTGGAACTCCTGTGGTTTGTTCATTAATTGCACAACGTTTATTACCCACTCCTGCACCGGGTGAAATACCTGTGTTGGAAATTTGAAGAGTACAACCCAAACGTTCAAGT
>JAXJXA010000218.1:0-3608 GCA_036307745.1 Acutalibacteraceae bacterium | reverse complement strand
GGGCAAAATAGACAGTGCTTTTGATTTTTCAAACAGCCTCTAATATTGTTCACATCAAACAGCACTTTTTGGTGCTGTTTTTGTTTATAATCTTATTTTTAAATATAATTTATTAAAAAAGCTTTATTGCAAATGTTGAGGTAGACAATTAAAGTTTAGGTCAAGCCTTTTTAAAGGTTTGCGGCAACGGCATCAACATTTATTTAAGAGTTTAAAAATTGAAAAATTATACAGATGATGTATAATTCGTTGTATAAATAATAATGATTATAAATTTACTTTTTAGGTTGTGCGTTTATGAAGAGATTATATGTAACAGATTTAGATGGAACTTTATTAAATAAAGAGAGCCATTTGTCAGAAAAAAGCAAAGAAATTTTAAATACCTTTATACTTAATGGAGGTATGTTTACATATGCTACTGCAAGGTCATATAATTCTGCAAAATATGTAACAGAGGGATTGAATATAACCGTACCCATTATAATGTATAATGGTGCATTTATTTATGATATTCCAAGTGAAAAATATATTTACAGTGTGCTTTTTAATCAATATCAATTAAATGAGATTATAAAACTTACTAATCAGTTTAAGTACACACCTCTTGTTTACACTTTTATTAACGGAGAAGAAAAAATATTGTGGGATAAAAGTGGAAATCTTAGTGAAGGTTTTCTTTATTATCTATCAAACAGAAAAAACGATAAACGTATAATACCTGTTGAAAATATATCACAATCTTTTTGTGGCGATATTTTTTATATTACTTTTATAGAAGATTATGAAAAACTTTTTCCTTTATATAATGCAATAAAAGAGAACGAACTTTTTAATTCAGTGTTTCAACAGGAAATCTATAGAACTGAATATTGGTGTGAAATTATGCCCAAATCAGCCAATAAAGCTAATGCTATTAAAAAATTAAAAAAAATGCTTGAATGCGATGAGCTTGTTGTTTTTGGTGATTCGCTCAACGATATTCCTATGTTTGAAATAGCTGATAAATCTTATGCTGTAATGAATGCGAATGACAGATTAAAACAAATTGCAACAGAAACAATAGGGTATAATTACGAAGATAGTGTTGTTCTGAAGTTATTAGAGATTGAAAATAACTAATACTTAGTATAAGTATAAAATGAAGGTGAAAATATGAAAGCACTTATTACAGGAGCAAGTTCAGGAATCGGAAGAGATATGGCACATATACTTTCTCAAAAAGGTTATAGTTTAGTGTTAGTAGCACGAAGGATAGACAAGTTACAAGAGTTAAAAAACAGTTTAGATACAGAAGTAGAAATTATTCAGATGGATTTATCTGATAAGGAAAATTGCATTAATTTATATGAAAAGGTAAAGAATAAAAATATTGACTTTCTTATAAATAACGCAGGATTTGGTTTGGCAGGAGAATTTATTTATTCTGATTTAGAAACAGAGATTAAAATGATTGACACTAATATAATAGCTGTTCATATATTGACAAAGCTATTTTTAAAAGATTTTGTAAAACGTGATAATGGTATAATTTTAAATGTCGCTTCCTCTGCTGCATATATGGCAGGACCATTAATGAGTACATATTATGCTACTAAAAATTATGTACGTCGTTTTAGTCAGGCTATTTATCATGAACTAAAAGAAAAAAATTCCAATGTAAAAATATCTGTATTATGTCCTGGTCCTGTTAATACAGAGTTCAATAACGTAGCAAATGTAAAATTTGCTATAAAAGGTTTAAGTAGTGAGTATGTAGCAAAATACGGTATTGATAAAGCATTAAAGGGTAAATTGTCTATAGTACCGGGAAAAGCAATAAAGATAGGTACTTTTCTACTCAGATTTACGCCAGAAAAATTTATGCTTAAAATTTCACATAATATCCAACGTAAAAAGAATTGATAAAATTCTTATAAATGTTTTATTTAAAAATAATATTAATACTAGGGTTTGTTTAAACGGTGGAATAGATTGTCTAGCAGAATTTACTCAGAAATAGGACGACGATGCAGGCAAGCTGTCGCTTGTTAAGGAGAATGACGAAGTGCTGAGTAAATTCTGCCTACAAGTTGTCTATTGTTTAAATAGGTATTAGGGGCTGTTTGAAAAATCAAAAGCACTGTTTATTTTGCCCCAAAGTGGTGCTTTTCTGCGTTAAAAATCCTCGAAAAATATGGGGTTTGTCAAAAAAAGTGTGTAAGTTTATTTATGAAAGTTAAGATTTGAATGTTCCACACAGAGAGCTTGTAAAATAAAGTGTGTAAGTTATAAAAATAGCTTACACACTTTATTTTACAAGCTCTTTATGCTTAAAATTTTACATAATATCCAATACTTTTCTTGATTGTTTTAATTTACATTTTGTTTATTAACAATTATAAAAGTTTATGATATAATTCAACAAAGTAATACTATTACCAAATAAAAATCAATAGTTTTGTTTAATAACGATTATAAAATTAATTTCCACTATTTAATAATTCATCTTATATAATCTTATAATCTCATAAATATTTAATAATATTAATTGGAGCGAATTTTATGTTGAAAATTTGTAAAACGATTGCGTGTACTATAAGTGCTGTGATTGCGGGAGCATCTTTAATTGCCTGTGATAACGAAAACCCTGTCACTAAAAATTCAAACCTTTCTGTTGATAGTATATACTCCGAAAATAGTACAGTAAATATAACCGGAGAATATAATGGATTTATATATGAAAAAGGAGAAAAATCAATAACTATAAAACAATATAAAGGAACTGAGAAAGATGTAGTTATTCCCGAAAAAATAGAAAATATCAATGTAACCAATATTGATTCAAGGTGCTTTGAAAATACTGATAATGAAGATATTATCAATAGTGTCACTTTACCTTCTACCATAACTGACATCAGTGCTCTTGCATTTTACAATAGTAGATTTTTAAACAGAATTGTATGTGATGAAAACACTCATTATATATCATATGATGGTGTGTTATATACTTCTGATATGGCAAGTTTAGTGGCATATCCTGAGAATAAAGAAAATTCCGAATACGATATGCCAGACTCCATTATACATATTTATAATAATGCTTTTTCATTTTGTGACAATTTAAAAAAAGTAACATTATCTGAAAATCTTGATATTATTCCTGATTATACATTTGCTTATAACCAATCTATTGAAGTAGTTATAACTAAGGGTAACATAAAGGAGATTGGTTTTGCAGCATTTTGTAAATGTTCAAATCTTGAGAGTATAACTTTAACAGAAAATATCGAAGAAATTAATGATAATGCAATTATTTTTTGTGATAAATTAGAAAGTATTCAAGTAATTGGTGACTGCCCTACAATAGAAAAATACGCTGAGGGTATTGGAGTTACATATAAATCAAATTAGATTTTTAAAACTATAAAAACAGCTCATTTCAACGTTTCAGTAAAACTGTCTTTTATAGTTTTATTGACTATATAATAAAATGTTGGGATAACAAATTTTTAATAATTATAAATTAATCAGCGAGTGATATTTTAGAATATCACTCGCTGATTAATTTAAGTATCAATACCTTAAATAAGATTAGGGAGTATCTGAAAACAGAAAAATGACTGAAT
>JAXJXA010000217.1:0-3484 GCA_036307745.1 Acutalibacteraceae bacterium | reverse complement strand
TCTATATCCCATATCACTTTATCAGGAGGAAACTTTTCCAACTCTAATTTTATAATACTTAATTCATTTATTGCTTCATCTATCTCATCTTGATTCACCATTCCCTGATATAAGGTGTTCATAATAACAGGAAATCTGGTACCCCATTTTTGTTTTTCTAGATTGTAAGCTATGGTTGAAAAAAAGAATGTAAAAAATCCCCATTACCTATTTGATACCAGTAAAATCTAACTCTAAAACCAACTGCCATATAGTCCTCCTATTCAACTTTAAACAATATTGTTACACCATTATTAGTTCGTTCCATAATATCATCATATAACATACTTAAATCTGTATTAGAAACATTTTGCCCTCTAATATCAATCATTATTGACTTTTAACGTATTCTCCACACAAATAGCAGTTGAGCATTTAAATACACATCTTCTATCAGCTTTAGAAATGCATATTAATATAAATATTTTTAGAAATAAATTTCTTTTTTACGATTTCTAAAAACTCAAAGCATTTTTTTGAGATTTTTTCTTGAAAATAAATATCAATAATAAACTTTGAGTATTGTTCACCATATTTTTCAACGTATAATTTATTGTTAATATATTGATAATACAAATCGAGTTTATCTTGTAATATTTCAAGATGAACATCTTCATATTCCCATCCTAAATTATCTGCTAGCATCAATCGTAATGCGTTATTATTCTGCTCCGTTCCAACCGCATCGATTTTATCTAAATCTGTAACTGACATAATATTACCTCCCTATTACTTTGAATCGCAAAAATCAATTATATGTTCATAAATATCTTTACCCTTGTTTTTAAAATAACCATATCTTCCATTTTCCAATTCATAAAAAGCCATATTTCTTGCTTTTTTATAATTATGTTCTTTAATATAAAATAACATTTCTACTAAGGTATGATTATAAAGACCAGGTTTTTTTACTGTTTTTGAATACTCAATAAATTTCATAAAATCGCAAGAATATTTATTCTCAATTCTTAATAACTCTGTATCACATTGCACCAATAGTTCTTCTACATATTTCTCAACAGATTCATAATCACATATTTGTATATATTCATTACAAACTTCTAATCCCCTAATTGAAAAAGCTCCATTAGCTCTCAATCCGATTGGTTTTCGAGAATTTTCTGCCATTTTAAAGACATCCCAAAAAACATCATCTAAAAAAAACGGTTTTATAGTTCCCCTAATATTTATAAGATTGTTGTTTACTCCTGTTGAAAAAATAGAAACAACAAATAAATATTCATTATTCTTTTTATATAGAAGCATATCACGAGTACTATATCCATAAATTTTTTTTATTTTTTTGACAGCCATCTTAATGTTTTTATCTAATTCTTTTCTATTTATTGTCATTTGTTCACCTATAATTAATCGGGTCTAATAATTTCTACTATCGTTCCAGGTGGAATTTCAACTCCTGCCTTAAAAATGCCTTTACCTTTACCAACAACCACTCCACCATTATCTTTCAACTCAGGAAAACCTTTTATTTGATTCTTTGTCAGTGGAGCTGTTTCAGATGATTTATATTCTCTCAATATAAGCTTACCTGTTGAACTATCATATCCAATAGCATCAATCTTTATTTTTGTTCCATCGTTTGTAACAATAGTTATTTGTTCTTCAACATTATTAGCAGTTTGTTTAAATTCATTTAGTTTTTCTAATTCAAAAGCTCTACCTTTTTCTCTATTCTCAGCTAAAATTTCAGCTTTTGTTTTAGATTTTACTTCACCTACAACATTTTCAATATTTCGGGTACTATCCGTAACATCATCAAGTGTTTTTGTTACATCAGTAATGTTATCAAGATTATCAAGTGTTTTTGTTACGTCAGTGATGTTATCAAGACTATCCAGTGTTCTTGTTACATCAGTAATATCGTCAAGTGTTCTTGTTGAATCAGTAATGTCATCAAGCCTTCTTATCGCATCAGTAGCATTATCCACTGAATTTATTTTTCCACCTGCCAAAAATCCTGTACCTAAACCAAAGAGTCTGCTGGCATTCACATCATCTGTCAGATTCATTACGACACTTCCAGCACCTGAGCTTGCCAGGTTTACAGCTATGTCCTGTGCACCCTCTTTCAGTATTGCGTTTCCGGTTGCAGTCAACACTGCCTTGGTTGTTGAGCCTGCAGCTTTTGCTGTTGTGTATGCTTGTCAACAATCATAAAATCACTTTTTCTTGTTTCCTACCAGAATATTTATCAATCTCACTTTGCCATAAGTTTATCAAACCATCATTTACTTTTATAGTACTGCCAGAATCTTTCAACCCTTGCATTCGTTCGTCAATACTTCTAACCACAAACTTTTTACTATTTACTTTATTAAAAAAAACATCAATACTGTCAGTTAAATGATGATACTTATTTAGTTCTCTATCAAAAAAGTATATTTTGCCTTCATTATCTTTATCAACACAAATTACTAATTCATTTCCAAAGCTATCTGTAGCAATCGGTAAATAATTATCATTAATAAATAATTCTAAATAATCGCTTCCCATTAATAGCGAAAAGTTGTAATTTTTGCTTACATTTCTAAAGCCATAAAACACTCTTATATCAGAAGAAATCCCATTAATTTTAAAGCTTGTTTTTGGGGTATTTCCACCATTATATTTCAAAATGAACTTTTTATATAGTTCAGGTAATTTTATATTATATTTATTTTCAAATTCATAAATTTCTTTTGATACATCAGTTTCATAAAATTTAAAAATTTTTAGCATTTAAACTTTTCCTTTCTACATATACAATAAAATTTATTTAAACAAACTAAAACCACCAATATGTGTAAACTCTCTATGAATTTCTGTTTCAACTAATTCAACTACACCATTTGGAATCCCGTGATGCAAAGTATAACCCTCTGGAATTTCATCTAATCCAGTCATATTCAAAAAGGTTTCTATATCTTTAGCTCTATCACCAGAAAACTTTCCAATATTAACTCTAGAAATATCGCCATTTGGATGTAGATAATCTGAAAAATCAGGCACCTTAACTTCTTCTCCATTTACTATTTTTGGTATATAAGAAACTGAATCACCTGCTTTATTGGTATATTTCCATACTTGTGTATTATCCTCTAATGTTTCTATTACTAAACTACCATCTTTTTCAAACCATTTTTTAACATTAGGGGAATATTTAGGTTTATTATTCTGAACAAACTTTGTAACCATTCCCTTATGTGCAGATTTCATATCATCCCAATTGCTATACGATTCAACACTTTTAAGTTTTTGTGGCTGTTTTATTGTAACATCATCAAGTGTTTTGGTCACATCAGTAACATTGTCCAGATTATTAAGCCTTCTTACTGTGCTTGATACATTATCTAATGAATCTAACGCTTGATTTGTTTTGCCACCTGCAAAAAGTCCTGTTCCTAAGCTAAATAGTCTGCTTACATTTGCATCACCTGTTATATCC
>JAXJXA010000216.1:0-1838 GCA_036307745.1 Acutalibacteraceae bacterium | reverse complement strand
TAACTGTATTGACTTGCGTAATTTGGTTTCAGATGATATTATATTTGTAGGAGAAAGCGGAATAAAAACCGCAAAGGATATAAAAATGATGAAAAAGGCGAAAATTGATGCTGTTCTTATTGGTGAAACCTTTATGCGTAGTAAAAACAAAAAAGAAATGCTTGAAGAATTGAAGGGTGGTGAAACGATTTGAGCCTGATTAAAATTTGCGGACTTAAACGTGAATGTGATATTGATTATGTCAACAGACACAAGCCCGATTTTGCAGGCTTTGTTTTCTCAAAAAGCAAACGTCAGATAACGCCACAGCAGGCTGAAAAGCTGAAAACAAAACTTAAAAGTGATATAAAAGTTGTGGGTGTATTTGTGAATGAGCCTGTGGAATTTATTTCAGATTTATGTAACAAGAATATAATTGATATTATTCAGCTCCACGGTGATGAAGATGAAAACTACATTGCAAAACTAAAGCAATTTTCGGATAAACCTATTATAAAAGCAGTGCGTGTGCAAAGTACAGAACAGGTTTTGTTAGCAGAAAAGTTGGAATGTGATTACCTACTTTTAGATGCATACTCCGAAAGTGAATATGGCGGAGCTGGAAAAATTTTTAACTGGGATATTATTCCACAGCTTAAAAAGCCGTTTTTTCTTGCAGGAGGACTTAACAGTAAAAATGTTGCTATAGCTATAAAACAGATTAAACCATATTGCGTTGATCTTAGCAGTGGTGTAGAAACAGACGGATATAAAGATGAAGATAAAATTAAGATTATTATAGAAGAGGTTAGGAGGACAAAATAAATGTCAAAGGGATTATTTGGAGATTTGGGTGGACAGTTTATACCCGAAACACTTATGAATGCTGTAATAGAGCTTGAAGAGGCTTATAATTACTATAAAAATGATCCACAGTTCCAGAAAGAACTTACAGAACTTTTAAATGAGTATGCTGGCAGACCATCAAGACTATATTATGCTGAAAAAATGACAAAAGATTTGGGTGGTGCTAAAATTTATCTTAAGAGAGAAGATCTTAACCACACAGGTTCACATAAGATTAACAATGTTATTGGTCAGTGTTTGTTAGCAAAAAAAATGGGAAAAACAAGGGTTATTGCCGAAACAGGTGCAGGTCAACACGGTGTGGCAACAGCAACTATTGCAGCATTGATGGGTATGGAATGTAAGGTGTATATGGGTAAAGAAGATACTGTACGTCAAGCTCTTAATGTATATCGTATGCGTTTGTTAGGGGCAGAGGTTGAGGCTGTAACAAGTGGTACTATGACTCTTAAGGATGCAGTTAACGAAACTATGAAAGAGTGGAGTAACAGACTGGATGATACTCACTATGTACTTGGTTCTGCTGTGGGACCGCATCCATTTCCAACTATTGTTCGAGATCTCCAGAGTGTTATCAGTAAAGAAATAAAAGAACAGATGATGGAGAAAGAAGGCAGATTACCTGACATTGTAATGGCTTGTGTAGGTGGTGGAAGTAATGCTATTGGAGCTTTCTATAATTTTATAGATGATAACGAAGTAAGACTTATTGGTTGTGAGGCTGCCGGTAAGGGAGCAGAAACTCCGTATACAGCAGCTACTATGGCAACTGGCTCAAAGGGTATATTCCACGGTATGAAATCGTACTTTTGCCAAGATGAATACGGACAGATTGCACCTGTTTATTCAATTTCAGCAGGTCTTGACTATCCCGGTATTGGTCCTGAACATGCTTACTTGAGAGATATTGGAAGAGCAGAGTATGTGCCTGTTACTGATGATGAAGCTGTGGAGGCTTTTGAGTATTTATCAAGAACAGAAGGAATTATTCC
>JAXJXA010000215.1:0-1734 GCA_036307745.1 Acutalibacteraceae bacterium | reverse complement strand
TGTTTGAAAAATCAAAAGCACTGTCTATTTTTAAACAAGCCCTAGTATAATCTGAATTTTGTGATTTTTAAATGTTTTTTATAGAAACAACTCTCTAGTTTTTAGATGACTGAGGGATAACATCAATATTTTTATTATAATGTTAGGAGATAATTTATGGTATCAATAGCAATAGATGGACCTGCTGGTGCAGGTAAGAGTACAATAGCAAAAACAGTTTCTAAACAACTTTCATATATTTATGTTGACACCGGAGCATTGTATCGTTCCATAGCTTTAAATGCTATTTTAAATAATACTGATATTTCAAACGAAATACAGGTGAAAAGTCTTCTTGAGGATACAAAAGTAGAAATAAAATTCATTGACGGTGAACAGAGAGTTTTTCTTAATACTACAGATGTTTCTGATAAAATAAGAACTTCTGAGGTTTCAATGATGGCATCAAAGGTTTCTGCTTTGCCGGTTGTGCGTGCATTTCTTCTGGACTTGCAAAGAAATATTGCCAAAGAAAATAATGTGATTATGGATGGCAGAGATATAGGAACAGTAGTTTTGCCTGATGCACAGGTTAAAATTTTTCTTACAGCTTCATCTGAATGTAGAGCAAAAAGAAGATATAATGATTACTTGGCTATGGGCAAAGAGGAAGATTATAATAAAATTCTTAAGGATATTATAGAGCGTGATTATAATGATTCACATCGTGAGATTGCACCTCTGAAGCCTGCGGAAGATTCAATTACTATTGATACCTCGTATGATACTTTAGAGCAGTCAGTTGCAAGAATCATAGAGGTAGTAAACCAAAAGATAAAATAAATAATCAGGAGGTAAAGTATGGCAAAGAAAAATAAGCAGAAGGCTTGGCTTTACTCACTGGCGAATGTAGTTTTGTCGGTCATTATTACTCCTTTGTACAGAGTAAAATTCAGAAATAGAGATAATATTCCAGAAGAAGGGGCTTACATAATAATTTCAAACCATTTATCATATCTTGATCCGGTTGTTTTGGGACTGGGTCAGCGTAAACGTAAATTACGTTTTATGGCTAAATCAGAGTTGTTTAAAAATAAACTTTTCGCCAAGCTGATAACTGCACTTGGAGCATTTCCAGTTGTAAGGGGTGACGGTGTAGAGCAGGAGGCGATTACAACAGGTGAGGATATTCTTCGTGATGGTGGTGTTATGACAATCTTCTTTGAGGGGAAAAGGTCTAAAACAGGTGAGTTTCTTCGTCCGCGTTCAGGTGCGATGCTTATAGCACACGCTACTAATACTCCTATTGTGCCAGCTTGTATCACACCAGAGAAAAAGTTGATGAAAATGTTCAGAAAAACCAGAGTAACCTTTGGTGATCCTATTACCCCTCAGGAATTGGGTATAACAACAGGTAGTCCCCGTGAGCTTCGCAATGCTTCTAAAAAGGTTATGGAAATGCTTGAAGAAATGCGTGCGACAGAGGTTTTCTGATGACAAGAAATTGATACTAAACACCATTTAAAAAACATAAATCATTTCGGCATTTTTCGCACTGCACTTCATACTGCGTCCTTGAAAGGCGACAGCCTTTCTGTGGATCAGTATTCGTTCAGTACAAAATATGCTCTAAAATCTTTTACCGATTTTAAACGGTGTTTAGGGCTATTTGAAAATAGAAAAAGTGCTTGATTTTTGTTTCAAAACGATTGATTTCAAGGCAAAAAGCCGCAGAAATACAGACGTATTTCGAGG
>JAXJXA010000214.1:0-13240 GCA_036307745.1 Acutalibacteraceae bacterium | reverse complement strand
TCCCCCTCCCGTGCACAAAAATTCCCCCACAGTCTGTGTGATACTGGCCACGTTGTGTGGTGTCATCAGCACAGTCCGTGAGGGACGTGTTACATTGCGTATAGGCTCGTCGCTATCACCTAACAAAGAAGCCTATATACTCGTAGAACTGATTTTTGACTTGCATATCAGAGAAACGTAACAAGCCATTACGAAACGCAAACACGATACGCTGTACTCGCTTACTCTCTGATAGCGACTTAATCAATAACAAGTTCGCTTCGTGGTCGTCCTTTGTGAGACAGTACAGGCTATATGAGGAAGGGTCATATTGCTTGTTCACATAGATAAGTCCCTGCTTGTAGTCTACCCAGAAGCCGTACATAATGCCATTGTATTTCATTCCTAGCATAAACTCGCTATGCGGTGACTTGTCTTCGATAAAGGTCTCATTGTCAAGAAGCCACTTGTTTTCTATCGCATAATCACCGTACCTTGTACCGTCAACCAACTGTCCAAACCTTGTTTGCTTCTTCTTGCTGATAAAGTCAGCGTCTGTGAACAGCTCAACGCATACTTGACCTTGAACGGTGAAACGCTTGCTCGTGTCTGGCTTTATGTTCCAGAATAGGAAATACGGGTTGACTATCGTGATACTATTAGCAAGCAACACAGCACGTACATTGTCACGCATACGAGCGATAGTCTCATATAAATCGAGAAAGACTTCGACTTCTGACTTGAGATAGGTCACTCTGCCCTTGTCGATAATAAACTCGTCAAAGACGATAAGGTCTACAAACGGGTAGTTGTTTGACTTGAGCTGTCTTGACGTACTCAAGGCTATAAAGTAGATACACACTTCACCGTTGATATAACCTAGATTGCCTTCGACTTTTAACTCATCATCTGGATAATACTCTCGCACAGCGTCAAAGAACTTGCCATTGGTGAGCATTTCGTCTATCTCTGTTTGATAGCGTCGCACCCACACGGTCTGTGTCTTCTTACGCTTGTACTTGTCTATAGCGTATCTGGTGAAGTGGAACGTCTTACCGCCACCACGGTTTGAGAGTACCATATTCAATATTTTGTTGTGCGATAAAAGCTGTTGCTTGTCGTACCACATAATCATCACTTCCTTGTTGCTAATACTAACATTAGAAGGCTCATAGCCTTGCTTTTTACTACTTTACCATTACCCACAGGCTCGTCACTTTCAATGCCACCGTCGCCCTGCTCTGTGAAGTAGTCATACCAATAACGAGCATTACTGCGTCTTACGTCTTCCTTTTCAACACCAGCACGCTCGTAGTTTTTAAGGAACGCACTCGCCAGATACTCTGGACTTTTCGTTGACTTAGTAAACTGTGTGAAGGTCAATGGGTGTGCACTAGTCTTATAGTATTGCACACCGTTGTCCTTCTCGTAGATGATACGCTGTAGCTGTGTATCAATATCCGAGTAACTAGCTCCTATGCTCTCTGCATAGCTTATGAGCTTACTAGCTGGCGTCCACTGAACCAAGCCAAAGCCAATATTGACATTTCCTTCGTCCATACTCTGCCATAAAGCAGGGTTGATTGTACTTTCTACCTGCATATTGCCAAGCATTCCGCAGATAGCGTTGAGCGTCCACCCTTTAGCCAATAACCAATTCTTTATGTATGTTGCGTTGATAGTCATTTCTGACTGACTTAAGTATCTATTGCCAGATACGACATCCAACTTGTTGACGGTCTGCTCTGGGTAACGAAGTACCGTAGTCCAAGGGCTGTTGTAATAGGTACGTTCTGATATTTCACTACCCGTCTGGTCACCCACTTGACCGCCTGCGGTCTCACCGTTCTCATTGATGCGAGCACCAACAAGATACCCAGAACGTGACACCATTTCAACGTGACCACTTTTCCATACCACGTCACCAGCTATAAGCCCAGCACCTGTGGATAAGGTAACTTGATTAGTCACATCAACGAAGCCTGTCTTCTTGAAGACGCTAACCATATTACCGGTATACGTTGCTCCGTTTGTCTTCACAGGAACGCCAGCTTGCTCGTAGGCTTGTATCACTAATGAGCTACAGTCATAGTCAAGCCCCCAGCGATTAGTCTGGTCGTAACCGTGTGAGTCATCATTAGCAATAGCGAGTGCCCACGCTACTGCTGACGCTATCGCACCCATTATAAGAGTTTTGACAACTCCTTGAAGCTTGATAGGGTTTGTATATCCGAGATACATTTATTGAGAGCGACACCAAGGGCACTATTGTCTGTCGCTGTTGGAGCAGAATATCCCACGATCATTGACGGGTTGACCGTTCCTGTGACTGCACCTGTCTTCTGTGTGCTGAACACAACACCGTTTGAGTTTTCACCTCTGTAGTAAAGCGTGCTGCTAAACACCCAAGACGGTATGCTTTTACCATTGTAATAGGTTGCCCCCGCTTTTAGCTTAATCACGTCACCCTGCTTCATAGCTACTCACCTTCCTTTGCGTGCCAAGTTTCCAGCTTCGTCAGCACCACGTTTATGGCACTGAGCGTGTCTAATATTTGCTGATTGAATTTATAATCTTTAAACAGGAAGTAAGACATTAACACAAATGTCATCCCGTAGTTTGTAAATAATTCAGCTATTACTGTTACATCCATAATCGCACCCCCTTAAATCTGTGTCCACGATTTCACATTATCGTTGACAGTGAGTTCCCAACCATAACATTCAGTAGATGTTGCGTTGAGTAAAACGTCACCAACCTCAAAATTATCCACTATACTTGGGACAGATTGAGCGTAACAGCGTCCACTCTTATTTCTGGAAGCGTCCAGACTTTTCAACACGCTGACAGCTTCACCAGTCGTATAGATAGACAGAGCTGTGGCTTTTCCAAAGAAAAGAACCGCTACAGTCTCACAGTCCTTAAACGCTGTGAACATACAGTCATTTAAGTTATGTGTGTTTTTATAGGTATTGGTTGAGCTATCCCAGTAGAAGCCATTACCACTCACACACTGCGACTTGATAACGTTTCCGTCTGCGTCGTAGCACTTCACCCACATAAAACAGCTACCTTCGACAGCTTCATTCATACGACAACGTATTGTATCGCCAGCTTTTACACCCTTAAAATAACGTACATTTTCATAGAGCTGTGCATAGTGTGGTTCATTCACACCCGTGTAGACGTATGTATTTTCTTTTATGGTTGCTTCGGTAGACACCAAGGCAAACCAGTCTTCAATACAAGTGAAGGAAGGTGCATAGGTTCTCTGTTTACCAGCAAAATTATGAGCTTCGAGCAATCTGTACTCAAGTTGCTGTATGCCCCTGGTAATTTCAAAAATCTTAGGGTACGCATAACTAGAAGCACCATAATTTGATACATTCACAGTTACGTTATTCATAGCACCACGTAACTCTGCAATAGGTGTGAACGTGATACCCTCAACAGCATTGTACTGCATATCAATATCGCAAAATCTTACGTTATCACCAATGAGCTCTAAGCGGTAGTCATTGAAGACCCAGTATTTTGCTCGACTTAGGGCAATAGACGTGAAGCTTCCACCGCTCAACTTGTAAAGGTCGAATTTGACACCATTGAAAATATTGGTATCGTGTGGGAACTCACAACCATTTTTGAAGGTCTCTCGAATACCATAACGCTCTTTATCTGCTGTGTAGAAAGCGTCACTTGTTGCTGTGTAGCTTACCCACATATTATTGATAATGTTTGCGTTTATCCAAGACTGAACACCATCACCAATAAGGTCAAGTCCTATCTGGTTATTTTGCAAGGTAAATATATCAAATAGGTTGTTACAGAACCCGCCATTTAGCCCGCCACTTGCCACAAACTGAACACCTGTAGTGAAGTTAAACACACTACCTACTTTTACCTCACAGTGCCACAAGTTCTCAAATTTAATACCTGCGTAGTCTTCCACGTCCCAACCGTGCCAAGTACCTACTTCCTCATCACGCACGCTGGCAACCATTATCTTCTTGTTACTTACACCCTTGATGTGTAAAGCTGGTCTGTCTTTCACACCACAATAGATGAGTGTACCGAGACATAAGAAGTTGATATTTTTATGAACCGTTATAGTGTCAGTGATTTTGCACACCATATCCGAAGGGATAAGAAGTGTGTCACCAGACTTCGTAGAGTTGATAAGACCTTGCAAGTTGAGTGTGTCATCAGCTACACCGTCACCAACCACACCGCTCCCAGCGGTTGAGTAATATCCATTATGCAACACGCTTAAAATGGAACGGTGGAACTTATCAAGTATGATTTCACCGTCCTGTAAGGTTGTCGTCACTTCTGGGTGTTCATTCAACCATTTGTTTACACTGGCAGGTACACTGTCAAAAAGTTTCGACATTTCTTCGCTCTGTTTATCTAGTCTATTCTCTGTTTTATCAAAGAAGTTATTGACTATCTCAATGGTTTCATTCATTTTGGCTGTCGTTCTTCCAGCGAGCTCTAAGGCGGTTAAGGCTTCCTCATCATACACGGACGCTGGGTTCGTTAAGGAATAATGTCCTATTTTTTCAATCATATTGTTTCACTCCTTCCTAGTAGACCTGTAAAAAGAGGTCTTTTAACTCATTGATAATCTGTAAGTCGATATTGAGGAACGTCTCTCTAAGCTCCTTCATATCGTGTGCGTATGTATTCACACCTTGATTACCCTTTTTAGTGAAGGTATGCTTGACTGTCCCTTCACTCTCTGAACTGTTCGTTGTGGCAGTCGTACCCTCTGAACTGTTCGTAGTAGTGGTTGAGCTTTCCAAGGTTGCTGTCATTTTGTCCTTGTCCGTTGTTGCTTCGGTCAGATAGCCCTCTAGGTTGTCAACACTACCCTGTGGAGTGACTAACAACTTATGAAGCTTATCCACGTTGTCCGTCTGGTTGCTGTGAGTTGTTCCAGAACCTTCTGAACTGTCTGTCGTTGTTCCAGAACCTTCCGAACTGCTCTTACCTGTTGTGGTCTGCTCAAAAGTCTCTGTAATATCCACGTTACCGAAAGGGTCTTCTATGGAGTCCATAAGAGCTTGCGACTTATAGAGCTGTATGTAGTAGGGCATAATCTCACGAATACGGGTTCTGAACATATGCAACCAGCGTCCGACTGTCTCCTGCCCTATCTGTCTAGTGTAGTAGTGGTCAATGACTTTCTGCTCAAACTCCATACGCTGTGTACCTTCATAATAGGAAGGATAGTCAAAGTCCCAGATGTCAACGCCACTGTCAACGATTTCTCGAAGCTCGACAGTGAGGTTGCTGGTATCATACATTGGTGTTGTCCACATTGTTATCCACTCCTTCCACATTATTCTGTCTACGCTCTACGCTTATGTTAAGACCGTAAAGCTCGTTTATAGCTTCGCAAGCCTTCTGTCTGCTTTCAAGCTGTAAGTCTGCGAAGCTTTCGATAAGTTCATTGTTGCTGTTGGCTTCGTCTGTGATAAGACGCTCCTTTTTGTCGACAGCCAAGTTATTGAAGCCCAAGAAGGTCAACAGCTCATTCTCGACTGACTTCTTGTAGTCCATAAGCTCGTTGCCCATAAACTTGGCTTTTGTGTCAAACGCCTGTATACTTTCCATTGACAAGTTACGGTCAGCAAATATCGCTGGCACGTTCCCGTCTACCTGCTGAAAGATACGCTTGAACGTCAACACGTCGTTCTGGTCGCAAGCAAACACGATTGGCGTTTTAACGGACTTGACGTTAACATCCATAGTACGCTCTGCCTCTGTGAGCTTATTCACATAAAACATTATAACGTCACGGGTTGCCATACGTAGCTTGTTGTTGTCAATGATGACGCAATCGTCAGCATTATAGACCTTGCTGTAGTTCATGCCAAACGCACGCCACTTTAGTTCCTCACCGTATGGGTTAAGTTTTCCAAGCCCCTGTGCTTCTAAACACATATAACTCATAGCAGGGTCTTTGAAAAAGATAGCTTTTCCAAAGTCAAAAAGTCTTGTCTCGATATACTTTTCCTCTATCCCTTCTGGTAGACCGTTCCACTTAAATTCATTGATAGCAATAAGCTTAAACTTGTCGTATAAGATACGAGCTGTGAGGTCGTTCAGAAGGTCTGTCAAAGTGGGTCTTTTTCTTGCCACTTAATCACCTCATTTCTACGACGGTGCATTGTCTTGGTTATAGTTGCCTATCTGGTCACCGTCACGCCAGAAGGTTATGCCTTTATCAAATATGCTTTCTATCTTTACAATGTCCTCTGTGCACATTGTCCCGTGTATCAAGCACCCGATTGTCTTTATATAGGTGTATGCTGGACGTGCCTTTGGGTTTGGCGTCATCTTTTTGTTGATACGATACCCATACATTGTGAAGTAGTCGTCTATGATACGAGCGTGCTCGTCGTCTACTCGCTTAAAATAGAAAGAAAACAACTGCTTACCGTTAACCACGTTTACATTAGACGAAAAATTGCCCCTCGCTTGAGGTGGCTGTACTTCCATATCTTTTTTAGCTGCTAACGTGGACGCTATCTGCGTGCCCCCGTGTATAGCGGTCATAGCTCCCGCACCTGCAAGCACTAAGTTGCCTGTTGCGAGTCCCGCCACGCTTGTTGCCACACCGCCAGCGATAGACAAGCCAGACGTTGCCATTGATAAGTTGTTGGTATTCTGATTTTGTGCAAGCCATATCTTGTAGGTGTCAGAGTTCCACGCACAAGTCGGATAGCCAGCCAACGTGATACCCTCATCATAGTTATTGGCTACACCGTTATAGTATTGCGGTGTACACCTAGCCACACCCTCTGGTGACAATGCACCCGATAGCTCAAACTCACACTTGTCGTTGGTAAATCGCTCATAGCGATACACCGAAGCTGTGCCAGCGTTGTTGGACGCATACAGGAAGTTGAATGGGTAAGTGAGTACCTTCTTATTTTTTGGTGTGTAGTTGCCTAGCTTCGACTGCTTCTTTGCAACTGTAACAGGTAACTTCTTCGTACCTGCCACACCCTTACAAAGTGCTAAACCGTCCCACGTCTCACCCTCTGCCAGCTCCACAAGTGACTTAGGGTAGACCCATATGCTCACGATACCGTCAATTTTTCCTGCTTCACTGAGCAAATACAATTTAGACCCGAGAGCTTGCCAGCTTTCCATATTGACTGCATACACACCAAGACCGCTGAAAACACCGTCGTAGCAACTAGCCAACACGGTGGCTGTCTGGTCTTCACCCGTTGTCTGTGGGTTGTATGTGGATAGTATCAAGATACAAAGGTCTTTCATATCCTCTGCGTCATACGCAAACTCACTCACCAAGTCCCCAAGCTCCAAGTCTTCTGCGACTAAGTGCTCGCCTACTTCGTCCGACTCTGTGTGATGACGTTCCACGAAGCAAGGTTGCAAGGCAAAGTCAAAGTGGTGCGTCTGCATAACGTCAAGCTCAAGTGTCAGCTCCACAGTGGAGTCGTTCACATACTCAACGTGGTTAATAAAATAGTAGTAGTATGTGTTTGCCAGCTCATCAGAGTAGTTGTCGTTCGTGAAAAAGAGATAGTTCCAATTCTGTGCACTCGCCATTGACGTTCCTGCTGGAAGGGCGACTTTCAAGTTCCACGTCCTACGTAAGTAGGTGTAAGCGGATAAGGTATGAACTACCTTATCCATAAAGAAGCTGTGTTGAGCTGGCACGTTGTCAAACGTGATAGTGTGCTCATATCTATTGTCAAGGCGTACACCGTTACAAATGTAAATTCTTGACTGCGGAGTGCTCATACCTTACACCTTCTTTCTCTTACTCTGTGACAGCCTTTGTAGTCAATCTAACAGCGTTCTTGAATGTCGATAATGATAATATCTGGTGAACGTGATAGAAGTAGTTTGTGAATAAGCCCTGTGCGTTACGCTGTGGCTCCATATGTGAGAGTGTGTCCCAAACTCTGAAGAAGTCCTTGTCTACTAAAAGACCATATGTGTCTGTAAGACTTCCAAAGTCGTCCATTGGGATAATCTCAACCTGTATGTCTGTCTTACCCATATTGAACGCCTTAGCTAATACTTCCACGTCAATCTCTGCGATAACGTCCTTGTTGATGAGAAGTACAAGGTCTTCTGCCTTTGTCCAAGTCTTCACGCCAGCCTTGTTGTGCTTCTCTGACGCAAAGCCTAAGTCCTGCACAATCTTACGGAGTGTCTTCACGAATTTAGTCGCTGTCTTAGCAGCCACGTCTTCTGTGATAGCTGGCACCTGTACGTCAAAGTAACCGTCATAGCTTCCAAGAAGCTCCTTCATAGCTACCCACTCGTCGTACTCTGCACCAGAGTATACAGAGTTGATGAGCTCTGCCATAAAGCTTTCAAAAGTCGCTTCACTTCTAAATACACGGATAAAGTCAATGTCACCGATAGAAATAGCGTAGTAGTCCTGTCTATTCTGTCTATGATAGATAACCTTGATGTCTGGAAGCTCTCTTCTACCAAGTGGGTTAGGGCCCGCTGGGTTGTAGCTACCTTCTGCCTTTGCCATACCGATAAAGATTTCCTCAACGTCCTGCTGTGTTAAGACTGTCCCCTTCTTAAAGCGAGCGAGCTTGTTCTTAAAGAGCTTGCTCTCAAGTAATGTTTTGCCGATTTTGTTTACAAGCAACTCGCAAAATTCGTTGTATGCGAGAGTGTACGCCTGTAATGCGTTACCAATCGCTGTGATGTTTTCCTGTGTCGCTACAGGAATACGAGCCTGATAGTCTGCTGACGCATTGGCTCTAATGCTGTTTAATGTGTCAATACCATATCCCATTGTATTGCCCTCCTTCTATTAAATAGTTAGTGAACGTGCAAAGTCTTCTAAGCTCTGCACTTCCTCGTTGTCGTCGTGGTCGTCTTCGCCCACGTCCTGTGCTGTGAGCTTTTCAAAGTAACGCTGATTTAATGTGCGTACTTTTTCGTAGTCATCAGACAACTTTTTGTTATTCTCTGATAATGTGTCACGCTCATTAGTCAGCTCTGTCACTTTTTCTGTAAGCTCGACTATCTGTGCCTGTGCTTCTTCTAATGTCATTCTTAACACCTTCCTTTCTAAGATTGACATAATGAAATTATGTAAACTACTATTTTAGTATAGTATTTATGGTATATTATGACAACTAACATTTTTTATAAAAAGTGAAAAAATGTGTTGACATTATTTTCTGAATATAGTAAGATACTATTAGCCACTTCGAGTGGCACACAATAACATATTTTAGGAGGTTGCCAAAATGAGCAAAATTACAAAAATGTATGAACCTATCAAAGTAAGCATTTACAACGACCACTTGACTATCAAGGTGAGTGACTTACCAGACGAGGTACACGAGGTATTCTTGGACTTATGGCAGAAGTCAGAGAACATTGACTTAAAGGTTATGGAGCTACACGGTAAAAACTACTATATGCTGTATAGCACAAACAACTACGTGAAGGACTTGTACGCTATGTTGTACGAGATGACAGACGACTTTGATATTGTTTTAGTTTAGAAAGATAATAGGTAAGAAGATATGGTTAAAGCTAAATTTGATAGAGGTGAAGGAAGTTTACAAGCGACAGGGTCAAATTTTCAAATTATGATAGACACTGCTGTAATGATAGAAGAAATAACAAGGTGTATACTGACAGATTGCCCTACAGACTTAAAGAGTAGCATTGTTGCTATGTTAAAGGACTCAATAAACTATGCTATAGACGAAGGAGCTAAATAGTCGAAACGCTGGCCACGTTCCAGCGTCTACGGGAACTGACCCACCCGTATTGATAAGACAGGTCACTATAATATATTTTAGGAGGTTGCCATTATGAGCACACAGAGAAAATCATTAAAGGACAGAGCAAAGGAATTCAGCGTTCAGCTTCCATTTATGGACGGACGTGAGAAGGGTGACGCTAAGGAGTTAGTCGGACAGGTAAGCACTATCACAGACTATGGCTTTTTAGCAGGTGAGGACGGACGTGAGTACGTGGCGTTCATCACAAAGGAAAGAACTAAGACATTCTACTTCGGTGGTACAGTTCTTACAGACCAGATGCAACAGTTAGAAGCAGAGGGCTACCGTGAAGAGATTATCACAGAGGGACTTCCAATGTTGATGACAGAGAAGAAGTCAAAGAATAATCGCTCATACATCAACGTAGAGTTCTATCCAGAATAAGAGAGGTAAACACTATGGACGATAACATTATTGTAAGTCGTCGTGGTGTGTATTATGACTTGGGTAAGTCACCGTATGAGTACGTCACTCCATATGGTGACTTGTTTAAGTTTTCGAGTGCTAAGAAGCTTGAGATATACACCAGAGACATAGACAAAGAGCTTGCGAGACTTGATAAGGCTATCGCAAGGCACAATCTGGGTGACTTCATACCCGACGAGATAAAGCAACTATTGAGAAAGGCTGTGTATACGAGCTTTTATAAGAAGACAGAGGGTTAAGGTATGGCAAAAAAGAGACTAAAACAACACATCAGAGACCAGCAAGCAAAGAAGCAAAGTAAAGGTGTGTGG
Source organism: Acutalibacteraceae bacterium (assembly GCA_036307745.1). Taxonomy (GTDB): domain Bacteria; phylum Bacillota; class Clostridia; order Oscillospirales; family Acutalibacteraceae; genus CAG-964. The sequence continues at coordinate 2,718 of JAXJXA010000214.1, read as the reverse complement.
AAAGGTGGCAAGCGTGCGAAGCCTTCCTTTGAAGGTGAGCAATATACGGGTGGACGTGTTAAAGGTAGGAAAAACCTAAAGAAGCTGGAAGACGGGTCACTCTTAAACCAGCACGGTGTCACCTTCACACAACACGAGAAAAAAGCCCTTGAGAGTGTAGTCAACAGGGCTAATAGAAAACGTATGAAAATGTTAGAAGATGAAGGAAGCTTACCACGTTTTATGGGTGGAAAAGATACAGGCGACACGGTAGCTTCCTTACAGCGTATGGGCAAAGAAAGTGATTTTATTTTATCACGTAAGCATAAGTCTTTGCAAAAGTTTAAGAGCAAAGAGGAGTTTGAGCGTTATCTATCGAACGTCGAGAGAACACTAGACCCGAACTATATCACGGATAGAATACGACTGTATAAGCGTAACCATATGCAAGCATTGGAAAACGTCTTCGGTGATGACGCTAAAGACGTAATGATGAAGATCCGAATGATGAAGCCAGAGCAATATATGGAAATGATACAAAAAGATGAAATGCTGGAAGTGGGTTATGTGTATGACCCGTCAGCAAGAGCTGGCAAGCTTAACCAGATACGAGCGTCACTTGGTATGAAACTAAAAGAGGAAGAATATGACGACGTAGAATAGAGGTGCTTGCTATGGCTATAAAGAGACAGACCATTATGGCTGACTTAGAGACAACTACACAAAGAGAAGATGTCAGAGCGTGGGCTGTATGTGCTGTAGACATAGACACCGAGGAAACCGTATACCTTGATACGTCACTCGATAGGTTTATGAGGTGGCTGGCTAATAAAAACACAGTCTGTTACTTCCACAATCTCAAGTTTGACGGTGAGTTCATTTTATCGTGGTTACTGAATAACGGCTATAAATACAGTGACAGTAAAGCGAGCAAAACCTTTGAGACACTTATCACAGATGACGGGGTATTCTACTCTATCACGGTCTACTTTGAGAAGCTGAAAAACAAGACCTATAAAAAGGTTGTCTTCTATGATAGTCTTAAAAAGCTACCCTTTAAGGTGGCTACGATAGCAAAGGCGTTTGAGCTGGAAGACGAAAAAGGCAGCATAGATTATGAAGCCTATAGACCGATAGACCACGTACTGACAGAAGATGAAAAGACGTATATAGTCAAGGACTGTAAAATCGTAGCCCAAGCCTTAAAGATACAGCTTGAAAAGGGGCTAAAGAAAATGACAATAGGCTCTGACGCACTGAACGGGTACAAGGACATTATTAGCAAGAACAAGTTTGAGAAGTGGTTTCCCGTGCTTCCCGTGGAACTTGACGCTGACATACGACAAGCCTATAAGGGTGGGTTCGTATACCTCAATCCTAAACACAGGAACAAGCGTGGGCTTAAAGGGATAACGCTGGACGTTAACTCACTTTACCCGTCCCGCATGCGTTATTGTATGCTACCGTATGGCTACCCAATGTACTTCGAGGGTGAGCCAGTTCCCGACGAAAACTACCCACTTTTTATTGTAAGGTTACAGTGTGAGTTTGAACTGAAAAAAGACCACATACCAACGATACAGCTAAAAGGTAACAGACGCTTTGTAGAGACTGAATATTTGAAAGACAGTGACGGTGACATTGTACAGCTAACGCTCACTAATGTAGACCTTGCGTTATTCCTTGAGCACTACGACGTATATAACCTTGAGTATATATGCGGGTGGAAGTTCAAACAGGCTTCGGGTGAAATGTTGTTCGGTGATTATATTGATTATTGGTCACACATCAAAGAGACCAGCACAGGTGCTATGCGTCAGCTTGCCAAGCTTATGCTTAACAATTTGTATGGTAAGTTTGCGACTAATCCAAGGGCAGTGAAAAAGATACCATACCTTGACGACGCTGGCGTTGTGCGTTACAAGTTAGACGAGCCAGAACTTCGTGACCCTGTATATACAGCTATGGGTGCGTTCATCACAGCATATGCCCGTGACTTGACGATAAGAAGTGCACAAAGCGTGTATGATAGGTTTATCTATGCAGACACAGACAGCTTGCACCTTATTGGTACAGACATACCAGAAGGACTAGAAGTGCACGACACGAAGCTGGGTGCGTGGAAGAATGAGGGGCACTTCACAGATAGCAAGTATATACGAGCAAAAACGTATATGGAAACTATGCACGAGACGAAGGCAGACAGTCTCAAGAACTATGCAAAGCTTCTACCAAAGGCTACTTACATTTATAGGAACGGTGACATTATTGAGTATGGTATCACAAAGGTGACGTGTGCGGGTATGCCAGATAATGTCAAGGAAGACGTTACCTATGATAACTTTACCAGCGGTCAGACATTCGAGGGCAAGCTAATGCCAAGACGTTACAAGGGTGGTATCGTGCTGGAAAAAACGACCTTTACAATCAAGTAGTATTATGATAGTATAATATCAGTTGTGACTCATACGATAATTGCGTGGACGTGACGAGGGACTGCTACAGTTTACCGACTGCCCTTGCACAGTGGACTGGCAATCTTCTATGACAAACGTGTGACGTCACGACAGACGCAAAGGCTCTGTATCTTGTTACAAGGTGCAGGGCTTTTGTCATAATGTGACAGCGACTAACCCATACGCAATGTAACACGTCCCTCACGGACTGTGCTGATGACACCACACAACGTGGCCAGTATCACACAGACTGTGGGGGAATTTTTGTGCACGGGAGGGGGAC
>JAXJXA010000213.1:0-4522 GCA_036307745.1 Acutalibacteraceae bacterium | reverse complement strand
CTCTTTTTCAGAAATAAGTTCCAACTGTACTGATGAAGTAAATCCAAGCAACAAATTGACTGCTCTTAACATTCTCTCTTTCTTTATATCTCTTGTTTCAATATTTGTCCAAGTTTTCTTTACCTCTTCATCCTGGAAGAGAGACTCCAGCATAACAATGGAATTCACACTATCTCCCATTTCCTGAAGTTGTTTTGTAACTTCATATGCAATAACTCCGCCCATAGATAATCCACCTAAATCATAAGGCCCTTCTTTTTGAACAGATTTAATTAATTTTATATAATATGAAGCCATTTCTTCCATTCCAAGAATTGGAGCATCATCTGTTAAATAGCCTTTAGCCTGAATGCCATAGAAAGGACGTTCCAAATTTTGTGCAATTATGCGATAAATTTCAACACCACCAAATCCACCGTGGAACCAAAAAACAGGTCTTTTATCAGATGCCTTATTCAATCTTATTATCTCTGGATATTGGGTAGGAAGTGCAAAAGATTCTGCTTCTTTTATCAATTTTGCAGTTGTTTCATGTTCCATTTCTATGAATTTTAACTCTATATTTTTTTCTTTTTCTGGTACTTTAACAATTTCGCTACTCTTTGCTACTTCAATTTTCTTATTCTCTGATTCTTTTTCAGTTGATATCTGTTGTTCCAATAAATCTGGTAAATGAACCGCCTCTATAATCTCATATATGGTATTACAGTTGTACAATGTCTCAAAATCAAGAGTTGGATCAATAGTTTGAAGCTGTTGTAGAAGCTGGGTTAAGATAATAGAATCAATTCCATATTCAGAAAGTTCCTGATTTTCATCAATCTCATTGACATTCACACAAAGCAGATTCGAAGCTACTTTTACGATAATTTCTCTTACACAATCTTTCTGTGCATTATCAATCTTTTCACTTTTCTGATTTTTTTCTTCTATACTCGCTGGCATCTGTACTTTTTCTACTTTTGGTTTTTGTGGTAGTGGTTGTTTAACAACATCCTCTACATCTAAATTTAACCAATAACGGTTCTTTTCAAATGGATAGGTTGGCAGAGATATCCTTTTTAAATTTCCGCTCTTATATAACATACTCCAATTAATCTGCCATCCACTTACCCATAGCTTAAGCAATTTATTATACTCTTTGTTTATCATCCACGAATTGATAATTCCTTCCATACCTTTATCGTGTTCGAGCATAGTAATAATTTCATTTTTCTTCTGAACTCTACCTGTATAAACAGAATCATTTCCACCTTGAATAAACTTTGAAAGCGTTTCTCTTACATCATTAATGGTTACTGCTGTAAACGCCAGACGTTCTTCAAAAGTTTCTCTTCCTATCTGAAGTGTGTACGCAATATTAGCCAAATCACTATCTACAAACTGCTGTTCATCAAGTGCATTACATAGAAGTTTCGCCTGTTCCCTCAGTCGGTCTTTGTTTCTTGCTGATAAAAGAATAACAACCGGATTATCCTTTGTTATTTTTACAGTTGGCTGGCTTTCTTTTTCGCCCATATATTCTTCTATCATAATATGTGCATTTACACCGCCATATCCAAAAGCACTTATTCCGGCTCTTCTTGGAACACCTTCTACAACCCTGTTCCATGGTCTATTATGCTCGTTGATATAAACAGGAGTATCTGTAAGGTCGATGTAGGGATTAAGCTCTTTGAAATTACCTACACCTAGAATTTGATTATGTTGCAAAGAAAGAATTACTTTCATTAGGGCAGCAATGCCAGACGCAGTTTCAAGATGACCAACATTAGCTTTCAATGAACTGATTGCACAGGTTTGTTTATCCAATGTAATTCCATTCTCTGTATACAGTTCCTTCAAAGCTTTCTTAATTGCCGTAATCTCAATAGGGTCTCCTAATTTTGTACCGGTACTGTGTGCCTCTATATAATTAACAGTTGAAGGATCTACTTTTGCCTTATGGAAAACATCCATAATTAAATCTGCTTCTGCATTGGCATTTGGTGCTGTTAAAGAGGCACTTTTTCCTTTATGATTTTGTGAAGTTGCTTTAATCAATGCATAAATATGGTCTCCATCTCTGATAGCTGCACTCAATGGCTTCAGAATAATAGTACCAACACCTTCACTTCTAACTGTTCCGTCTGCATCTTTATCAAATACTCTGCATTGTCCAGTTTTACTTAACATTCCGGCATTACTGTAAGCTACATAATTGGAGGGGGTCAAGATGATATTAACTCCGCCTACAATAGCCATTTCACTAGAACCAATATGAATAGATTCAACTGCCTTATGAACAGCAAGAAGTGAGCTTGAGCACGTTGTATCAATAGCTTCACTAGGACCATGCAAATTCAACATAGATGATAAACGATTGCACAGCATAAAAGGTTCTCTACCTGTAATAGCAAATGGATTATACCCAATACCATTTTTTTGATTCATCAATTCTGAATAATCTTTGGTTCCAATTCCGATAAATACGGCTGTTTTTGTTCCGGATAAATCTGAAGGTTTATATCCTGCGTCTTCAATCGCACTCCATGTAGTTTGCAGAAATAATCTGTGCTGTGGATCCATTGCTTCTGCATCTTGCTTTGCAATTCCAAAAAAGTCAGCATCAAATTTATCAATATCCTCCATAAATCCACCCCAACGAAGAGCCGGATCGTTAAACTCTTTCCAGTCAAAGCGTTCTGTTGGAGTTTCTGTTATTAACTGTTTTCCATCTTTTAGATTCATCCAAAATTCATCCAAATTCTGCGATTTTGGGAATTTTCCTTGCATACCGATAATGGCAATAGGTTCATTTTCTCTATCAACAGAAGGTATATATGTTACTTTTTCTTTCATCTCGGGATGTATAAAACGAGATATTGCTTCAAAACGAGGTTCTTCCCTCTTTTCTTCCTTATCAGGCTCTTTAATAATACTTTCTTCTTTGAAATATCTAACAGGTTTATCTTTTCTTACAGGTACAGAACTAATTTCTTCAACTTCCTGTTCTCTCTTGTAAAAAGAAGAAAGTTCACTTGTATATTTATTACACAAATAACCTGCTAAAGTACGAATTGTTGGGTCATCAAGTTCAAAAAGTACAGTTGGCATTAAATCAATCGAATAGTATTCATTAATTTTGTTTACAAACTGAACATTACTGATAGAATCCAAACCGTAATCTTCAAAGTCCTTATCAATATCCATATCACTGATTCTTAATAAATCAGATGCTGCACTTACAAGGAAATTTTTAACTTTTTCTAATATAATTTCATTATTTATTTGCACTGTTCTAGTCCTCCTTTCTTATCTTATGCATTTTTCTGGCTTCTGATTTTTTCTGTTTCTCCATATTGCAAAATAATATGGTTATGTTTCTGTAACAGCATTTGTTCTATAGCTTTTAATCCAACTTCATTCGGAAGTGGCACACAGCCATTTATTGTTCTTAAAAGTTTTATAGTTTCTTCTCTCATAGTCATACCTCCATCTTTCCAAAGAGGCCAACTCATACTCACGGTTTTGCCATAACGCTGCTCCTTACCGCAAAGCTCTTCTCGATAGTTTGCAAACCTATTCAAAAAGCTATTGGCATAGGCATAATCAGCCTGTCCTGCATTTCCAAGATAGGATGTTGATGAAAACAATGTAAAGAAATCAAGAGGTTCATCTTTCAAAGCTTCATCTAAATAAACTGCACCCTTTACCTTTGAATGAATTACCGCATCAAGCTCCTCATAAGTCTTATCCTTAATAAGGTGATCACGAATTGTTCCGGCACAATGGAATACACCATGTATCTTATTAAATACCTGCCGTGCCTGTTTTACTGCATCATTCACTTCATTTTGGTTAGAAACATCTGCCTGTATAAACATCACTTCTCCGCCCAATGATTCAATTCTGGAAATCTCATTTTTCTGTGATTCATTCAAGGAAGAACGTCCCAACAAAATCAAGCGTGCCTGATATCTTTCTGCCAGATATTCTGCTAAAAGAGTAGCAAGTTTACCCATTCCTCCCGTAATCAGGTATACTCCCTGATTACGGAATGGTGATGGCATACCACGGGTTTCTTTCTCTATATCATACTCAGTAATTTGACGAACAAAACGTCCTTCATCCGTATAACATATCTCCTCTCCGTCTGTTGCAGAAAACTCATAATTGAGAATTTCATTCATATAAACATAATCTGTCTTAAGTTCAACAGCTTTGAAATAATATTTAGAGAATTCTTTATTCACTGTCTTTACTAATCCGCTTAATGCTTCATATAACAATGTCTGTACATTTTCTTTATAATTATTCAGAATAAGGAGCTTTACCTTCTCTTTTGGTAATTCTGTAACTAATGCCTTAGTCAAACCAAAAATACGATAAATGCTGTTCTCCAGTGCATTATCCAAATCCTTGGCTTCTTTGTGCCAGTTATATACAATCCTGTTTGGAATACACTTTTCTGCCTTAAGTGCTCTTAGAAGTCTTCTATAATGCTCCGGTACATTGGGATTCATTTCATATACACCGTTTT
>JAXJXA010000212.1:0-1800 GCA_036307745.1 Acutalibacteraceae bacterium | reverse complement strand
TTAGAAAACTTTAAGAGTTATAATTTACTAAACATCCATAAAACAACATTTTACATATTTCCACAATTTACTTAATTATTTTAGCATATTTTTAAAAAAATTCAACAAAAAAGTGATTTGTTTTCGCATAAAACTTTCTTTGTTTTTATTTTTAATAAAATCATCGTTAAATAACAAAAAAATATAATAATTAATCAATAAAATAGTTTTTATTATATAAAATATCAAATAAAAATTTTATTTATACATATTATACATAATTTTCCAACATACATTTACCAATACATATCTTTTTATACATAAACATATTTTAATATTCTATATATCTATTCTTACATACAACATCATAAAAATCTGAAAATATTTTTTATATTTAAACAATATTAATACCATTAATACCAAAACTTGTTAAAAATTAAAACAGTGAATTCACAAAGTAAATTCCACAGTGGAATTTACTTTGGGAATTCACTAAGCACTGGAACATAGATATTTTTTCTGTCCTTAGTTTACAATAATTCTATATTGTGATAGAATTTAAAGAGATATAGTATTCAATTAACTTATATTATAAAAGGTGATTTTATGAAACATAAAAGAATTGTTGTAAAAGTTGGTACATCAACATTGACATATGAAAATGGTAAATTAAATTTACGCAGACTTGAACAATTATGTAAAGTATTAAGCGACTTGCAAAATTCGGGCAGAGAAATTGTATTAGTAAGTTCTGGTGCTATTGGTGTTGGCGTTGGAAAACTGGGATTGAAAGAACGTCCAACAACAACACCACAAAAGCAAGCACTAGCGGCAGTAGGACAGTGTGAGCTTATGTTTATGTACGACAAAATCTTTGGAGAATATAATAATACTGTTGCACAAGTATTGCTTACAAGACGTGTAATAGACGATCCACATTTACGAACCAATGCCCTTAATACCTTTGAAACTCTTATTGATATGGGAATAATTCCCATAGTAAATGAAAATGACACTGTAGCCACAGATGAACTTGAAGGTGCAAATTTTGGAGATAACGATATGCTGTCAGCACTTGTTTCAAAAGTAGTAGGAGCAGATCTACTTGTAATTATGACAGATATTGATGGTCTTTTTGAAACCAACCCTAGAATAGACCCTTATGCAAAATTGTTAAAACGTGTTCCTGAAATAAATGATGAAATTAAAAAAATGGCAGGTGGCACAGGCTCCAACCGCGGTACAGGAGGAATGTCAACAAAAATTTCTGCGGCAGAAGTAGCAACAGAAAGTAATATCGAATGTTGTGTTCTTAACGGTAGCAATCCCGAAATTCTCTACCAGCTTATAGATGGTCACAATCCTGGCACAATTTTCGAAGCAAAACAACTTAAAGAAAAATAAAAACATCAATAACATATTACAAATGAGCCACTGTATACCTCAAATATATACAGTGGCTCATTAACATTTTATGATTTATTATTTCATATTCTTTTCGTAACTTTCAATCATCTTTTTAACCATCATACCGCCTACTGAACCTGCCTGACGTGCGGTAATATCGCCGTTATATCCTTGCTTAAGATTTACGCCTACCTCGTTTGCACATTCCATCTTAAAACGCTCCATTGCCTCTCTTGCTTCAGGTACATTTATCTGACTATTACTTGATGACATAATAATTTCTCCTTTTGAATTTCATAATTAATTTTTTATTCTGATTTATAATATTCTGTTTTAATTTCGCACTATCAACACGAAAATTTTTTAATCTCACCCTACATAAGGTTATTTTACTACTAATACTTTAAATAAATA
>JAXJXA010000211.1:0-9233 GCA_036307745.1 Acutalibacteraceae bacterium | reverse complement strand
TTTCATAAGTATATCAATTAAAACCTGCCTCACCTATTTTTGCAAACAGGCGTTTAACTTCTCCGGCAAGTAATTTATTTTGAGGAAGTTTCAAATCAGGATCTTCACTCAATATTTTTTCTGATGCTTTACAAGCCTCACTAAGATAATCCATATTTGTAAGGTCAGCAATCTTCATTTCAGGCAACCCATGTTGTCTTGAACCAAAAAAATCACCTGGTCCTCTTAACTTTAAGTCTGTATCTGCAATTTCAAAACCATTATTTGTCATACACATAGTTTTAAGACGTTGTATTGTTTCTGGGTTTTCATTATCTGAAAGTAATATACAATAAGATTTATCACTGCCTCGTCCTACTCTTCCTCTTAGCTGGTGTAATTGTGAAAGACCAAATCTCTCAGCATTTTCTATAACTATAACTGTAGCATTCGGAACATCAACTCCAACTTCTATAACAGTTGTAGCAACGAGAATTTGTATTGCACCATTTTTAAATCTACGCATAATATCCTCTTTGAGCATACCTTTCATTTTTCCGTGAATAACACCAACTGTATAATCTCTGAATTCATTGTGCTGTATCTTTTCTGCGTATTGTTCAGCAGCCGCTACGTTATACATCTCATTTTCTTCGACAGCAGGACAAACAACATAACATTGCTTACCATTGTCAAGATGTTCTTTTATAAATCCATACATTCCCTGTCTTTTTTTACTGTTTATTAAAAAAGTTTTTACAGGCTGTCTGCCAGGAGGCATTGTATCAATAATAGATAAATCAAGGTCACCATAGATAATAAGTGCAAGAGTTCGTGGAATTGGAGTTGCAGACATAATAAGCAGATGAGGATTTGCTCCTTTCTCTACCAAAGCATTTCTTTGTGCCACACCAAATCTATGCTGTTCATCTGTAATTACCAAACCAAGATTCCGGAATTCTACCGTTTCTGAAAGCAAAGCGTGTGTACCCACCACAAAATCACAAGCACCAGTAACTATAGCATCTTTTATTCTTCTTTTTTGTTTTGCTGTACAGGCACCAATAAGAAGCTCTACATTTATTCCTGTGCCTGAAAATAATTTGACAAAAGAGTTATAATGCTGTTCCGCAAGAATCTCTGTTGGTGCCATAAATGCCACCTGATATCCATTTTTTACTACTGTATAACCTACATCACCTGCTACAGCAGTTTTTCCACAACCCACATCGCCTTGTATAAGTCTACTCATAGGATATTTACATTTGAGCATATCATTTATACAATCGTTCACTGCTTTTTTCTGCCCTACTGTAAGTGAAAAAGACAATAGTTTTTCATATTCTTCTGTAAAATCCTTTGCAATACTTACAGGTGTTTCACAACGTCTACCATTTTTCATAGAATACAATCCCAGAGAAAGTACCAGTAATTCTTGAAATATAAGTCTTTTTCTAGCTTGCATCATATCTTCTTTACTTTCAGGAAAGTGGACACTTCTTATAGCTTTATCATAGGAAATAATGTCATTATCATCTCTTATATCTTCAGGGATACTTTCTTTAACCTTATCCGGTAGCATTTGTAACGCCATAGCCACTGTATTCTCAATCTGCCGTGTAGTAAGACCTGACGTACAACCATATATGGGGCGGATTTTTCTAAGACGATTGACCTGTGTAAATTCCGGTGAAACCATTTCAAATCTGTTCATAGAAAAACTAATTTTCCCCATAAACACATATTCACAGTTACATATCAACATATTACTTATGTATCTGTTGTTAAAAAATGTAGCAGTGATTACACCACTATCATCTGATAACCTTACCTTTGCTATTACTCTTCCTCCTGATATTCTTGATACAACAGGAGGTGCAGTAACTATAGCTTTTATACAGCAAAATTCTCCCTCTTTTACATCTGAAATATGAACAAAATTACTCCAATCCTCATACATACGAGGATAATAGCAAATAAGATCGCCTACTGAACTAATACCTAACTTACGAAACAAATCACCTTTCTTTTTTCCTATTCCATTTAAATTTTCAATAGAGTATTCAAATAAAGATGCCACTTAATCACCCTTTTTATACTGGTATTAAAACACCGCTAACCTTTCAGCCAGCGGTGTTTATATTTATTCAGTGACAACCACAGTAAGAGTTGCCACAGGTTTATTTTTATCTTCTTCACCTGCAATATAGTAATAAACCTTATATCTTCCTGTAGTTGTAACATCAACTTCACTGTCATATATAATCTTATCTGTTATATCATTACCTTCATTATCAATAGCACTAAGTATATATCTTTCTGGAGAGAAGTAACTATTCTTTTTAATAGTTGCTGTCTGAGGTGACAATATAATCTTAGATTTTTCAATCTCACCTGTCAAATTAATTGATATCTCCTTTTGAGCAACATCAGAAAAAGAATTTTTTATCATAAGTGTTATATCATATGTTCCTGATTCATTAAACTCTTCACTAGGATCAATATATATATTTGATGATATATCATTACCAAAACCATCATCAGCTGTAATCTTTCCTGAAGCGATAAGAACCCTGATATAACTGTAAAGCTCATTAATATTACAATTATACTTTTCTTCTTTTATACTTATAGATGGTTCATTATAATTTTCCATCTGAAGCTCTCTTCTAAAGGCTTCAAGTTTATAATCGCTCTTATTCACACTGTACATTACAACTTTATTATCGCCTTCATCAATTACAGAAGCGTTAATCCAGTCTATAATGTTTTCTCCATTTTCATCAGTAGCATGAACACCAGCCATCAAATCAAGGTTTGTTTTACTCAGAATAAGTGGATCGGTATCAAATGTTATATTTACAGTTTTAAGGCTATTGGTTATAACATTACTGGAAGTATCTTCAGCAAGTAGATTATCAGAAAAAAATACCAAAAACAGAACAACAAACACAGAAATAACCGAAAGAGCTGTTATAATAAATCTAAAAAATTTACCCATATTTACCTCCAATTAAAATTTCTCTGTCTGGGGATAAAATCATTCCTCGTCCTCGTCTTCATATTCCTGATATTCTTCAACAGTTTCTTCATTAGCATCTTCATTTTTAATTTCATCTTCATATGTCTGATATTCTTCAACAGTTTCTTCATCGGTATCTTTCTCTTTGACTTCGCTTTCATCTTTATCTCCATAGTCTCCATAACCATAACCATAACTACCATAGCCACCATAGCCACCGTAGCCATAACCGTATTTACCTCTATAATAGCCTTTGTTATAAGAGCTATAACCACCATAGCCATAGTTACTGTAGCCATATCTTCCATAGCCTTTTGTACCTAAAATGCCTGATGCCATATTGAAAACACAGCCAAGTATATGTATTCTGCTTGCACCAAAGCCACTTATAGCATCCTTAATTCTTTCAACCTTGATATAATCCTGTCTTACTGCAAATAAAACACTTCCAACACAATCTTTTAATTCAAGTGCATCAACCACTACGCCTACAGGTGGAGCATCTACTATTACATAATCAAACATTTCTTCAAGTGCCTTAATAAGTTTAATCAACTGCTTACTTCCCATAAGTTCCGAAGCATTTTCAATAGACACTGTACCCGGAAGAACATATAAGCCACTTTTCTTCATCTTAAGCATTGCCTTTTCAAGGTTACACTTACCGGTAATAACATCTACTATTCCAAGACTTTCGTCAGTTAAAGGAATATTCAACTGCTTTCTTACAGATGGATGTCTTAAATCGCAATCTATTATTATGGTTCTATAGTGCTTTCTAGCAAAAGAGATCGCAATATTAGATGAAAGCGTAGTTTTACCCTCACCGGCTCCTGTACTTGTAATCATAATAGAATTGATATGCTTTTCTTCACATTTTTTTATAATGGTATTTCTTATTGAATAGATCGATTCTTTAAATCGTGCATCTATATGGACATTATTTAAAGAAACCTGTCTTGTTACCTGACTACTCTTTTTATTTATAACCTTAACAACGGAACCTACCTTCTTACTATTGAGTAAATTCTCAATATCATCAGGTCGCCTTACCGTTACATTAAGCATTTCTTTAATCGCAATAGATGCAATAAAAAGCACAATACCAACAGCTGCACCTATTAGTGCATACATTCCATATGATACTTTATTTATAGGCTCGGATGATGCTGTAGGTGCTACAACTAAAACAATCTCTGTATCACCAATAATATATTCGGCAACATCAGGATAATTATTAATAACAGATTTTAAAAGATTATAAGCCATTTCATAACTACTTGAATCAACCGTAATTGTAAACAGATTAGTATCTTCAAGTAAACTGGATGATATTGTTCCTGGCATTGAATCTGTTCCTAAATCCTCAGTTACTACTTTTCTAAGAGGAGGACTGGTTATTATATAAGGAAAAGTTTTTTCCAACTGCTCAACAGAAACACCACCAGTTGAGTAATATGAAGAGCTTCCCGAAGATACAGTAAATGTTGCAGTTGCTCTGTAAACAGGTGTATATGTCTTATAAGCATATACTACAAAAGCTAATGAGAACAATGCAGCTAAAACAGGTAAAATTCTCCAGATTTTTTTTATTCCGTTAAGAGTTCTGAGTACCAGATCCCATATATTAGCATTTTGACGGCCATTTTCTGTGCTAGGTGTATTATTCATATTCTCACCGCCTTATACTTTTTTATGTGGATATTTACCATAACCATAGCCATACTTACCATAACCATATTTACCGTAACCGTATTTACCATATCCATATTTGCCATATCCATAGCCATAACCATAGCCATATTTTTCATATATACTATTGCCTGTAAGTGGAATATGTTCGGAATCATTATATACACAGCCCATCAACTTTACTCCGGTCTGTAAGATTATATCAACCGTATCATTTATTGTAAGAGCATTAGCAACATCTCGCCTTACAACAAGAATTGAAGCATCACTATCACTCATAACATCTTCAGCATCAGAAACAAATGCTAAAGGTGGTGTATCCATTATAATAAAATCATACATTTCCTTTGATGCTGAAATAAATTGTTTCATTTTTTCACTGGTAATAAGTTCATTTGCTTTAGATGTACCGTTATTACAACCTACATATGTAATTTTTAAAATGTCATCATATATAAATACATCTGACATTTCTGCCTTTTCATTCAAAAAGTCAATAAGGCTGTGGCCACTCTCTATTTTTTTATCCAGATATTTTGCAACAGCAGGCTTTCTTAAGTCAGCATCCACCATTAAAACTCTATAATCCATCTTTCCAAGTGCAAGTGCCAAGTTAACAGCTATTGTTGTTTTACCCTCATTTTCAAGAGAACTTGTAATAGCATAAACTCTATGGTTATTATTTTTACTATCAGATACAACCAGTCTTCTCAACCTTTTAAAAGCCTCTTTGAAAGCAAAATCTATAACAGGATTGAGTAACGACAAAGATTTTTTTACACCCTTTAAACGTTCTTTTAGTTTCAATCTCTTTTTCTGCCTTGGAACAGAAACAATTCGTTTTACATTCAGTTTCTTTTCAACTTCGCTCTCTGTTTTGATAGTATCTTTAAAATACGAAAGCACAGCAATCACAGCCAGAGAGGCAATAGCACCTGCCCCAAATCCCATTATAAAATTTTGAAAAGGCTGAGAACTATTTATAGGAGCAACAGGAACAACAGGTTCTTCTATTGTTTGCAAAACTATTGTAGAAATTACGTGTTTTGTAAACTTAGGATATGAATCCAAAACAGCATAAAGCAATTTGTATGACTTTACAGGTGAATCTGATACTACGGTAAAAGAAAGAATATTGGTATCCTGTATAACATAACAACTAAGGGTTCCCGGAAAAGAACTGTATCCCAATTCTTCAGCAGCAGTATTCTGTAACTGGCTACTACTGAGAATAGTCTTAAATATATTTGCGATTCTAGCTGCCTCTTTCAAATTATCCTGACCACTTGTTTTACTCTGTACAAGCATTGTAATAGAAGTACTGTACTGAGGAGTATATGTTTGAGTTGAAAAAACAAAACAAGTCATTGCAGAAATAACTGCTACAAATAAAATTATATACCATCGTCTGGTTATATCCTTAATCGTACTTGTTAAATCAAATGAGTAATTTCCACCTGAATTTCTGACAAAATTTTCTGAATTATTCATTTTGCGTTTCCTCTCCTTCAATAAGCGTTACAGTTGATTCCAAATACACAGTATCTCCACAACTGTTTGTTACTGAAAGTTCCACTGGGAATATACCACTGTTTATACTATTTGAACTGGTATCAATAGACTCAATTTTTATTTTTTCACTTATATCCCCATCAATAACATCTGTTGCTTTAAAACAGGCAAGTATCTCAGCATATTTTCTTTCTTCTATAATAGGCTTTTCCTGAAGCGGCTTTAAAACAGGGGATTTGTAATCTGTATATTGAATTTCTTTAGTAACTTTTGTCACATTGTTATCAGAATCACAAACAACATAAACTATTTCTCGTCTATCCCCTTTTATAAGGTTAGACATCTGTTCTATTATTATATTGGATGTCAAATCATTATCTTCAACATCGGTTGCTATTACACCTTTCAGTAAATCCTGTTGAGTGGAATTAACACTTATTTCTGTTTTAAATTCATCGGAGAACTCAATTATTGGGTAATTTACAGTTTTTCTAATCTGAGTTTCATAATAATAAAAACTAAACAGGATAAAAAGAATAACCAATATAATCATAAAAATAAAAATCTTCACAAATCTCCTATTTAGAAAACGTTTCATATAACTCTCCTTGTAAATTTAACTTGAGTTAATACCAATTAAAATGGTATAGCTCTTGACTTTTCTAAATTTTCATCTTTCAATACCTTTTTTGGATTTATCTTAAACAATCTGTCAGATATTTTATCTCCATATATCCGCCTGACAATATCATAAGCATCATTTAACAAAGCCTGCCTTATGTTAATATGGTGTGCATCACTTGCTACAGCATGTACAAGATTGTGACGTATCAGCAAATGTACTGTAGATTCAGCAAGTTTTCCAAATCTGCCGATTATACTTCCTCTATTTACTTGTATAGCACAGCCACTTCTCACCCAATCATATACCATAAACGGATATCTCTGTACAAACTCATATCTTTCCGGATGTGCTAATAATGGTGTCAGTCCTGTACTTTGTATTTTCCCAAGAATATTGCTTACCCACATAGGGTCTTCATTAAAATTAAATTCAACAAGAATATATCTGCTCTTATTTATAGGAATTACTGCACCACTTTGTATAAGATGGACAATGTCACTACTCGCAAATACTTCCATCCCAAGATAAATATTAATATCTATACCTTGCCTTTTAACTTCTTTTTTCAGACGCTCATACCGCCCTATAATTGTAGGGTTGATATAATTTATATAACTGTTTGGTATATTACAATGAGGCGTAAGCACTACATTTTTTGTCCCTGTATCACAAGCAGCTTTAAGCATATCAAGAGACATTTCTAAACTTGGAGAACCATCGTCTACTCCGTATAAAATATGCGAATGTAAATCTGTCATATAAAACCTTCCAACTTTAAATACTTACATTTGTCGTACATTATATCATAAAAAGATTGATTATCAAATTATTTGACATTAAAAAAAATTTTCCAGGACAGAAAAATTTTCTAAATAGAATCGTTTGTTTATGTACACTTTGTCACAAATACATATACTGATAAATAAAACAATAATTTTATCAAATTTAGATACTATTAAAAAATTTCATCTTCATATAGAATTTATAATAATAATATGGTAAAATAGTTGTAAAATAAATATATATGGAGTGAATTGAATTGAGTACATATGACATATTAATGCTTATCATTATTATTGTCTGTATCTTATTATCCGCATTTTTTTCAGCAACAGAAACAGCTTTTTCAACTGTAAGCACTATAAGACTTAAATACAGAGCTGAACGTGGAGACAAAAAAGCTGTAAATTGTCTTAAAATAACTGAAAATTACGACAAAGCTCTTACTACAATACTAATAGGAAATAATATTGTAAATATTGGATGTTCATCTGTTGCTACCGTACTTTGTATGAACTTATTTGGCGATGCAGGTGCAGCCATAAGTACAGGTGCAGTAACACTGCTTGTACTTACATTTGGCGAGATACTTCCAAAATGTATAGCAAAAGAAAAAGCAGAAGTATTCTGTATTTCAGTTGCAAAAATACTCTTGGTTCTTATGACTATACTTACACCATTAGTGATGTTCTTTGTTGCTTTAAAATCTATGGCACTTAAAATTTTCACCAAAGATAGTGCAAAACCTTCTGTTACTGAAGACGAGCTTAAAGTACTTATAGGAACAAGTCAGCAGGAAGGAGTTCTTGAACAACAAGAGCGTGAGCTTGTACAATCTGCGTTGGATTTTGACGAAAAGTCGGCACAGGAAATTCTAACTCCCAGAGTTGACATAACAGCTATTGATATTAACGATAAAACGGAAAACATTAAGAATATAATAATAAAAGAGCGTTTTTCTCGTATTCCTGTATATAATGACAGCGTTGATAATATCATTGGTATACTGCATACAAGAGATTATCTGGAAGAACTTGCACAAGGAAATACACCAAACTTGAAAATGCTAATAAAACCTGCTTTCTTTATTTATAAAACTCAAAGGCTTTCAACTATTCTTGCAGAATTTAAAAAGCAAAAGTTACATATCGCCGTTGTAACAGATGATTATGGCGGAACACTTGGTATTGTTACAATGGAAGACTTACTTGAGGAAATTGTTGGTGATATATGGGACGAAGATGAAATTGAAGACCCGGATCATAGCAAAGTAAGTGATACAACCTATAATGTAAGCGGAGATATGACTATATTCTCTATGCTTGAGCTTTTTGATCTACGTGAAGATTATATAGAAAGCGACAGTGTATCAGTAGGCGGTTGGATTATGGAAAATCTGGGAGATATCCCAAAACCAGGTGATAATTTCACATATAAAAATACCCTTAATTTTACTGTAATCTCTACTGTTGAACAAAGAGTTGAAAAAGTCAAAGTTGTATACACACCATATGCAAAGGATAAATGATATATCATCACCACAAAACTAATGCTTGTATTTGGAATTCATTGTTAATAAAACATTAGGGACTGTTTGAAAAATCAAAAGCACTGTCTATTTTG
>JAXJXA010000210.1:0-1292 GCA_036307745.1 Acutalibacteraceae bacterium | reverse complement strand
TACACTGCCACAGGTTCGTGGTATGTTTGCTGGTGATAGAGCAAGAAAAGAAAATCTGATTGAATATGGATTCAGACTTCCATCAGCACTTGACAAGCGACCTTTGAATTTTGATGAATTTTATGACAGAATAAATCAGGCTGTTTTTGTAAGTGCGACCCCCGGGGATATGGAGCTTAAAAAATCTGCTGTAATTGCAGAACAGGTTATACGCCCCACAGGACTTTTGGACCCTGAAATATCTGTACGACCTATTGATGGACAAATGGATGATTTGGTATCTGAAATTAATCTGCGTGTTGCAAAAAAAGAACGTGTATTAGTTACAACCCTGACAAAGAAAATGGCAGAAGATTTGACAACCTATTTTGAAACAATGGGTATAAAGGTGCGATATATGCATCACGATGTTGATACCGTTGAACGTATGAAAATTATAAGAGAACTACGTTTGGGTGAGTTTGATGTATTGGTGGGAATTAATCTGTTAAGAGAGGGATTAGACATTCCTGAGGTTTCTCTTGTGGCTATTCTGGACGCAGATAAAGCAGGTTTTCTTCGTAGTGAGCGTTCACTCATTCAGACAATAGGACGTGCCGCAAGAAATTCACAGGGTACAGTTATCATGTACGCTGACTCGGTAACTCCTCAAATGGAATATGCAATAAAGGAAACCGAACGTAGGCGTTCAATTCAGGATAATTACAACAAAAAACATAATATTACACCAAAGACTATAACTAAAAAAGTTGCGGAAATTCTTGAAATTTCAAAGCACGATGATGAAGATGTTTACAATTCTAAAGGTAAGCGACTTACACCTGCCGAAAAGCAGAAACTAATAGAATCTTTGACAAAAGAGATGAAAGCTGCCGCAAAATTGCTTGAATTTGAACACGCTGCATATTTAAGAGATAAGATAAATAAATTAAAAGGAAAGAAATAGGTGAAAATATGGCAAAAAAGAAAACTACCCCCGAGTATGGCAACGAAAGTATCACTATACTAAAGGGTGCAGACAGAGTAAGAAAAAGACCTGCTGTAATTTTTGGCTCTGACAGCATAGAAGGCTGTCAGCACTCTATTTTTGAAATTCTTTCTAACTCAATAGACGAGGCAAGAGAGGGTTATGGTACGGAAATTATCATAACACGCTACGAAGATAATTCGGTAGAAATTGAAGACCACGGACGAGGTATCCCTGTAGACTTTAACGAGAAAGAAAACAGATATAACTGGGATTTGACCTTCTGTGAGTTGTATGCCGGTGGAAAGTATAATAATTCAGAGGG
>JAXJXA010000209.1:0-3572 GCA_036307745.1 Acutalibacteraceae bacterium | reverse complement strand
TTTTTGTTTCAAAACGAGTGATTTCAAGGCAAAAACCGTAGAAAGCACCGTTTTGGGGTAAAATAGACAGTGCTTTTGATTTTTTAAACAAGCCCTAGTATAAAATATTTATTTTCTGTTCAGCTTATTATACTACAGAAAGAAGTAATAATTAATGTATAACCCAAAGTCATTAGTTGCTGAGGAGTTTATAAATCACAAAGAGATAACAGACTCTTTGAAATTTGCTTACAACAATAAAAGTAATAAAAAAATTATACGAGAAATTCTTGATAAGGCAAAGGAATGTAAAGGTATTTCTCATCGTGAAGCACTTTTATTGTTAGATTGTGAAGATGAAGAATTAAATGCAGAGATTTTTTCACTTGCGAAAGAAATTAAACAGAAATTCTATGGTAATAGAATTGTTATGTTTGCACCACTTTATTTATCAAACTATTGTGTGAATGGTTGTATATATTGCCCCTATCATTATCAAAACAAAAATATATGCAGAAAAAAATTATCACAGGAAGATATAAAGCGTGAGGTAATAGCATTACAGGATATGGGACATAAAAGACTTGCTATTGAAGCAGGCGAAGATCCACAAAATAATCCAATAGAGTATATATTGGATAGTATAAAAACTATTTATTCAATTAAACACAAGAATGGTGCAATACGTCGTGTAAATGTAAATATAGCTGCAACAACGATAGAAAATTATCGCAGACTTAAAGAGGCAGGCATAGGCACATATATTTTGTTTCAGGAAACATATCATAAAGAAAACTACGAAAAACTTCACCCAGTTGGTCCAAAACATAATTATGCTTATCATACCGAAGCTATTGACAGAGCTATGAAGGGTGGTATAGATGATGTTGGCTTAGGTGTTTTATTTGGTTTGAATATGTATCGTTATGATTTTACAGGTTTGCTTATGCACGCAGAGCATTTAGAGGCAACCTTTGGTGTTGGACCGCATACAATTAGTGTACCAAGAATTTGTCCGGCTGACGATATTGACCCTGATGATTTTTCTAATGCTGTTTCTGATGAAATATTTCAGAAAATAGTAGCAGTTATACGTATTGCGGTTCCATATACAGGTATGATTGTATCAACGAGAGAATCGCAAAAAACTCGTGAAAAGGTTCTTGAATTAGGAATATCCCAAATTAGTGGTGCGTCACGAACAAGCGTTGGTGGATACTATCAAGAAGAATCAGAGAATGAAAATTCTGCTCAGTTTGATACAAGCGATAGGCGTACACTTGATGAAATTGTATATTGGTTGTTAGAGAGAGGTTTTATTCCGAGTTTTTGTACTGCTTGTTATCGTGAGGGCAGAACAGGCGACAGATTTATGACATTACTCAAAGCTGGTCAGATTGCAAACTGCTGTCAGCCTAATGCACTTATGACTCTAAAAGAGTATCTTGAAGATTATGCCAATGATAAAACAAAGAAAATTGGAGAGCAGGTAATTAATAGAGAGATTGAGAATATTCCAAATGAAAAAGTAAAATCTATAGCCATAGAACATATAAAAGACATACGCAATGGCAAAAGAGATTTCAGATTTTAATGTTTTACTGTGAAACGGAGGTTATAACTATGAGTATGAATGATACACCACGTTCTAACAGGCTTCATATAGGTGTTTTTGGAAAATGCAACGCAGGTAAATCAACTCTTGTAAATGCACTTACAAATCAGCAAATTTCTTTGGTTTCTGATGTTCCAGGTACAACTACTGATCCGGTGTTAAAATCAATGGAAATTAATGGTATTGGTGCCTGCGTTTTTATTGATACAGCAGGATTTGATGATATAGGAGAATTAGGTGAAAAAAGGGTTGCCCAGACAGAAAAAGTACTTGATAAAACTGATATTGCTGTTGTGGTCTTCTCTGAAAATATTTCCGAAAATGAAATACATTGGATTTCGGTATTTCTTGATAAAAAAATACCTTTAATTCCTGTTATAAATAAAGCTGATTTATATACTCCGGGTGTAGATTTTATAGAAAATATTACACAACTTTGCAAAAAACCGCCTGTTGTAATAAGTGCTAACAGCAACGCAGGTATTGATAAACTGAGAGAAGAAATTGTATTGTCTGTACCGGAGGATTACGATTCTGTTTCAATAACAGGTAATCTGGTTGAAGAAAATGACCTTGTTTTGCTTGTGATGCCTCAGGATATTCAGGCACCAAAAGGAAGACTTATTTTGCCTCAGGTTCAGACTATAAGAGAGTTACTTGATAAAAAATGTGTGGTTATAAGCTGTACTACAGATAAACTGTCACTAACTTTAAAGTGCCTATCAAAATCACCAAAAATCATAATTACAGATTCGCAGGTTTTTAAAACAGTATATGAACAAAAACCAAAAGAAAGTTTACTAACTTCTTTTTCTGTACTTTTTGCTCAACATAAAGGAGATATTGAATATTTTGTAAAATCTGTCAAGGTTTTGGAAAATCTTAAACCAGATGCTAATATTTTAATAGCAGAGGCTTGTACCCATGTTCCAGTAGAGGAAGATATAGGCAGAGTCAAAATTCCTCATATGCTTAAGGCAAGATATGGTGATGATATTAAAATAACTAATATAACCGGAAATGATTTCCCTACAGATTTATCACAGTACGATTTAATTATTCATTGCGGAGCCTGTATGTTTAATCGAAAATATGTACTTAATAGAATTTCTGATGCAAAAAATAGTGGTATTCCGATGACTAATTACGGAGTTGTAATTGCGTATTTATCAGGTATTCTTGATAAAATAAACTATTAAAGAATATTAACGAACTGTTGTGAGCATAATATTTCCGAGGTGATATATTATGTCAAATATAAACAGTTTAGACAGAGAGGCAAAGGAGTATTTTTATTCTTTGCCTCTTGCAGTTCAAGAAAAAATTGCACAGAGTGATCTCGAAATTACGTGCCGAGAGGACATTCAACGTTATTTTACTAATGTTATTAATATAAAAACAGAAAATAACAACAGTAACTTGTTTTGAGGTATTGCATAATCTGTTATTGAGGGAATGTAGGGGACAAATCCACAGATTGGTGATGGTTATATTGAACAGAACTACAAAAGCACTCAATGAGGTTCCTCTGGGTGAAAGATGTACTGTGGAAAGATTACTTTCTGAAGGTAAACAACGCAGAAGATTGTTAGATTTGGGATTAACAAAGGGTACTGTGGTTGAGGTTGTACAAAAAAGCCCCTTTGGTAATCTTCGTGCATATGAGATAAGAGGAGCAGTAATAGCAATTCGTAAAGAAGATTCAGACAAAATCATAGTAATGCATTAATTTGTCAATTTATTTTAAACCCCGGTTAAAATACAAAAAATTTTTTGAACAGATTTTGTTTTGTATAAATATCATTTCACAGAAATGCTGACACGTATTTGAAGATATAAAGTACTAGGCAAAATATGTCAAAAAGATTTCAATTTTTAATGATTGATATTAGGGGCTGTTTGAAAAATCAAAAGCACTGTCTATTTTGCCCCAAAGCGGTGCTTTTCTGCGTTAAAAATCCTCGAAATACGTCAGTAT
>JAXJXA010000208.1:0-4320 GCA_036307745.1 Acutalibacteraceae bacterium | reverse complement strand
TTTTTGTTTCTTTCTTTTCATCAACACCATAATCAAGAACTTTTCTTTCTTGATTATGAATAATTGTAACCACAGACGGATCCTTTACGGTTTCGGCTGAAATAATAACCTTTTCAATAGTTATATCAGAGGGCACTTTGAACATTAAGTCCATCAAAAGATTTTCCATAATAGAACGAAGTCCTCTTGCACCCGTATTTTCGTCTTGTGCCTTTTCTGCTATTGCAACCAGAGCACCCTCTTCAAACTCAAGTTCAACATTATCAAGTTTAAATATCTCCTTATATTGCTTTACAAGTGAATTTTTAGGTTCTGTAAGGATTTTTATAAATCCTTCTTTATCAATAGCATTAAGATGTGTTATAACAGGCAGTCTACCTATCAACTCAGGAATTAGTCCATACTTTACTAAATCGTGAGGTACAACATATTTCATCCAGTCAGTTTCCTGAGAAAGCTGATCTTTAGATTTTACCTCAGCACCAAATCCTATTGAAGAATTTGACATTCTGTGTTCCATAGTCTTTTCCAGACCATCAAATGCACCACCACATATAAAGAGTATATCCTTTGTATTAATCTGTATACACTCCTGTTGTGGGTGCTTTCGTCCACCCTGAGGAGGAACATTGGCTACTGTACCTTCAAGAATTTTCAATAAAGCCTGCTGAACACCTTCACCGCTTACATCACGGGTAATAGAAGGGTTTTCGGATTTTCTCGAGATTTTATCTATTTCATCTATATAGATAATTCCCTGTTCTGCACGAACTACATCATAGTCAGCAGCCTGAATAAGCCTTAGCAGGATATTCTCAACATCTTCGCCAACATAGCCAGCCTGTGTAAGTGTTGTTGCGTCAGCAATAGCAAATGGTACATCCAATATCTTAGCCAAAGTTTGGGCAAGAAAAGTCTTGCCCGTACCTGTTGGTCCTACCATAAGAACATTGCTTTTTACAAAGTCAACATCAACATCTGTATTATATATTCTTTTGTAATGGTTGTATACGGCTACACAAAGAGTCTTTTTGGCATCCTCCTGACCGATAACGTATTCATCAAGCTTTTCCTTTATTTGTTCCGGCTTAAGCAACGTATCATAACCGCCCTTAGTTTTGCCATATTCGGGTATCAGTTCACTGTCATCAAGAATGCTCTGACACAATTTAACACACTCTTCACAGATATATACACCGTTACCCTCTATCAGTCTGCCCGACTCATTCTGTGGACGTCCGCAAAATGAACATGACAGCTTTTTCTTATCATCCTTGCCAGCCATACTACAACTCCTCTCATACAAATCTATTATCTCTGCATTACCTTATCAATCAGACCATAATCACAAGCCTCTTGTGCAGACATAAAGTTATCACGGTCTGTATCCTTTTCAATTATCTCTAAAGGTTGACCTGTATTTTCAGATAAAATCTTATTCAATCTACCTTTGATACGGTCAATATAGTTAGCATGAATCATAATATCTGATGCCTGACCCTGGAAACCACCCAAAGGCTGATGAATCATAATATCCGAATTCGGCAAAGCATAACGTTTGCCTTTAGTACCTGAAGAAAGCAGAAAAGCACCCATACTTGCAGCCATACCCATACAAATTGTGGATACATCGCACTTGATATACTGCATTGTGTCATAAATAGACATACCGGCTGTTACAGAACCACCAGGACTATTAATATAAAGTGAAATATCCTTTGTTGGATCCTGACTCTCTAAGTACAAAAGCTGAGCCACAACCAAACTTGCAGAGGCATCATTAACCTCTCCTGTAAGCATAACTATACGCTCACCTAACAAACGTGAAAAGATATCGTATGAACGTTCTCCACGACTTGTTTGCTCAATAACAACAGGTACAAGATTACTGTTAAATACTTCCATTGTAAACATTCCTTTCAAAATACATTATATAAGTAAGCCCCCAAAACCTAAAAGTCATATATTACCTTTTATAATAATAGACCAAATATAATGCAATTATTCATGAAAGATTAATTACTCCTTAATAGCACTTTCTTTTACAAAATCCATAGCCTTTTCTACTGATATATCCTTCTTCAAATCATCAGCTGCAATAGCTGCCTTAACCTTGTCAGCTTCCATATTGTAAGCCTCAGCCAACTTGTTATACTCAGCCTCTAAATCTTCATCAGAAACCTCTGTGAAACCTTCCTTCTCAGCTATCTTTTCCAAAGCAAGTCTTAGCTTAACTCTTGTTTCAGCCTGTGGTTTGTAAGATTCCTTAATAGCATCAACTGACATACCCATATACTGTAAATATGTGTTCATATCAAGTCCCTGTGAACGCAAACGCATATCAAATTCACGAAGCATATCGTTTACCTTATTGTCATACATAGCTTCAGGAACTTCTGCCTGTAACAACTCACAAAGTTTGTCGATAATCTGATTCTCAACATCAGCATCAGATTCTTTCTGGAGTTTTTCAGCAAGATTGCTCTTGATTTCTTCCTTATACTCTTCTACTGTTTCTTTTTCGCTTACATCCTTAACGAACTCATCGTCAACTTCAGGCAATTCCTTAACCTTGATTTCGTGTAACTTAATCTTGAATTGAGCAGCCTTTCCTGCAAGCTCCTCAGCCTGATACTCCTCAGGGAAAGTTACATCTATTGTGAATTCCTCACCTGTACTCTTGCCAACAATCTGCTCCTCAAAACCAGGAATAAACTGACCACTACCAAGTGTAAGATTAAAGTTCTCAGCCTTACCACCCTCAAAAGCTACATCATCAACAAAGCCCTCAAAGTCAATAACTGTAATATCGCCGTCCTGAGCAGCTCTGTCCTCTACTGTTACAAGTCTGCTGTTTCTATCTCTTACCTTGTCAATTTCTTCGTTAACAAGCTCTTCTGTAACTTCTGTTGACTTAGGTGTAACCTTAATACCTGCATAATCATTAATATCAACCTCGGGCTTAACAATTACAACAGCTTTGAATGTAAGACCTTCTTTGCCAACTTCCTCTACTGATACATCTTCAAGAGCAACCAGTTCCAACTTAGCTTCGATTGCAGCATCTGCAAGAGCCTCTGGATAAAGTGCCTGAATAGCATCATCATAGAATACACCCTCGCCATACATCTTCTCAATAATAGCCTTTGGAGCCTTACCCTTACGGAAACCAGGGATATTGATTTTCTTTACTTCTTTACGGTAAACCTTATTTACCTCGTCATTGAAAGTTTTAGCATCAACCTCAACAACAACTTCGTGTTTGTTTGTGTCTACTTTATTTGTTGATTTTAGACTCATAATTTATTTTCCTCCTGATTATTATGCTGAATGTTTATCATTATAACATAACAAGTATATTTTTTCTATACTTTAATACAAAAAATTGTAATAGTATATTACCTTACTAATACAGGCATAAACTTTATATAATCACTGGAAATAAGTTTAAAATTTATACCCTCAAATTCACCAATAACAGCTTTTCTGGTTACTCTGGTACCGTGTAAATGCCCATAATAGCATTTTTTTATATTATATTCTTTAAGAACATTAAGAATATCGTCACACCTTTGGTCACCAAACACAGGTGGATAGTGCAGAAAGACAACAGGCTCAAGTCCTGTTCTGAGTGCCTCTGTAATAGAAGTTCTTAATCTGCCAACTTCACGATTCAAAACCTTTTTATCGCTGTCACTTTCGGCATCGTAAAACCATCCTCTTGTACCGCAAACCGCAAAATTCTCTACAGCCTTTGCAGAATTGAAAACAATTTCTATGGTATCGAAATTGTTTTCAGCAAGAAAGTTTTCTATTTTACGGCGTGTATCCCACCAGTAATCGTGATTTCCCTTAAGAAAGAGCTTTTTCCCGGGCAAAGCATTGATGAAGCTGAAATCCTCATATGTATCCTTCAGCTTCATTGCCCAGGAAATATCCCCGGGAATAACTACAGTATCATTATCGGTCACAAGAGCACGCCAATTATCTTCAAGTCTTTTTTCGTAATTGTTCCAGCCACTAAAAATGTCCATAGGCTTATCTGTCCCCAGAGACAGGTGTAAATCAGCAATTACAAAAAGTGACATTAGTTAATACCTAATGTTTTTAGAACATACTCAGGCATATCATCAACGGCTGTTACGTTGTCAAAACGAACTTGCTTATCCTTAAGCTGTGCAAGAGGCTTTGGAACTTCTACACCTGTAATCTTGTTCATCTGAGCAACCATATCAAATTCGCTGTCACAGATTTCATTCTCAGGAATAATTGAACTTAGAACACTCTTTGAAAATTTATATGGGCTTGCTGTTGAAGCAA
>JAXJXA010000207.1:0-4916 GCA_036307745.1 Acutalibacteraceae bacterium | reverse complement strand
TGTCGCCTTTCGAGGACGCAGTATGAAGTGCAGTGCGAAATATACCGAAATGATTTCTGTATTTTAAATGGTGTTTAGTATTATATATTAGACCTGTTCGATAATCTCCAAAAAGCCGTTTGAACAGTTCTTTTTCCGTCATACTTAGCCAGTTTTTCTTGAAAGACATACAATATTTCTGCGAAAAATTGTCATCGTCTGATGAAAAAATTACTGGTTCCTACAAAATTTTTCCGGTTACCGAACAGGTCTAATAAACCTCTATTCAAATATTAAAAAGTTTGAATAGAGGTCTGTGATTTAGAATAAATACTTATTAAGTTAAGCTTTAAAAATTAATTTTAAAATAGAGCTGATTTTAGGTGTAGTACCATAAAGAAGTACACCCACACGGTATATTTTTGCGGATATAATGCCAACACCAACTACAGAGCCAATAAGAATAGCAATAGAAATTGTAATTTCGTACCATGGAACAGTACTCATAGCAATTCTTGTGAACATTGCCACTGGTGAAGTAAACGGAATATATGAACATACTATCATTAGGGGAGTATCAATGGTGTTGCTTCCAAGGGAGAACATTACTACCATAAATGAAATAATAAACAGCATTGTAATTGGCATAACTGAGGTATTTATATCCTCTAATTTTGAGGCTGTGGAGCCAACAGCACCAAACATAAAGGCATAAATAAAGAAACCAAGTACAAAGAAAATCAACATATATATCAACAATTCAAAGGGAATATCAAAGATTGAAGAAATAATGCCATCTTTATCCCAGTATTCTTTGTTGATATTGAAAAAAACAAATGCTGAACCGAATATTGCAACAAGTTGAATAAATCCAGCCAAACAAGATGCAATAACTTTTCCAAACATCATACTTGTTGGTTTTGCACTTGTAATAAGTAACTCCATTGCTCTCGAACTTTTTTCAGTAGCAACATTGGTTGCTACCATTTGACCATATAGCAGAATTACCATATACAAAGCAAAAATCATTATGTAGGTATAAAAGTAGTTTTCAGCTTGATCCTTGCCAAGAGTTTGTGTTTCGTGGTTTATTTGTGTGGAAAGAATTGCTTGAGCTTCTTTTGCTGATAATCCACTATTTACCATACTGCTCATACGGTAAATACTCTGTAAAGCCTCATCGGCAATCGCTGTATTGGTATCATACATTGAAAGGTTGTTTACATAGTAGGTATAAGAAGTAAATCCTGACATAACAAATGCACATTCTGCACTTCCTGAGGTGATTTCTTTTTTAATATTTTCCAAATCTATATCGGTGATTTTAACCTCATAATCTTTGAATGAAGCTGAAAAGGTCTCATAGATAGTATCTGAATATTCTTCTTTGTCACTGACTATTAACATAACAGGTAACTTTTCTGTTTCGGTAGTATCTTCACCGTTATCAACGAATTCAAGGATACGGGGGAAGAACATTATAATTGAAATTAAAACTACAAGAAAAATTGTTACACCAATAAATATTTTATTAGTAAAATAGTTTTTAAATTCAAATTTAAGTATTTTTCCAAATTGTTTCATAGTGTATTCACCTCTTAATTCTTATTACCTGCGTATTCAACAAAAATATCGTTAAGTGATGGTTCGTAAACTTTTATTTCATCAATGTCATAGCTCTCTATAAGTTTTTTCATCATATTTTGTTTTTCGTTAGGTGATGACAGGGTAATAATTACTTCGTTTTCTTTGTCTGTTTCATAACAATCATTAAACTCAGAGAGTATTTTCCTATATTGGTATGAATTTACTACCAAACGATTACGTGGATAATTTCGTTTTATATCATTCAAATCACCGGTAAGCACAACTTCACCACCGTTAATTATTGCAATACTGTCACAAAATTCTTCTATATAGTTCATCTGATGACTGGAGAACAGAACAATTTTTCCTTTTGCTATTTCTTCTTTTACTACATCTTTTAAAAGTAGTGCATTTACTGGATCAAGACCTGAAAATGGCTCATCAAGTATAACTATTTGTGGATTGTGTGCAATAGCAGTAATAAGTTGAATTTTTTGTTGATTACCTTTTGAAAGAGTATCAAGACGTTTGTTTCTGTATTCTGTCATACCAAGTCTGTCTAACCAATAATCCACTGATTTAATAGCGTCTGTGTGACCCATATTTTTTAACTCTGCAAAATAAACAAGTTGATCAATGATTTTCTTTTTGGGATATAATCCTCTTTCTTCAGGCAGATAGCCAAACTGTATTTTGTTATAGTTAATTGGCTGTCCGTTAAATAAAATCTCTCCCTCGTTTGCAGGGAATACATCCATAAGAATACGAATAGAGGTTGTTTTGCCTGCACCATTTCTGCCAAGCAAGCCAAATGCCTTTCCCCCCTCAGCAACTAATGATACACCTTTTAAAACTTGCTTTTCACCAAAACTTTTCTTGATGTTTTTAATTTCTAACACCATATAATATTCCTCCTTTATAAAATGAATAATTTTACATATTATCTACTGTCGGTTAAAATAATCGATTCCATCGTCTGGGATAAAATAGGTTCGCACATATCCATCGGTAGATACAATCACAAATTCATTGGTTGACTCAAGAAAGTATACATCGTCGCCATCTTCTTTTTCTAGCTTATGTAAAGAGTTTGGATTATTTATTACCGTATTTGCAGCATCAAGATAATCTTGTGCACTATTAAATCCCATTGCTATACCGTGTTTCCAGTAGTGTTCTTGCAAATATTCATCTTTTCTAAATGTATAATGCTTTTCATTATACTGTTCATTTTCATTTACTTCACTGCTACTATCATTATACGGTTTGTTTTCACTTACTTTACTGCTACTACTATCATTATATTGATTGTTTTTGCTTGGTTTACTGCTATTACCCTGTGTAGAATGATACTGGCTAGATTCTGTGTATGTAACTGCTGTATTTTTTTCAAAAAATTCGATTAACCCTAATCCTTTGACATATACAGATATTATACATAGTAGCAAAAATACTGCAACAAGGCTACAGGCAAGCCAACTACGTACAGGTTTTCTTCTCTTTTTTTGCCTGACTGTGTTGGGGTTGTAATATCCTCTTCGATTTTGTGTGTTGTTATTATTGGAGTAGTAATAACTTCTTTGATTTTGTGTGTTGTTATTGGGATTATAATATCCACCTTGGCTTTGTGTGCTGTTGTTATTTGTTATGTATGGTGAATTAATCTGTTTGCTTTTATTTCTGCATTGTTTACAACGTTTTGGTAGAGAAAGATTTTTGTTTTTATAAAATTCAATTTCTGAATCGCTGATTTCAAACTCTACTCCGCACTGCTTACATATTCTTTTCATATTTACCTCCTAATTTGTTTTATGATATTTTATCACATTATATAAATTTCTTCAATAATCTATAGAATGTATAGCTTAAAAATTTTAATAATCGTTGGTATTATAGAAGATTAAGTAATTTAGATATATTATGTAATTAGAACGGATATTGTTTTATTGATGTGTTTTCTGCACAGTGCAATGAATTTACAAAATAAATTAAATTTAGTTAATTATTCCCTATAAATACTTGCATAGAAGGTCAAAAATGCTTATAATTAGTATGTAAAAAAGTGTATTCAATTTTTACAACACTATAAAATGAAAGGAGTAGTACATATGATTTATTCTAAAGAAGTAGAAAATATGTGTACTGTAGCAAAGGGCCCTAAGCATGGTCCTGCACCTATTCCTGAAGAGGGTAAATGGGTAAAATCTTATGAAATTAAAGACATTTCTGGCCTTTCACATGGTATTGGCTGGTGTGCTCCTCAGCAGGGTGCCTGTAAGCTTACACTTAATGTAAAAGAAGGTATCGTTGAAGAGGCTCTTGTTGAAACAATCGGTTGTTCAGGTATGACACACTCAGCTGCTATGGCTGCTGAAATTCTTCCTGGCAAAACTCTTCTTGAGTGCCTTAACACAGACCTTGTTTGTGATGCTATCAACACAGCTATGAAGAATATCTTTGAGCAGCTTGTATATGGCAGAAGCCAGACAGCTTTCTCAGAGGGTGGTCTTCCAATCGGTGCAGGTCTTGAGGATCTTGGTAAGGGCTTGCGTTCACAGGTTGGTACAATGTACAGCACAAATGCTAAGGGTGTTCGTTATATGGAGATGGCTGAAGGTTATGTTCTCAAGACAGCTCTTGATGAGAATAACGAAGTTATCGGCTATCAGTTCGTTAAGTTGGGCAAAATGCTTGAGGATATCCGCCGTGGTGTTAGCCCTGATGAAGCATTCAAAAACAACATTGGTCAGTATGGTCGCTTTGATGGCGCTGCTAAGTATATTGACCCTAGAGAAGAATAATTGGTAAGGAGGACTTAATAACATGGCAGTTACATTTGAAAGCATGAACAGAAGAATGCCTAAAATTGAGAAATGCCTTGCCGAGTATGGTATTGCAAATCTTGAAGAGGCTAGACAGCTATGTCTTGACAAGGGTTTTGACCCTTATCAGATCGTAAAGGACGTACAGCCTATCGCATTTGAGAATGCAGGTTGGGCTTACACACTTGGTTGTGCAGTAGCAATCAAAAAGGGTGTTACAACAGCAGCAGACGCTGCCGAGGCTATCGGTGTTGGTCTTGAGGCTTTCTGTATCCCTGGTTCAGTTGCAGAGCAAAGAAACGTTGGTTTAGGTCACGGTAATCTGGGTGCAATGCTTCTTAGAGATGACACAAAGTGCTTTGCTTTTCTAGCTGGTCACGAGAGCTTTGCAGCAGCTGAAGGTGCTATTGGTATTGCTAGAAATGCAAACAAGGCAAGAAAAGAACCATTACAGGTTATTTTGAACGGTCTTGGTAAAGATGCTGCTTACATCATTTCAAGAATCAACGGCTTTACATATGTACAGAC
>JAXJXA010000206.1:0-4901 GCA_036307745.1 Acutalibacteraceae bacterium | reverse complement strand
TAATTCACCAAAACAGCTTGGAATAGCACTGTTTGAAAAACTGGGACTTCCGCCTTTGAAAAAGACTAAAAGCGGTTATTCAACTAGTGCTGAAGTTCTCGAAAAACTTGCAAATGAGCATCCAGTGGTTGAACTTGTAATGGAATACAG
Source organism: Acutalibacteraceae bacterium (assembly GCA_036307745.1). Lineage (GTDB taxonomy): Bacteria > Bacillota > Clostridia > Oscillospirales > Acutalibacteraceae > CAG-964. Next base: position 4,751 of record JAXJXA010000206.1, on the reverse strand, counting down.
ACAGCTTGCAAAACTAAAATCTACCTATTGTGATGGATTACTGAAGGTTATTGACAATACAGGAAGAATACACTCTAGTTTTAACCAAACAGAAACTCGTACAGGAAGAATAAGTTCTACCGAGCCTAATTTACAAAATATACCTGTAAGAACAGAACTTGGCAGAGAAATGAGAAGATTTTTTGTAGCTAAAAAGGGATATGTACTTGTTGATGCAGACTACTCTCAAATTGAATTGCGTGTACTTGCACATATAGCAAATGATGCTGAAATGTGCAATGCTTTTAAAAATAATGATGATATCCATGCAATTACAGCCTCTCAGGTATTTGGTATTCCTCTTGAAATGGTTACACCTATTATGCGAAGCCGTGCAAAAGCAGTTAATTTTGGTATTGTTTATGGAATTGGAGCGTTTTCACTTTCAAAAGATATTGGTGTTGCTGTAAAAGAGGCAGACAGATATATAAAAGCATATCTTGCACATTATGACGGTGTACAGCAATATATGGAAAATATTATTGAGAATGCTAAAAATAAAGGGTATGTAGAAACTATGTTTAATAGGCGAAGATACCTGCCAGAGCTTTCGTCATCCAATAAAAATATGCGTGCTTTTGGTGAACGTGTAGCAAGAAATATGCCAATTCAGGGAACAGCAGCCGATATAATAAAAATTGCAATGATTAAGGTTTATAACAGATTAAAGGCTGAAAAATTAAGAGCAAAATTAATTTTGCAGGTACACGATGAACTTATTGTTGAAGCACCTGTTGAAGAACAAGAAATGGTTAAGAAAATATTACAGCAGGAAATGGAAAATGCTGTGCAGTTGAAGGTACCTTTACTGGCAGAAGCTGAATCGGGAAAAAATTGGTATGATACTAAGGGATGATTTTTATATCATAACACAGTACCGTAATACACAAAATACAAAATATAATTATTGGTTTCAGGGAGGTATTTCTATGTGGAAAGAGCTTAAAGAATTTATAGGATATATGGACAATGTCACAAGTAAAGAGCTTGATGAAAAAGAAAAAGAAAAATTAAAAGAGGAGTTACAGACAAAAATCGGCTATTTTCAGCACGAAAGAATTGTTCACCTTATTGTAATGATGTTGGTTGCACTTTGTACAATAATTGCTCTTATGGGCTTTGTAGCCTTTAAGAGCATTGGCATAGCTTTATTATTTGTGGCACTTATGTGTTTGCTGGTGCCGTATATAGTACATTATTTTCATCTTGAAAATGGTGTACAAAAGCTGTATACATACTATGATAAAATAAAATAAGGAGCAAATATTTTGAACATATTATTTATTTGCACAGGAAACACTTGTCGTAGTCCTATGGCTGAAGGTATTTTTAAAACTTTTATAGAAAATAATGAAAATCTAAAAGAGATAAATGCATCAAGTGCAGGACTTATGGCGACAGATCGAGAAAATGTGTCAGAAAATGCTGTTATAGCTTGCAAAGAGTATAATGCTGATATTTCTGCACATAAGTCAAAACAAATTACAACTGAAATGGTTGATAAGACAGATCTGTTTGTGTGTATGACTATGAGTCACGCACAGACTTTGATGAACAGAAATATACCACAAAATATGATTTATGTACTGAATGTAAGTGACCCTTACGGTGGTGATATTGAAACTTATAAAAACTGTTGCAGGCAGATTTATGAACAGCTTCTTATTTTTGCAGAGATGATTGTGAGGAACAGCAAAGATGAATTTTAATATTTTGCCAATGAACAAATCAAACACCAAAGATGTTGCAGAGATAGAAAAAGCCTGTTTCAGCAAACCCTGGTCACTAACAAGTATTGAAAATGAGCTTAACAACAACTGCGGGCATTTTTATGTAGTAGAATGTAATGATACTGTAGTAGGTTACTGTGGTATGCATATAGCAGCTGATGAATGTTATGTTGCAAATATTGCAGTTTTACCACAATACAGAGGTAAAGGATTAGGAAAACAGCTTACATCACATCTTATTGAAAAAGCAAAACGAGAAGATTGTGCCTTTATCTCGCTTGAGGTACGTCCCTCAAACGTAGTTGCTGTAAAACTTTATGAAAAGCTGGGATTTGAAACAGTGGGACGAAGAAAAAATTTTTATTCATCTCCTACTGAGGACGGTTTGATTATGACATTATTTTTTAATAAAACATAAAGGAATGAATCCAATGAGAATTTTATCCATAGAAAGTTCTTGTGATGAAACAGCAGCTGCTGTTGTTGAAGATGGAAGAAATGTTCTTTCATCAGTTGTTGCATCACAGGTAGATGAGCATAAACTGTACGGAGGTGTTGTACCTGAAATCGCATCACGCAGACACGCAGAAGCAATTTCAGCAGTAGTTCAACAGGCACTGGATGAAGCTGAAATTATCCTTGATGATATTGATGCCATTGCAGTTACTTATGCTCCCGGACTTATCGGTGCCCTGCTGGTGGGTGTTAATTTTGCTAAAGGACTTTCATTAGCAAAAAATATTCCTCTTGTACCAACACATCATTTACGTTCACATATTGCTTCAAACTATATTGCACATAAAGAACTTAACCCCCCTTTTCTATGTTTGGTAGTAAGCGGAGGACACAGCCATATTATACAGGTTGAGGACTATACAAAGATGAAAGTTATAGGTAGAACAAGGGATGATGCAGCAGGAGAAGCCTTTGACAAAGCAGCACGAACAATGGGTATGCCTTACCCGGGTGGAATTGCCCTTGATAAGATTGCTGAAAACGGTAATCCTGATGCATATCAGTTGCCTTTTCCTAAAGTTAATGGTTCTGAATATGATTTCAGTTTTTCAGGCTTAAAGACTGCTATAATAAATCTTATTCATAATGCAAAGCAAAAAGGGAATGAAATACCCGTTGAGGATTTGTCTGCTTCATTCAGACAAGCTGTTGTAAATTGTCTTACAACCAATCTTATGAAAGCAGCTGATGACACGGGCAGCAAAACTATAGTTATTGCAGGTGGTGTTTCAGCAAATTCGCTTTTAAGACGTTCTTTACAAAAATTATGTGATGAAAAAGGTCTTACTCTATATATGCCCCCTAAGGAACTTTGTGGTGATAATGCCGCAATGGTAGGAGCACAAGGATATTACGAGTTTTTATCCGGAAACATAGCTAAGCAAGACCTTAATGCTTTTGCTACAAAATCTATTGAAGAAGGTTAAATTTATTTTATTGATATATTCTGTTTGATTTATAAGTCTATTTCTTTTATTTATGTTAAGATATTTTTCTTGTTTTTGTAGCATTGTTGTATTGCAAAGGAAAAATATTCGTGCTAGAATTACTCTAAACGAAAATAAATTTTTACTTTTATTTTGATTATATTTGTAGATTTTTGTAAAAGGATTTTCGTATGGAGTATTATTAGTGTTATAGATATAGGAGTATGTTAAAGTGAAAAAAGTTTATATAAAAAAGGTACTAATCGCTACAGCTGTTCTTATTGCTTTTGGTGCATTTGGCACAGTTGTTTCGGCTGATAACAAAGTTGGTTGTGTTGATATATTTGATGCCAAAAATCAAACAGAAAATTCAATTACGCTTCAGTGGGATAAAGGTATAAATACAGATGGTTATGTAATATATCGCAAAGATAGTTCGCAAAAATCAGATTATATAAAATTGATAGATATTAATAATCCGAATGTAACAACCTTAGAAGATACAAGCGTAGAATCCGGAAAGCTGTATGACTATCAGATAAAATCTTATTCTATACAGGAGGATGAGGTGGTTTACAGTAAGGGAGAGGTCGTAAAAACTGCATCAAGCCCACTAGCTGTTAAAAATTTTGAACTTGAAATACAAAATGAAAAATCAATATCTCTTAAATGGGAAAAATCAGACGATGCTACAGGTTATACAATTTATCGTATGGATTATACAAGTGGAGGAAAGTATCAGAAAGTTTGTGATGTTGAAGGAATAGAAAAGTACACCGATAAAAACCTTACTCCGTCACACAAGTATTATTATTATATTAAGGCATATATAGATGTAAATGGTGAAAAATCTTACAGCAAAGAAAGTAGTATTATTAAAACAGCGACAAATCCTTCACAAGTACAAAATCTCAAGGCATCAAAGCAGACTAAAGATTCTGTTACTATAAAGTGGGATAAATCACAAAATGCTTCCGGATATGTTATATACAGAATGACTAATAATGAATATGACTATGAAGGTGAATGGATAATTGATGATTATGGCTACTGGAGTTATGTAACAAGAGTGGGCGAATATATCAAATATGCAGTTATAAATGACGGAGATAAAACCTCATATACCAATAAAGACCTTAACCAGTGTCAGGCATATTATTATAGAGTGGTACCATATTTTAAGGCGGATGGAAAGTATTACTACGGAGATTACAGAAATATTTCAACAGGTACAGTTACAGATACCCCAGAGGTAACTGCTTTCAGTCGCTCAAACAGAGTTATGGCTAAATGGTATCCTGTAAGTGGTGCAGAAGGATATGAAGTGTATATTTCTGAGAATAAAGACGGTCCGTATAAATCCTATGGTACAACAGATGATATTATATTCCTTACAAAAGAGCTTACAGATGATAAAGATTATTATGTAAGAGTTCGTGCATATTATAATGTAGATAAGAAAAATAAGGTTTACAGCAACTTTACAACACAGAAAGTAAAATGTACAAAATCAAATAAAGTTGATAAATATAATGTAGGT
>JAXJXA010000205.1:0-1264 GCA_036307745.1 Acutalibacteraceae bacterium | reverse complement strand
TCTTAGCACCAGCAGACTTAAGGATAACATCAAATTCTGTCTTTTCTTCAGCAGCAGCTTCGCCACCAGCAGCAGGACCTGCAACTGCAACTGCAGCAGCAGCTGATACACCAAATTCATCTTCTACAGCATGAACGAGATCTGAAAGTTCAAGAACTGTAAGAGTCTTTAATTCTTCAATAATAGCAGTAATTTTCTCAGATGCCATGATAATAAACCTCCGTGTTATAAAAATAATTAATTTTCAAAAATATAAGTCTACCGAATTATTCAGCAGCCTCTTCTGCAGGTGCAGCATCGGCAGCACATGCTTCTACTCCACCCTTATCAACGATAGCCTGTACAGCACGAGCAAAGCTTGCAATAGGTGCCTGGAATGCACCAAGTACATTTGCCAACAATACCTCACGAGATGGTAGTTTAGCCAAACTCTGGATTTTAGCCATATCAATGATAGCGTCATCCATAAAACCTGTCTTAACCTCAAAGTTTTCGTGAGTATCTGCGAATTTGCAAAGAATACGAGCAGGAGCAACGTAATCTTCATCGCAAGTAGCAAGAGCAGTTGTGCCCTCAAGAGCACTCTTCATATCTTCAAGACCTGCGTTGTCAGCAGCTCTTGACAACATTGTGTTCTTTACAACAGTATATTTAACACCTGCTTCTCTCAACTCTTTACGAAGCTTTGTGTCGTCCTCAACTGTAATACCCTCATACTTAACTACAACACCTGAAATTGCATTCTGTAGTCTTTCTGTAAGCTCTACAACCTGTGCTTTCTTTTGTTCAAGAACCTTTTCACTTGCCAAAGTAGTTCACCTCCATAAAGTAATTGCGTAAAATAAAAAGTGCCTATCCTGTTTGCAAGGAAAGGCACAGTATGACCATATAATGTCTTACTAAACCGTCCTCGGCAGGTAGGATTCCCTTTTACTTAACACACCTGCTGTCTTTGAACAGCATATATACCATTACATAAAGTAAAGGATTTGTCTTATTAGCCCTGAGTAGCCTGTCCGCCAACCTTGTTAGGATTGATACGAACACCAGGACCCATTGTGCTTGTTACAGCACAAGATTTAATATACTGACCCTTTGCAGCAGCTGGCTTTGCTTTTACGATAGCCTCAAGTAAAGTGTTGAAGTTCTCAAGTAACTTCTCTGTACCAAATGATGACTTACCGATAGGGCAGTGAATAATATTTGTTTTATCAAGACGGTACTCAATCTTACCTGCTTTAGCCTCTTTAATAGCCTTAGCAAT
>JAXJXA010000204.1:0-9712 GCA_036307745.1 Acutalibacteraceae bacterium | reverse complement strand
TACCCCAACTATTGACATAGAACCCAAAAAAGAGAACAATTACGTTTGTAATCGTTCTCTTTTTGACTCGATGAAATTATAAACAAATTAAAACAAAGATATTGTAGTAACATATCAAAAATCTATTCTTCATAATCGTTAAATTGATTAAAATCCAATTTTCCGTTATTGTTGGTTTTCATATAAGATACTTTTATATATTTTATAGGAATGAAAACTCTCTGAAAATACTTTAGTAATATTAAGTTTAACTTTTGAAAATCTATATCATATTCCGACAAGTAGAAACACCTAAGCCGTCCCGTAGTTTTATCAACAGTTAATATACACTGTTGAATATCACTATTGTTTCTTATACAGGACTCTATAGCTGATAGATTGGCACTGATTCCTGATAATTTTACCTGCCTATCTTTTCTTCCTATGAAAATTATTTCTCCATCGTACCTTTTTACACCATAATCTCCTGTATGATATATTTTAGCTTTGGGATTAGAACTATCAAAAAATTTACCTTTATTCAGACTTTTATCTATATAACCAAAGGTACTAAATTCTGTTTCTATACATATTTCCCCTTGTTCTGTTTTCTCTCCTAAGTCATTTAGTAAATATACCTTAACATCAGGTAATGACTTTCCTATAGGTATATCTCCGGACTCTATATCGTTTTTTGCAACAATATGATATAACTTTGCCAGTGTTGTTTCTGTAGGCCCATATAAATTAATTAACACAGTATCGCCTTGGATTAATTTATACCACAACTGTATATCAGATATATCTATTTTATCCCCTGCTAAAAAAATATATTTTAACGGTAAAATATTGATCTTTTTATTTTGAATACAAAAGAGTAATACATGAAAAATATTCGGAACACAATGAAGAAGCGTTATTTGTTTTTCTATTAAGTAATCAACTATAAAATTAAAACTTAATCTTTCATAGCGTTCCGAAAATAAACAAATTTTTCCTCCTACAAATAATGGTACGAATATATCTCTCAGAAATGGATCAAATGAAGGTATGGTTAACTGTGCCACACTTACATTAGAGTCGATATTAAAGCACGTAACTTCCCAATTTATAAAATGCACCAAACTAACATTTTTACCCAACACACCCTTAGAAACACCGGTGCTTCCTGATGTGAAATACAGATATATTGGATCATCAACACAATAATTATCCATTTCCAAATAACAGCTAAGCTCCATACTTACTGTTTCATCTGAATATTTGTCATAATTAAAATGCAAACTATCTATTTCTAACAAAGGAAATATTTCATTGTTAGAATCATCAAAATCATATAGTAGGATATCTATATCATTTTTATTTAAAATTTGTAAAATCTTTTCTTTTGGCAACGACAAATCAATAGGAACAAATACCCCTCTTAAAAACAAAACAGACACCATCGCAAAAATATAGTCTATTCTATTTTTAAATAAAAGTGCACATCTTGGAAATTGTGTATTTCCAAGATGCTCAGCTAAAATATATGCCCATTTTTTAGAGTATTCTTCAAGGGTACTATATGTAATATTAATATCATCAAAATTAATTGCTATATCGTCAGGAAAGTTCCTAAACGAATATTCCAATTTTCTCTGAATTGGCTCATACATAGACATTTCCTCATTTTACTTCACTTGTAAAATATGCAAGCTTACCTGTTTTACTATTTGGCAACAGATTATTGTAAATCTGAAATTCGTAATTTATATTTGCAAGCTCCTCTTCATCAATATAACTCAAAAAGACATCTACCAACTGCTGTAAATCCACATCTTTACGTGATAATACAAGTTTCACGACTACTTTGTCATATTCAACTTGATTTATTTGAAATTGCATTATAGGATTGAGCAACAATTTATTTGTATTCTCTACAACCTTTGCCAGCAAACTTCCGTGGATTTTTCTTCCGCTTGCAACAGTAAGCATATCGTTATTTCTACCTTTAATAAGCTCTAAAACAGGAGCAGGATTACCACATTTACACTTAAAATCTGTATTTAATCTACCAATATCACCAATATTATATCTGATAAATGGCATAGTATGATTCGACAATGATGTAAGGTATAAATGCCCTTCTTCCCCATCATTTACAGGATTTCCATTGTCATCTAAAACTTCAACCAACACATTTTGTGTCATACAATGCAAATGCCCCTCAGGACATTCATAAGCTATAGAATTAACCTCATAAGCACCATACTGATTAGCAGTTTTACATTTAAAAACAGACTCTATCTCAGCCCTAACCTCTTCAAACAAGTATTCACCTGTTAATTCAATATACTTTAAACTAGCTGGTATTGACAAATTATCCTTCTTTATACATTGACACAAAAGCAAGGCTATACTTGGCTCCACTATCATAAATACAGGTTGAAAATCCTTAATCATATCATATATCTCTGCAATTCTACTTTCAGTCAAATTATTTTTACTGAAAGTCAAGCAGTTTTCTACCTGTATTTGCATAGGCTCATAATCATCTCTACGCATATTAGAGTAGAATGTGCAATATCTGTCCCAAGTATTAATATCGTAATATTTCTTTCGTAAATACCATAATCTTAGCAGAGAACGATTTACATTTTTCTCTGACCAAGAAATATCCAAACAAGTTCCAGTTGAACCTGAAGTATGATAATTAATCAGTCTTGAGTCAACATAGTCATTATAATAATCCTCAGACAATAGCTTTTCAGGAAATTTTAACACATCGGATTTTTGTACTAATGGTAACTGTAAAAAGTCCTTAGGCAAATTTTCATTATCATTTATAACATTGTACTTTTTATATAGTTCTGAATAAAAAGGAACTTTTTTGTATGCATACTCAACAATATTTTCCAACATGTTGTTACTGCAATATTTTTCATATATACTTTTCATAATAATTATCTCTCCACATTATATATATACTCTGCCAGCTTATCCAGATTATCAGCCAATAAATTTATATCATCATCAATTTTAAAAGAGAAGTTAAATTTAGTTTCTATCCTGACGATAAAATTAATCAGCATCAAAGAATCAAATCCAAGGTCATCAATTAAGGAGTAGTTTTTTTCAAGATCAAGTTCACTAACCTCTGGATTTAATTCTGTAATTATTTCAAATATATATTTTTTTATATCGTAAATATTCATTATAAACATAACTCCTTACTAAATTTTGTACAAAATAAAATTATCATATCTATTAAAATAAACTATGTTAATTACTCATATTCTATATCTGTAAACTTTATTTTTAATTTTCCAAATTTTCCCCAAGTCTTACAAGCAACGCCTAAAGTTAAATCATCCTGTCTTTCAAACAGTCTTTTTAACAGTACCTTTCTGATCTGTCCGATATATTCTCCAAATTCTATAAAGTTATTGCCAATCTCTACATATAAATCATAGGATTTTTTTAATTTTTTAAAACAAGAAAAATTATCTACATTTACCTTATCCAATAAATATAGACTACCGTTATCAATTCCCGCAAAATAAATATCTTGAGCTGTTTTTATATAAAAACCTGCCTGAAAATTTTCTACAGAAAATCCATCTGCAATATCTAATTTAGCAGATAAAGTAATATTCTTTTTTGATTTAGTTTTGACAATTTCATATTTAGGAGCATTATCGTATTCCCACCAGTTATAGTCTTTCATTTTTACAAAGTTAAAGAGAACATCATCATTTAATAGACTAATAACTTTATCAGGATCATTAAGAATTTTATCTTTTTCTGAATTATTTTTTTCTATAGATATTTCATCTGTAGCTTTAAATGACACCATATACTTATGAAAATCCTCAATTATTGCCACTATTTTTTCTTCAATTTCTTTTATAGCGTTTGGTGTTTTAAATTTATCTCCAACCTGTGTATCAATTTGTGATAAAGTAATTAAAGAAAAATTCTGCCATAATTTCGAAATTTTATCCTGTAGGCTTACTATTTCTTCTATTGCATGACTATTAAAATTATACAAGTACATAAAATTTACAATCAATTTAATTAATGTAGCGTAGCTTTTATTCAAATTGATAATATTAATTCTACTATTTTCAACAGAAATATCATCTGATTGTAAATTTAGTCCGGCAGATAGCTTATCAAGCTCTCGAACGATTGTATATACACCACTTTGCATATTTTCTATAGCAAATTCCAGCATATCAACAACTAACTTTTTAATATCTGTATTTATAGCATCAGCGTTTATCGTAAAGCAAGAATAATCAGTTTTATATTTTTTAATATAGCCTTTATTTAAATCCTTAATCATTTTATAAGGAATAGTAAAAGGCTCATACTGAAATTTACTATCCAGAAATTGAGTATAGTCTAATAGCGAAAATAACTCTGTGTAAGAATCATATCCATTAATAATAAACCAATGGGGATAGCTTTCTCTCAGATAATATCTGGAATAAAACATTTTGCAATAATCTATTCCTAGAATTACTGGATATTCATTATCTATACTTTCACAAATGAATTTAACTAATTTTCTACCTTTAAATTGTTCAAAAGTAATGCCCATTTTGTTACTAACTACCTGAGCTATAGTACTGCTTAATTTGTCAAAAGAACAACTTCCATAATAGAATTCAATTATTTTTGCATAACAAATAAAGACATCTGAATATTTAGGATTGATATTATCAAGAAGTATAGCTATAGGTCTTTGGAAACAGTCCACCTCGTCTAAAGCATATGCATTAAGATTGTCCTGTATTTCTATGATTTCGTCCATACAAAAATCACTCCCTATCAAATTCAACTTTTAATAACAGAGCATTTCAAAGTTTTCAGATATTGAATTGTTGTAAACACAACAACAAAAGCCACAGTAGAAACAGACGAAATTGCTAAAGCAAAGAAATTTTCTGATATTGTGGTACAAAAATCGCTAGCAATGATAATTTTAAAAATATCATCAATTACAACAGATGTTACCATATAAACTGGAAAGGCAATAACTAGAGAAACAACACCTAAAGATAACAGCTCAACAAAAATCAACACATATAGTCTTATGTTATCCAATCCCATTGCTTTTTCCATTCCAATAAAATTTTTTCTTCTTTTAAAATAGAAGAAAATTAACAAATTAACAAATGTAAGTATGGTAAACACCAATATCACACCCGAAATGGAAATAATATCGTTAAACAACTTTTTCTGAGCCTCTATTTCTGAAACCTCAAATGCAGTTCTTGTTGGGATTAATTTTTCTTCATCATTATCATCATAAAATTTTACCAAATCACTAAAATTATAGCAAAAAATTCTTTCAATGCTATAACCAATATAATCCTCGTCAATACTTGACACCATAATCTGAGATAACTTTTCACGTGAACTTACTCTATAAAAGTTACTATCTATTATACCACATAATTGATAATCATCAATAACTTTTAAATATCCGTTTGGAGTTTTAACAGACAGAGAGATTTTTTTACCTACATATTTTTCCTGTTCTTCCTTATTAACACCAAACTTCTCAAGCATATAGTCAGACAAAATAATTTGCTTTTCTTTATTAAAGTCTTTTCCATATAGCATTAAATTACCATCAAAATTATTATTAAATTCTCTAAGCTCACAGCTTGCAAATTGTAGGCTATCTTCAAAATCTATACACGACACCCTAAAAAGCACCTGTTTGTCATTTCTGCTAGCCTTGGTTCCCTCATCAAGTCCGAAGTCATATGAAAAATCATTAACTCCATAGTATACATTGTCGTCTGTAGTTAAGCAAACTTCATCAAGCGTTGTTTCTCTAATCTTTAATGAACTATCCATATTCTTTAAATATGATGGATAATCATAAGAATGGCATCTAAAAACACCCTCAATACTACTGTCACTACAAATATCCCTTATTTCATCATCTGTTAAGGGATCCGCTATAGAAAGATACGCCTGAGATATACTGTTATCTATTAGATCCTTAAGATGATTATTCATTGAATAGCCATAGGAAAAGCTAACCAATATAATAAAGTTTATTATAAAGAAGCCTATACCAATACACATAGCCATTTTTATATTGCATTTTATATTTAATAAAGAAAGTCTTATTACATCAAATATTTTCATATATCTATACCATTATTAGGTCTTCTTATAAAAATCAAAAGTACTGTCTATTTTGCTTTATAGTGTATTCTTTTCGCATTAAACACTGCCTACACCTTAAAACAAAAATCCAGCACTTTTATGTTTTTATATAAGTCCTAATCCTTATTATTTATTATCGAGATAACGTCCTTTTGGTTGATTTTTTTCATCATTACAATTGCAAAAGGTATCAATGATATATTAGAAACTGCAAACGTACCTAATAGAACTACCCAATAATTCATATTAAATTCAATTGAAAAAGAAAACGCACTATATGCAGTTTGTAAAATTCGCTCTGTAAAAGCCTTACTCAAAATACATCCTAAAATATTAGAAATAACAATTTGTAGCTCTAATATCACAAGATATACAAGTGTTATCTTCATAGATGTATTTCCCAATACCTTTTGTAAAATTATAAATTTTTCTCTGGTATCAATATGTAATGTAAAAATATTAGTTATAGCAAAAATAGTGATAATAATAAACACTATGCTCATAATCAAACACAACATTGACAGCATCTCAATAACAGCTACTACATCATCAAAGTTGCTGGAACAAAGAATATTATCTTTATTTAAAGTATTTTTAAAATCTAAATACATTGACGGTTTAGGTAATTTACATTCTACACTGTAATCAATAAAAATTCCGCAATCTTCCATTGACTTCACTGTTGCATAAAGTGGTAATACCACTCTCAATTCTTCTTCACCAACAAAGTCGCTGTTTATTACAACCGTAGAAACCGTAAATTCATCTACCAGCTCACCACTATCCAGATATAACTCTATTTCATCACCAACATTATATTCATTGTCATCAGAACAAAAAACTATGGCATTATCAGAAGTATTAAAATCATCATATGAAAAATCATCCGGAAAGTATTCAAGCTCCACACTCGTTTTATTATACCATTCACCCGATATAACAGCACCCTCATAATTGGAAGAAGATGATTTTGATTTAATAACAGATTTACTCAATGTCTGGCTCATATTTATTGTAATTGATATATCCTCTGCACCATTTTCCTTAAGTATATTCACATCGTCTAAATTTAGATTATGTATATTAACTTTTAGACCATCATCAAATTTATCATCGTATTGTCCGTTAATTGCAGGGAATATATAATCATTCAAATTATAAAAAACAACACTTACACCTATCATAGTAGATGTTATTAATATTCCCAGCAATAGCAATTTATATCCGACACGTATTTCCTGAAATACAAGGCTAAGATTACTAAACAATTTCATCACTAATCACCATACCATCACGCAACGAAATTATACGTTCAGTTTTTTGTGCATCATCTAAGCTATGGGTTACTAACACCACAGTTACATTCATTTTCGTTAAATCCGCCAGCAAATTCATAATAATGTCGCTATTTTCAGTATCGAGATTTCCACAGGGTTCATCTGCAAAAATTATCAATGGTTTGTTAACAATAGCTCTTGCTATTGCAACCCTTTGTTTTTCTCCTCCTGAAAGATTAGCAGCCTTGTTTTTTAGCTTACTGCTAAGCCCCACCTTTTTCGCAACATCATTTACCATTTGGATTCTTTCTTTTTTGGGTATACCACTTATAATCAAAGGCATCTCTATATTAGTGAACACTGTGTAGTTTTCCTCTAAATAAAAAGACTGAAAAATAAATCCTATTTTCTCATTACGCAAGCTACAACGCTCTTTATTAGATAAACTATTGATATTCACTCCATCTAAAATAACTTCGCCAGAAGTACATTTGTCAAGTGATGCCATAATATGTAGCAGTGTAGACTTTCCGCTACCGGATCTACCCATTAGGCTAACAAATGATCCTCTGTTAACAGAAAATGAAACAGCCTTTAATGCTTCAAAGGCTACTTCCCCACTGCCATATATTTTTGAAATATTTTTTACTTCAATTACAATATCATTCATTGCTTTCCTCTAGTACATATTTTTTCTCATTAATTACTATAGACTTTTCACTTGGAATATATTCCATATTTACAAAACATTCATACTTATCATCAAAGCCACTGCCATCAATCTCACCAGATATCCAGTATACTTTTTCATTTTCATTGTATCCATATTCAAACAAAGATTTATTATCAGAAAATTGCTTTTTCAAATCTATATTTGAAGCAAATTTCTTCTTTAATTTTTCATATTCTTCGTCAGTCATATCCTCTCCTAGGTTATTTACACCAATATAATTTGCAACAGCATTGTTAACAGCAAAATCCTCAAAAACTGACAAATCTACATTTGTAAATTGAAGATTACATTCTCCCAAATATGCAACATCCTCATTTGTAAAATCACTTACAGTAATATAGCTGTCCTTATTTTTACCAACTGACACGTATTTACCCTCTACAACTTCAGAATTATTTTTACAACCTGAGCATAGACCACAAATACAAACAAGAATTAGACCATAACATATTGATAAATTAAATTTCTTATTCATAATCTCTCACCTTCTAAAAATTCGATAAAACACAAATTAAGGGGTAGTAATAACCTTAGTAGTACTACCCCTTTTGTAACTATACAAAAAATTAATATTATTTTGTATAAGATTTTACACATCCGTATGTATTCTATAATTACCATCAACACTGCTCATTTTATCAGTACATTCACAACTCGTCAATATTGTTTAACAAATATCAATGTTTTAACTAGATTTTTAGTAATAAAGAGATAATTTATATCATCTTTATATGAAAGCTAATCATAATAAGCAATAATACACAAAAATGATATGTATACTGTTATCAAAAACAATAAAAACAAATTTACTTTTTATAATTAAAGTGTTAATATATACCACAAGGAGGAAAACAGAAAACTTATTAAGAAAATAATCGCTTTATTTTGAAGTATGGTAATAATTATTATTTATGTACATATTGGTGACACAAATAAAAATTATCGGTGCAGATTATGAACTGTGCCAGCAATATTGGTAAGTAAAAATTCACAAAAGAAAGGAAGATATGGTATGAGCGATAATACGAATAATAATCCTAATATTTTCAACCCGTATATTTCGTCAAACGTTAACAACAATACTGTTAATTCTTCACAAACTCAAAACAAACAAATCCCACCCCCTAATATGGGATACACCCAAAACCAGAGTAACGGATATCCACAGTCAGAATTATTTGAAAATAACAATAACGTTATCAACAACAATAAAAATTTTCAGAACAATTTAGAGTATCCTAATTCTACAAATTACTTTAATAACAATACACAAAATAACAGTACTAATAGAAATTTTTACCAAAATCGCCCCACGCCACCTATTAGTTTCCCACCCAAAAATCATAATACCAGCAACATCCCTCCTTATGGCTATAGCCCTAATGTGCCACCTAATGTGCCACCGAATATGAATCATACTTCTACTCCTGATTACAATCAAAATTACAATAACCAACCGTATATGAATTTCCAAAACACAGGAAATCAATCTTATATGAATAACGCAAATACAAACTACAACGCTCCGAAATTAAAGGGCTTAGAAAAGGTT
>JAXJXA010000203.1:0-5271 GCA_036307745.1 Acutalibacteraceae bacterium | reverse complement strand
TAGAAATAGGTCTGCGTAATGTTTTACCGGGGATTGCAATATGTGCAAATTGTCCGGCTTTAGCCTTTTTAGCAAGAGTAGGACATTCTAGCACAAAGTCAAAAATATCCTTTGCAATTTCTTCTTTTTTTATGAGAGTAGCATTTGATGTATCATATTTCATATAAAATAACCTCCTTCGAGTTTTTATTACCAACATTATAACATAAAACAATACTTATTGACAACTAATTATAAATGGTTTATTAAATGATTGTTATGTTTTGAAACCGGTGTGACATTTGTAATGTATTATGTTATAATCAATTTTAAAGCTTGTTTGATAAGAATTAAAAAATGGAAGTATTATGGTTAGTTTATATATGGAATTTTATTGGTTTAAGTAAGGAAGGATGATTATATGCGTATTCTTGTAATTGAAGATGAATACAGTCTTGCAGATGCACTCAGAGAAATTTTGAAAAAAGAGAAGTACACAGTTGATATAGCAACAGACGGGCAAGAAGGTCTTTATCAGGCACTTACAGGTATTTATGATGCTATTGTACTTGATATTATGTTGCCTGAAATAAATGGATTTCAGGTTCTTGATAATCTAAGAAAAGAAGGAATAGAAACACCTGTTTTGATGCTTACAGCAAAAAGCGAACTGGATGATAAAGTGCGAGGTTTGGACTGTGGTGCAGATGACTATATGACAAAACCTTTTCAGACAAAAGAGTTGTTGGCAAGGTTGAGAGCTATAACAAGACGAAAAGGAGAAATTGAAAGCAATATAATGTCATTCGGGGATTTAGAACTTAATACCAGTGTTGGAGAAATTTCCTGCAAAGCCACAGGAAAAAGTATGAAGCTAGGGGTAAAGGAATTTCAACTTTTAGAATTTTTACTTAAAAATAAAAATCAGATTGTAACAAAAGAACAAATTGTTGAAAAGTTGTGGGGACTAGACAGCGATAGTGAATATAATAATGCTGAGGTTTACGTTTCGTTTACAAGAAAGAAAATAAAATTTATCGGTTCAAAGGTTGCAATTAAGGCTGTGAGAGGACTTGGTTACACTTTGGAGGAAAGCAAATGATAAAACGGTTAAGAATAAAGTTAGTAGCTGTGCTGACTTTGATTTTATCACTTGTTTTGTTTGGTATTTTGCTGGCAGTTAATATTTTTAATTACAATGTAAATATGGATGACGCTTATAAAAGGCTTGACCGTGTAACATCATCTGTGCTTGTTCAGCGTAATATAATTGATAACCACTTTGGAAATAATGGATACTATTATTACAATGATAATGGATATGGTTATTCGGAAGTATATATTGCATTTGTAAATCCTAATGGTGAAGTTACAAGCATAGCTACTCAAAATAACAGCAAATATTCATATGAACAGATTTTAGATTTTACTAAAACAGTGCTTTCAAAATCTGCAAAGCGAGGCGAAATGTTAAATCTTATTTATAGTATAACAGAACTTAATTATGGCGAATTCGGCACAGGCTATGCTGTAGGTTTTATGGACAATAGTTCTACTGTAAAAAGCCTGAGTACGATGGTTATTACTTCTGTTATTATTATGATTGTTGGAATAGCTGTAATTTTCTTTTTATCCTTACTTGTGTCAATGTGGATTATCAAACCGGTAGAAGAAACATTTAACAAACAAAAACAGTTTATATCAGATGCAAGTCACGAACTGAAAACTCCTATTGCTGTTATAAGTGCAAACGCTGATATTCTTGAAGGTGAAATCGGTGATAATAAATGGCTTGAGTATATACGCTCTGAGTCCGACCGAATGAGTAAGTTGGTTAATAGTCTTCTTACACTTGCCAGAATTGAAATGCAGGGGGATCAAACCCTTATGAATAGGTTTGATATTTGTAATGCGATTATGGAAGTTACAATGCCTTTTGAAAGTGTTGCTTTTGAAAAGGGAGTTATACTTGAATGTGAGTTTGAAACTGAAATATATATATATGGTAACGAACAACAACTTAAACAGGTAGTTGCAATTCTTACTGATAATGCTGTTAAGCATTGTTTGGAAGGAGGCACGGTAACTGTTAATGCCGAACGAGTAAAAAATAAGTGCCATATAACTGTTACAAACGTAGGTGAGCCTATTCCTGTTGAATTGCGAAGCAAGATTTTTGAACGCTTTTACAGAGCAGATGAATCACGTTCAAGAGAGAATAATCGTTATGGTCTGGGACTTGCCATAGCAAAACAAATTGTTGAAAATCATCACGGCACAATATCTGTAAAATGTGATGAAGGATTTACAACATTTGAGGTTGCTGTATAAACTGTATATGTATGGAAAGAAAAAACACTCCACAGAGCTAGAGCGTGGAGTGTTTGTGTTATCATTCTATAAGTTTAATATCGCTGTCACAGAGAATCTTTGTAAAAAGACAAGAATCGTCTTTTTGCCTTGCATAAGTGATTACATATTCACTGTTTTCATGTTTACGTTTATATTGAATTACATATTGTTTGCCATCAGGAAGTTTGTGATAACTTGTGGCGGTATTTTCGCTTATATTTTCCATAAAACAATGGTAGGGATCTATTTTGTTAACTTTGCTTAATTTGTCACCTTGTTTTAAATCTGAAAAATCAGTTATAGTATGAAGTTTGCTTGTACACCAGCCATCAACAACCGCACCATTATTTTTATACATAATAAAGCCATACAGAATATCTCCATTGTCGTCTTTAATGGGATGAACTGAATAATACATCGAATCAATCTTTCTTAATACAGGTATGCCGATATCCTTTTCGACATCTGAAATATATACAGATGAGGTTATTCTTGTATATACATCCTTAGAAATGTTATACTTTTTAAAATCGTTTAATGTACAGCGGTATTCTATGACAGCAGCATTTATATTATTATCTGCTTTTTTAAATATGCTTTCGTTGTCTTTTTCGGTCTGAATACTTATTGTAGTATCGTCAAGCTCATTGCCAGATGTATTGTTACAACCAGTTAAGAGAGATATACTAAATAATATTGCTACAGCAGGCAGAATAATCATAATTTTTTTAAAAACAATTTTCATAAATAATCATTCCTTATTTTACGATATTATAACCGTGCATAATGTTCATTTAATTGATTTTATAATAAATTTGATTATATTGCAATAAAAGTGGATAAAATTATTTTAACTTGATTGTAAATTATCAAATATTATATTTATTTTGCTAATCATTTTAATATGTTTGAAAATTTTATGTGTATATTGTAAATTATTGAAAAGTAGTAATTGAAATTTTTGACGTATTATGGTATTATTTATTGGTATAGTTTTGTTAATTAACTATTTCGTTTATATTTAGGATATTTTATATAAATTAATTTATATTTAGATTATTTATGTTAAGTAAGGAGCGTAATAAGAATGAATACCAATGAACTTTACAGCCTTTGGCTTGAGAATGCCGTTGAGGACAAAGACCTTATTGCAGAACTTGAAAGTATTAAAGATGATGAAAATGCTATTTATGACAGATTCTACAGAGAGCTTGAATTTGGTACAGCTGGTCTTAGAGGCGTAATTGGTGCAGGAACAAACAGAATGAACATATACGTTGTTCGTTATGCTACACAGGGTCTTGCTAATTATCTGAAGAAAAACTATAAAAACGCTGCTGTTGCAATAGCAGGTGACTCAAGAATAAAATCAGATATATTTGTAAAAGAGGCTGCAAAGGTTCTTGCTGCAAATGGAATAAAGGCATATGTTGCTAAAGAGCTTCAGCCTACACCGGTGGTTTCTTTTTGTGTAAGAGAACTAAAATGTCAGGCTGGTATAATGGTAACAGCAAGCCATAATCCTGCAAAATACAACGGTTATAAATGCTATGGTAGTGATGGATGTCAGATGACGGACGAAAGTGCAGATGCAGTTTATTCCGAAATTCAAAGTATTGATATGTTTAATGATGTTAAGATTGTTGACTTTGAGCAGGGTCTGGAAGACGGTATTATTGAATATATTGAGGATAGCGTATATGACAGCTACATTGAAAATGTAAAGAAGCAGTCTATTAATCCCGGTATTTGCCAGGGTGCAGGCTTGAAGGTTGTTTATACTCCTCTTAATGGTGCAGGTAATAAACTTGTAAGACGTGTTCTTGCAGAAAATGGTATTGATGATGTAATTATTGTTAAAGAGCAGGAAAATCCTGATGGCAATTTCACAACCTGCCCCTATCCTAACCCTGAAATTCGTGAGGCTTTGCAGTTGGGTCTTGACTTATGTGAAAAAGAACAGCCCGACCTTCTTTTAGCTACTGACCCTGATTCTGACAGAGTTGGTATTGCAGTTAAATTGCACGATGGTTCATTCCGTCTGATGACAGGTAATGAAACAGGAATTATGCTGACAAATTATATCTTGTCTTGCAGAAAGGCACTTAATAATTTGCCTGAAAATCCTTTTGTTGTAAAAACTATTGTTACTACAGAGCTTGTTACCAAAATTTGTGAAAAATATGGCTGTGAACTTAGAAATGTTCTTACAGGATTTAAGTATATTGGTGAGCAGATTCTTGAGCTTGAAAATATAGGACAGGAAGAAAGATATATCTTTGGTTTCGAAGAGAGCTATGGTTATCTTGCCGGTACTTATGTAAGAGATAAGGATGCTGTTGTTGCTTCTATGCTTATTTGTGAGATGGCTGCTTATTACAGAACACAAGGTAAGTCTTTGAATGATGTTATCACAGAGCTGTACAGTGAATTTGGTTATTATAAGAATAAGACTGTCAGCTTTGAGTTTGAAGGTGCAAGCGGACTGGAAAAGATGGGTTCCATTATGAACAGTTTACGTACTGACAGTGAACTTACTGAAATTCTAGGCAGAAAAATTGAGGTTGTTAATGACTACAAACTCAGCACAAAAACAGACAAAGTTAACGGTAAAGTTGACGAGATTAAGTTACCTAAGTCAAATGTAATTGCATATATGCTTGATGATGGATGTTCAATTACAGTAAGACCAAGTGGTACTGAACCAAAGATTAAACTGTATATTACAGCAGTAGGTAAAGATGAGGCAGAGGCTACATCTATTGCAGATCAGTTGGTTGAAGCAGGCAAAAAACTTATGGGTGTTGAATAATTGTAAAATTTTTACGGGTTGTTGCCATAATAGGAAACACCCCGTTTCTTGTAGATTTTTGTGGTTCTATTTCAAATGTTGGGGTAGACAACTAAAGTTTAGGTCAAGCCTTTTTAAAGGCTTGCGGC
>JAXJXA010000202.1:0-4910 GCA_036307745.1 Acutalibacteraceae bacterium | reverse complement strand
GGATTAAATGGTTTGGGACTTTGTGCTACTCAGTATGCTTCTGAATATATGGACGCTGAAGTAAGACGTGACGGCTTTAAATATACTTTGCACTTTGAAAAAGGTGAAAACATTGGAGGGCTGAAAAAAGAGCCTTATAAGAAAAAAGACACAGGTACAAAAATACGTTGGAAACCGGATATAGATGTTTTTACAGACATTAAAGTTACTGCTGAATTCTTCAAGGATATGATAAAGCGACAAGCTATTGTAAATGCCGGAGTTAATTTTATCTTCAGAAATCAAAAAGGAAATAGTTTTGAAGAAGAAAGTTTTAATTATGTAAACGGTATTACTGATCATGTACAAGAAATTGTAGGAGAAAACAGCATTACTACCGTACAAAGCTGGAGCGGTGAAAAAATGGCACAAGACCGTACCGACAAGCCTGAGTATAAAACAAAGATTAATGTTGCTTTTGCTTTTTCAAATCAAGTTTCACTTACTGAATACTACCATAATTCAAGCTGGCTTGAACATGGCGGTGCTCCTGACAAGGCCGTTCGTAATGCTTTTAAATACATTATAAATCAATATTTAAAAACTAATAACAAATATAATAAAAATGAAAGTCAGATAAAAGATGAAGATATTCTTGACTGTCTTGTAATTGTTGTATCATCTTTTTCCAGTGTTACATCCTATGAAAACCAGACTAAAAAGGCTATAAACAACAAAGGTATCCAAGACGCTATGATTGAAATGTTCCGCCATAATCTTGAAATATACTTTATAGAAAATCCCATTGATGCTGAAAAAGTAGCCAATCAGGTACTTATTAACAAACGAAGTCGAGAGAATGCAGAAAAAACAAGATCTAATTTGAAGAAAAAACTTACCAGCAATATGGATATGACAAACCGTGTTGCAAAGTTTGTAGATTGCAGAAGTAAGGATACTTCCATAAGAGAGGTATTTATTGTGGAAGGTGACTCTGCTCTGGGTGCCTGTAAACAAGCTCGTGATCCTGATTTTCAGGCTATTATCCCTATCAGAGGTAAAATTCTTAATTGTCTTAAAGCTGATTATAATAAGATTTTCAAAAGTGAAATTATCACCGACCTTATGAAAGTGCTTGGATGTGGTGTACAGGTTACTTCAAAGGCAAACAAAGACCTTGCAAATTTTGATATCAATTTGCTAAGATGGAATAAGGTTATTATTTGTACAGATGCCGATGTTGACGGCTTTCAAATAAGAACTCTACTTCTTACAATGATTTATCGCCTTACCCCTGACCTTATTGAAGCTGGTAAGGTATTTATTGCGGAATCTCCCCTATATGAAATTACAACTAAAAAGAATGTTTACTTTGCTTATACAGAGCAAGAAAAAGAAAAATTCATTAAAGAAATCGGTAATGATAAATTTACTATTCAACGTTCAAAAGGTCTTGGTGAAAATGAACCTGATATGATGAACCTTACAACTATGAATCCTGCTACACGCAGATTAATTAAGGTAATGCCTGATGATGCTGAGAAAACTTCACAGATGTTTGACATTCTTCTGGGAGATAATCTGTCAGGAAGAAAACAGTATATAGTTGATCACGGTGCTGAATACACTGATTCATTGGATTTATCATAATAATTGAGGTTGTAGTATATGTCAATAGAAGTTAAATTTTATGAAAATATTGATGATGAATTGCTTAAGTTTGCAGTCATTATTTCAAAATCACAAGGTAAATGGGTTTACGTTAAACATAAAGAACGAAATACTTTCGAGATACCTGGTGGACATCGTGAGGAAAGAGAATCAATACTTGATACAGCAAAAAGAGAGTTGTATGAAGAAACCGGTGCCATAGACTATAAACTTACTCCTATTTGTGTGTATTCCGTAACCCAAGAAGATGAGAGCAAGAAAATCGCTAGTGAAACCTTTGGAATGTTATTTTATGCAGATATTTACAATTTAGAAAAGGAGCTTCACAACGAAATTGAATTTGTTAAACTATTTGATAATATTCCACAAAATCAGACATATCCTCAGATTCAACCTTTTTTGGTACAAGAGTTTGAACGAAGAATAGAATATAGTAATTTAAGTACATAAAAATCCGAAAGGCGGTGTGTATAAATGCCACCAAAAAAGAACAATAAAGCTAAAAAATCACCTGCTCCTGTTATGAAAGGTGTTATTGATGGTGCAGGCGAAGTAGTACAGCAAAAAATAGCAACAACTATTGAAGAGAACTATATGCCCTACGCTATGAGTGTTATTTTAAGCCGTGCAATTCCCGAAATTGACGGCTTTAAACCCAGTCACCGTAAACTGCTTTATACAATGTATAAAATGGGGTTGCTTACAGGTGGACGTACTAAATCAGCAAACATTGTTGGACAAACAATGCGTTTAAATCCACACGGTGATTCTGCCATTTATGATACTATGGTGCGATTGAGCCGTGGCTATGAAGCACTTCTGCACCCATACGTTGATTCAAAGGGTAATTTTGGTAAATTTTACAGCAGAGATATGGCGTGGGCTGCTTCAAGATATACAGAAGCTAAGCTAGATTCAATATGTAATGAACTTTTCAGGGATATTGACAAAGATACAATAGATTTTGTGGACAACTATGATAATACTATGAAAGAGCCTACTCTATTACCTGCAACATATCCATCTGTTCTAGTTAATGCCAACACGGGTATTGCGGTTGGTATGGCAAGTTCTATATGCTCATTCAATCTCAAAGAGGTTTGTGATACAACCATTGCACTTATTAAGGATAGTAATCACGATATAGCATCAACAATGCCTGCTCCCGACCTTTCAGGAGGCGGTCAGATTATATATGACAAAAAAGTATTTGATGATATATACAAAACAGGCAGAGGCAGTTTTAAGATGCGTTCAAAGTACTCTTATGATAAATCTGCCAACTGTATTGATATTACCGGTATTCCTCAGTCAACTACAAGTGAAGCAATAATAGAAAAAGTTATTGACCTTGTTAAAGTTGGGAAAATTAAAGAGATTGCAGACATTCGTGATGAAACAGGTTTGGACGGTTTAAAGATTACGATAGATTTAAAACGTGGCACCGACCCTGATAAGCTGATGCTAAAACTATATAAAATGACTCCTCTTGAGGACAGTTATAGTTGTAATTTTAATGTTCTTATCGGTGGAGTACCCAGAGTTCTAGGTGTTAAAGAATTACTTGAAGAATGGGTAGCATTCAGAGTTGAATGTGTACGAAGAAGAACATACTTTGACCTTAATAAGAAAAAGGAAAAACTACATTTGCTTAAAGGTTTACAAGCTATTTTGCTTGATATTGATAAAGCTGTAAAAATAGTTCGTGAGACAAGAGAAGAAAGCGAAGTTGTACCAAACCTTATGATCGGCTTTGGTATTGATGAAATCCAGGCTGAATATGTTGCAGAAATTAAATTGCGTCATCTTAATCGTGAGTATATTCTAAAACGCACAGAAGAAATCAATAAGTTAGAAGAAGATATTGCTAATCTCGAAGATATACTGGCAAGTAAAAATAAAATTAAGCAAATTATAGTAAGTGAACTAAAAGATGTAAGTAAGAAATATGGTCAGCCCAGAAAGAGCATACTTATCTATGCAGATGAAATTCAGACTGCTGATGATATTGAAGAGGAAACTCCTGATTATCCTGTAAATGTGTTTTTTACAAAAGAAGGATATTTCAAAAAAATTACACCTCAATCTCTGCGTATGAGCAGTGAACAAAAACTCAAAGAGGGTGACAGTGTTATTTTCAGTTCTGAAACCACTAATAACAAAACTGAGTTACTTTTCTTTACCGATAAAGCACAGGTTTATAAAACCAAAGTTAGTGAATTTAAAGAAACCAAAGCAAGTACACTTGGTGACTATGTTCCTGCAAAACTTGGTATGGATGATGACGAAAAAGCTATATTTATGGTACTTACAACTGATTACAGTGGTACTATGATTTTTGCTTTTGAAAATGGAAAGATTGCCAAAGTACCATTGTCAGCTTATGCAACAAAAACTAACCGCAAAAAGCTGACTGGAGCATATAGTGATAAATCTCCTACCGTTGACATCATCTTCATACAACAGGATTGTGAAGTAATGCTTACATCAAGTCAGGGTAAAATTTTGTTGTTCCATACAGGTTCATTAGCCGAAAAAACATCCAGAGCAACAATTGGTGTTAATGTAATTACACTTAAAAAGGGACACAGACTTATGTCGGCTAAGATATATGAGGAAGGTACATTAATAAAACCAAACAGATACCGCACAAAAAATATTCCAGCGGCTGGCTCTACCCTATCCGCTGAAGATAAAGCCGAACAGTTAAGCCTTATATAATAAAAAAATTGAATATTTTACAAAATAAATAGTGTATAACTCTTGAAAAACTATAAAATTCGTGTTATTATTTATAAGTGAATGACTTTAATCAAAATTCATATATTTTGTCAGAAAGGTGGTAAAGATATGAACGTAGTAGATTACATTATTGGTGCATTACTTATAGTGTTTGCACTGGTTATGATTTTTGTTGTAATTCTTCAGGAAGGTAACACAAAAGGTGTTGGTGTTGTAACAGGCGGTGCTGATACATTCCTTTCTAAGAACAAGGCTCGTACACTTAACAGCAAGCTGGCTCGTTGGACAAAAGTTCTTGCTATTGGTTTTGCTCTGCTGGTTGTGGCACTTAACATAGTAGACCACTTTATGCACTGATAAATATTAGTACATTTAAACCCTCTGCGACAAAACGCAGAGGGTTTTTTTCTGGCTCTTTAATTTTTAATACTAAACACCATTAAAAATACAGAAATCATTTCGGCATATTTCGCACTGCACTTCATACTGCGTCCTCGAAAGGCGACAGCCTTTCTGTG
>JAXJXA010000201.1:0-8579 GCA_036307745.1 Acutalibacteraceae bacterium | reverse complement strand
TTCATAAATAATCAAAAATCTTTATCCTCCCCAAATTAAGTTTCTTAAAAAGAAAAGTAGGGTTAAATCAAATCTTGAAAAGCATTTTCAATTCCAAGTTCGCTGTTTTTGCTTTCAATTTCATAGCTTGCAAACTTTTGGAAAAATGTGTTTATAAATTCTTCATCAAGAGGAACCTCTGTTTTCTCACCTGTTTCCATATTTTTAAGTATGGCTTTGTTGTTTTTGATTTCCTCATCACCTATTACCATACTGAACTTAGCTCTGATTTTATCGGCATATTTCATTTGAGCACGTAGACTTCTGCCTACTATGTCACATTCGGCAATAAGTGCAGTTTCTCTTACCTCTTTAACAAGGTTAAATGCCTTTTTCTGTGCTTTGTCACCAAGTCCTGCAATGTACAAATCACAGGTAGGGGGTAGGGGGATTTCAATATTTTGTTCTGTCATCAGAGCAAGCAAACGCTCCATACCTAAGCCAAAGCCAAGTGATGGTGTGTGCTGTCCGCCTATTTGCTCAATAAGTCCGTCATAACGTCCGCCACCGCATACTGTACCCTGCGAACCAAGGCTTGTAGTTACAAACTCAAAAACAGTTTTTGTATAGTAATCAAGGCCACGCACAATTTTAGGGTTTACAACATATGGAATCTCTGCTGAGTCAAGATAAGACTTAACCTTTTCAAAGTGGTCGCTACACTCTTCACAGAGGTAATCAAGAACCACAGGTGCGTCCTTTGCTATTTCAGAGCATACAGGACTTTTACAGTCAAGAATTCTCATAGGATTTTTTTCTAAACGTGACAGACAGGTGTCGCACAGCTTATCCTTGCAGTCCTCAAAATATTTTTTAAGTGCTTCGTGGTATTTTGCACGGCACTTAGGACAGCCTATGGAGTTAATCTCCAACTGTAAATCAACTATGCCAAGTCTGTCAAACAATGTGGAGGCAAGACTGATAATTTCAGCATCAGCCATTGGATTAGATGTACCAAAAACCTCAACACCAAACTGGTGGAATTCTCTGTAACGGTTAGCCTGCTTTTTCTCATAGCGATAGCAGGAGTCAAAGTAGTATGTCTTTACAGGCAAGCCGTCATTGTAGATAGCGTGTTCAAGTAAAGCTCTTGCTACACCTGCGGTACCCTCGGGACGCAGTGTTATTGATGTTCCGCCTTTTGTATCAAAAGTGTACATTTCCTTCTGTACAACATCTGTTGTATCGCCAACACCTCTCTGGAAAAGCTCGGTGTGTTCAAATACAGGTGTGCGAATTTCTTTAAACCCGTAAGCAGCGGCTTCACTTCTCATAATGTCCTCTACAAGTTGCCACTTGTAGCTGTCTTTGGGCAGTACATCTTCTGCACCGTACACTTTCTTTGTTATAAGTGCCATTTCAAGACCTCCATTTATATAAAAATCATAGTATTTAAAAATCTATAAAGTAAAAATAGGGGTAGAGCAAAGTCTACCCCTACCGATATTTTATTTTACTATAATATTGGAGAAGTTACAAGGCAATTTGCCGATTATTTTACAATATTTCTCCAATCAAGATCGCCACGCTCAAGACCGTGGATAAGCATTTCTGCTGTTGCAATATTTGTAGCAACAGGTATGTTGTGCATATCGCAAAGTCTTAATAAGTTCATATCATTTGGTTCCTGTGGCTTAGGATTAAGTGGATCTCTGAAAAACAGAAGCATATCAATTTCATTACAGGCAATTCTGGCTGCAATCTGCTGATCGCCTCCTTGAGCTCCACTTAAAAATTTCTGTATCTGCAAACCTGTTGCCTCAGAAACAAGTTTACCTGTTGTTCCTGTGGAACAGAGTGAATATCTGCTCAGAATACCGCAGTAGGCAATACAAAATTGTACCATAAGTTCTTTCTTTTCATCGTGTGCTATTATAGCTATCTTCATCAAAATCCCTCTTTCTTGCCATATTGGATGTCAAATTTACTATATTTAGAACTGCGGTTAACATATCAGCAACGGAATATTTTCGCCATCAAGTCTTGCGGCTATGCGGTCAATAGCTTCCAATGCTGTGCACTTCTTTTTATAAGCCAAACCTTTCTGCACAGATGCAATTACCTGTCTGTCCTCTGTAATTATGCCCATAAGCTGAATACCTGATTCATCAATTATACAGTCAAGGTCAGGGTAAAAAGCAAGTTCTTTAAACGAAGCCCTTGAAAATCTGTTTATTATCAGCCTTATGTTATCTTTGCCCATTTCTGTAAGTTTTTTGCGAACATTAACACAGCCACGCAAACTGGTGGGTTCAGTATTGGCTACAACCAGGCACATATCCGCAGGCAATACGGCTGTATCAAAACCCTTGCCTACACCTGCCGGAGAATCAATTATAATATAATCATAATTATTGCGAACATTGTCGGTGAATTGCTTTAGTATAGCCGGACTAAGCTCGTCCTCAGCATTTTGAGGTGCAGGAATAAGACTAAGCCCTACAATATGATTGCAAGGGTAAATAATCTGCTCAGGCGAACAGTTGCCACATACAGCATCAGCAATATCAAAAACAAGACTTTTACTGATGCCCATCATTATATCAAGTCCACGCATACCCGAGTCACAGTCGATTAATAAGACTTTGTGTCCTCTTTTCACTAACGCCATACCCAAAGTAACGCAGACTGTGGATTTACCTGTACCGCCTTTACCTGACGCAACCGAAATAATTTTACCCATAAATTAGCCTTTCAAAAAAAGTGTAACAGAAAGCAGACTGTTACCCACGTTATCTTATATTTATTCTAACAGGAATATCCCCATAAGTCAAATAAATTTTTTATCTTTTTTGAGTAATTTGCACATTTTTATTACCGGGAAATATTTGCAGATAAAGTTTTCCTTAATATAGAGTAAAGAGGATACTCAAGAACAAATCTTAAGTATCCTCTTATGATAAACTTTTCAGGGGAATTTACGTTGTCCTGCCTGATTATTCAGTATCCAGCTTAAGCACAGCCATAAATGCCTCTTGTGGTACTTCTACGCTACCAAGCTGACGCATTCTCTTTTTACCCTCTTTCTGCTTTTCAAGCAACTTCTTTTTACGGGTAATGTCACCGCCGTAACATTTTGCAAGTACATCTTTACGCATAGCTTTAACGGTTTCTCGTGCTATAATCTTTCCGCCTATACAAGCCTGAATTGGTACTTCGAATAACTGTCTTGGAATTTTCTCCTTTAGTTTTTCCGTCATCTTTCTGGCACGTGTGTATGCCTTATCAGCGTGAATAATAAATGACAATGCATCAACAATCTCGCCGTTAAGCATAATATCCAGTTTAACCAGCTTACTTTCTGCATAGTCTGAAAGTTCGTAGTCAAAAGAGGCATATCCTCTTGTACGTGATTTAAGTGTATCAAAAAAGTCATAGACAATTTCAGCAAGAGGCAGTTCGTAATGTATGTCTACTCTGTCATTGTCGATATATGTCATATCTTTGAATACACCACGTCTGTCCTGACACAGTTCCATAATGTTACCAACATACTCAGAGGGAGCATATATATGTGCATTTGTCATAGGTTCCTCAGCCTTTGCAATAAGTGCAGGGTCGGGATAATTTGTTGGGTTGTCAATCATCTCCACTGTGCCGTCAGTTTTAGTTATTCTGAAAATAACACTTGGTGCAGTGGTTATAAGGTCAAGATTATATTCTCTTTCAAGACGTTCCTGAATAATTTCCATATGGAGAAGTCCCAGAAATCCACATCTGAAACCAAAGCCCAGTGCAACAGAGGTTTCAGGTTCAAAGGTGAGGGAAGCGTCATTTAATTTTAATTTTTCCAGTGCATCACGCAAATCTGAGTATTTTGCACCGTCAGCAGGATATACACCGCAGTATACCATTGACTGTACCTCACGGTAACCGGGCAATGGTTCTGTTGCAGGGTTACTTGCCAGTGTAACTGTGTCGCCAACCTTTGCGTCTTGTACACTTTTGATTGACGCAGCAATGTAGCCAACTTCACCTGCACAAAGTTCCTTTGCAGGCTCAAGAGAGGTAGCACGCATATAGCCTAGCTCTACAACTGTGAACACAGATCCGGTAGCCATAAGTTTTATTTCATCTCCCGGCTTAACTGTACCTTCTTTTACTCTTATATAGATAATAACACCTTTGTAAGCATCATAATATGAGTCAAAAATAAGTGCTTGTAAAGGATTGCTGTCATCACCCTGGGGAGCAGGAACATCAGAAACTATTCTCTCCATAACATCGTGAATGTTAATGCCTGCTTTTGCAGAAACTTCTGGAGCATCCTCAGCAGGAATTCCTATAACATCTTCAATTTCTTCCTTTACACGCTTAGGGTCTGCACTTGGCAGATCAATTTTATTTACAACAGGTACAATTTCAAGTCCGCTGTCAACAGCAAGGTAGGTATTGGCAAGTGTCTGTGCTTCAATTCCCTGTGAAGCATCTACAACCAGTACAGCACCCTCACAGGCTGCAAGTGAACGTGAAACTTCGTAGTTGAAGTCAACGTGACCGGGAGTATCAATCAGATTGAATACATAGCTTTTGCCATTGTCTGCCTTGTAAAGCAGTGTAACAGCGTGAGCTTTAATAGTAATTCCACGCTCACGCTCCAAGTCCATATTGTCAAGCAACTGGTCTTCCATATCTCTTAAAGCAACCGATTCGGTCTGCTCCAATATACGGTCAGCCAAAGTGCTTTTTCCGTGGTCAATATGAGCTATTATACTAAAATTTCTTATTAAATCCTTTGGATATGACATTCTCAATCTCCTTATCTATGTTTTTAGTATATCTTTTATTTTAAGTAAAACTGTTTTTTGCAAAATTACAGAAGTCTTTCATACAGCATTTGTCGCATTTAGGACTTCTGGCTGTACATACTGCTCTGCCGTGGAGTACAAGCCTGTGGCAGAAATCATTTGATTCGTCAGGAGGTAGTATTTCACGCAGTATTTTTTCTATTTTAACTGCATCTTTTATGTTGTGAAGTCCCAACTTACTTGTAATTCTTATACAATGCGTGTCCACTACGACAGCAGGTTTGTGAAAAATATCTCCAACTATGAGGTTGGCTGTTTTTCTTCCTATTCCCGGCAACTTAACAAGCTGGTTTATATTGTCAGGCACAACACCATCAAAATCGTTACGCAGAACTTTGCACATTGCAACAATATCCCTTGCCTTTGTTTTGTATAGTCCACAGCTTTTAATAATTTGTTCAACATCTTCCACATTGGCTTCGGCAAATTCATACACATTTTTATAGGTTGCAAATAGTTTTGGAGTAACCATATTCACCCTTGCATCTGTACATTGTGCCGCAAGTCTGGTAGCTATCAGCAGTTGCAGTGGGTCGGTATATACCAAAGAGCATATAGCGTCGGGGTATTCTTTTTTTAAGGCATCTACCGCCAATATAGCTTTTTCTTTGTTTGTCATAAACACCAACCCCCCAGTTTTAGAAGTATCATATATTTTTAAGATACATCTCAATATAAAACGTGTTTATTTTATCATAATTTTTTAAATTTGTCAGCACCTAATACTACTCTCTGATTAAAAAAGTAGAAACTTTTTAATTATGAGGTAGCAAACAATTTAATTGCTGTTACAAAATATTTACAAAATACCTCCGAAATGGAAATAAAAACGTAAATATTATTAATAAAGTGTATTTGTTTTAAAGCTGATTTATGATATAATACATTCTAAGTTGTATAGTCTGTCGAAAATAAGAAAATCGTGTCGGCAAGAAAGAAATGATTGTATTTAAGGAGAGTTATTATGTATAAGAATTACCTGTTTGATTTATATGGAACATTGGTAGATATAAATACAAACGAGTGGAAAACTTATCTTTGGACAAAAATGGCAGAACTTTATGGTTTTGAAGGAGCAGTATATACTGCTTCTGAATTGAAAAAATCATATTTTGAGCAGGTTGAAGCTGAAAAGGAACGAGTAAAGATAAAAAATCCCCAATTTTCAGATATTGATATAAAAATTGAAAGAGTATTTGAAAATCTGCTGAAAATAAAGGGGATAGAACCTCCTCAGGGCTTTGGTGAATACACAGCAAAATCATTCAGAGTTATTTCTACAAAGTATATTAAATTATATGATGGTGTTGAGGATTTGTTGGATTCTCTCAGAGGTGCAGGTAAAAAGGTGTATTTGCTTACAAATGCACAACGTAGTTTTACTGCACCGGAAATAAAAATGCTTGGACTTGAGGACAAGTTTGATGGTATTGTTATTTCGTCGGACGAATATACCTGCAAGCCTGACAAAGCGTTTTACAACCTTATACTTGAACGCTACGGACTGAACCCTAAAGAAACTATTATGATAGGCAATGATTGTACTACTGATATTTTAGGTTCATATAATGCAGGACTTGATTCGCTGTATATTCATAGCAATATCTCTCCGGATGTAACAATAGAACTTAAAAGTAAGTTCAATGTTATGGACGGAGATGTAAAAAAGATTAAGGAATTGATTATAAAGTGAAATAATTCCAATAATAATCAGAGAAGAGGAAGGTGATATTGTTGAAAAAAAATAAGATTGCCATTGTGATAACAGTTATAATAATTGTAGTGGTTTTACTGGGGGGTACAGGTGTTTTTTATGCCTTGAACAGTGGTAATATTAATCCATCAGCTCTTACAAATCTTTTTACCTCAGAAACAGAACCACCTACGGAGTTGCCCACAGAATCTTTTACAGAGCTACCTACAGAAAAATTGCCCCAACTGGAGGCGAAAATTTCTGAGCAAATTCTTGAACTTACAGATAACCAGACTGCAACCATTACAGCAGATATAAAGAATGGAGAAAAATCAGAATATAATATACGCTACAGTACCTCAGATGAAAACATAGCCTCTGTTGATGTAAACGGAATAGTTACCCCTATGAGTGCAGGTGAATGTCAGGTAGGTGTGTATATTGAAGGTTATGATACAACTATAAAGAATTTTACAGTCACAGTTAACGATTCCAGAATAGACCAGATTAATGTGCTTAACAAATACCTTTTTAATCTGAAGGCAAAAGAATCTTATACTTACTCCGGAGGTAAAAAAGGTAATTCAAGACTTACAGGCTGTAAGATAGATGATTTTAATGATGATGGTAGCTATGAACTGTTTTTAATATATAAAATGGCAAATAATTTTCAGAAGGTTACCGTGGTCACAGTGTCAGGTACATCAGCAATATCAAACCAGACAGATAAAAAATACAGCGATATTGCAGGTGGTGGTTATACAAGCTATATAGAGAATATTTATCTTGATGGAAATGGAAATATAAATATTCTTTCTGAGGCTATAAAGTCAACAACTACCGCAACAGAGAAAACAACAGTACTGTATTCTGTAGGCGAAACAACTACACAGAGTACAAAATACTATTCAAAGGAACCTTTTGCACTGAATGATATGCAGAAAAAAGCTGTATATAAGGTAGATGATACTAAAAAAGAGCGTGACGAATATACTGTGCTTTATTCTTCATTGAAGAATGCAAGAGAACTGTTTGAAGATTATGTTTCTATAACTGCCACACTTTCAGAGGGAAATTACACAAAAGCGGAGCTACCTTCAAATCTGGGTAATGCTTATTATAATAGAATAAAGTGGTCAAGCAGTGATGATGGAGTTGCAAAGGTTAGTGAAAGTGGTGTAATTACAGGAGGAAGTAAATCAGGTAGTTGTGCTGTAACAGGTACAATTCCTGGAATTGATACACCTTTCTGTAAGGTAACAGTAGAAGTTACAGATGTTTCGGACGAGTTCAGCAGTTATGTTGAGTCTATAAGAGATACCGATATAATCGGAGAGGCAGGCAATAAAATGCGTTTGTACGGTTACTATGTAACCGACCTTGACAGCGATGGTAATACAGATTTATTGCTTTATTACACAGGTGGTAATGGTTGTCAGCTTGAAATGGCACATTATGTTGGTACACAGGTAAGCCGAAAAGTTATTAAAAGTGTTGTAACTGAAAATGGTGTCAGTTGTTTGCTTGATTTATATACAGACAGTATGAGTAACTCAACTGTGCTGTATGTAGGTAATACAGAAAAGTCCGGTTCTGAACTTACAACCGATTTCCACTATGAGTCGTACCAAAATGGAAGTTTTGTAAACAATACAAGTGAATATACCGTTGTTTCATCTGGCTCAGATAAGAGTAAATATATGGTCGGTGGCGAAACTGTAGAAGAAGATAATTTTAATAATATGCTTAACAGATACCGCAAACTTGGTAACTGGGTAGTTCTGAATGAATAACAGTAATCAGGCTTAGACCGAGAGTGCTTTTACAGCCCCTTTGACTAAGCCTGATTTTTTTGATTGCTACAAAAATATAATAATCCTAAACACCATTTAAAAAACAGAAATCATTTCGACATATTTCGCACTGCACTTCATACTGTGTTCTCGAAAGGCGACATCCTTTCTGTGGATCAGTATTCGTTTAGTACAAAATCTGTTCGAAAATCTTTTACCGATTTTAAACGGTGTTTAGTATTATAT
>JAXJXA010000200.1:0-2756 GCA_036307745.1 Acutalibacteraceae bacterium | reverse complement strand
GTGAAAAATACTCGAAATACGTCAGTATTTCTCCGCCTTTTCTCTTGAACTCACCTCGTATTAGCTGAATATTCAGTCATTTTTCTCTTTTCAGATACTCCCTAAGGGGACTATATCAAATTAAGTATAAAATTTCTATTTGTTTTTTATTTTTCATTTTTTATCGAACTCACGTTAATTTATTTGCCTATTCAAAAAACTTTGCCACCTAATAATAACGCTTGTTAAATTTTGTAGTGTATGATATAATGTATGTTTAGAATGAGTAGTTTTAATTTATTGTGTTATTATTTACAAGAAGGAGTAAGTATGGTTATTTTGGGAATTGACCCGGGATATGCTATTGTTGGTTGGGGTGTGGTGTATTATGCCAGTTGTAAGTATAAACCTCTTGGCTTTGGAGCTATTACTACTGAAGCTCAAATGGACTTTAACAATAGACTGGAATATATTTATACAAATACAAGTCGTCTTATTTCAAAATGCAAGCCGGATGCAATAGCTATTGAAAAACTGTATTTTCAAAATAATCAAAAAACAGCAATAAATGTTGCTCAGGCTAGAGGTGTTATTTTGCTTGCAGCACAACAGCAAGGAGTTCCTATTTTTGAGTATACGCCTTTGCAAATAAAAACAGTAGTAACAGGTTATGGAAAAGCGAAAAAACCACAGGTAATGGAAATGACACGCAGACTTCTTCATCTTGAGAAAGTGCCTAAACCTGATGATACCGCAGATGCTCTTGCGGTAGCATTGTGTCATATACAGGCAAATGGTTCAGGAATAAGAAGTATTTTATCATAGGGGAGAGCCTAAAAATGTTTTACAGTGTTAGAGGTAAATTAATATATTCAGGACAAAACTTTGCTGTTGTTGAATGTGGCGGTATAGGTTATAGATGTTATACATCTTTGACAACTCAAAATCAGTTGCCAGCGATAAACAACGAGGTTATGTTATATACACATTTGGTAGTGCGTGAAGATGCTATGGAACTGTACGGTTTTTCTACGTTAAAAGAACTGGAATGTTTTGAAATGCTGATTACTGTAAGTGGTGTAGGATCAAAAATGGCTTTAGCAGTGTTATCAGTTCTTCCTGTTGAGCGTTTTGTTCTTGCTATTGCATCATCTGATGTTTCTTCAATATCTCAGGCACAAGGTGTTGGAAAAAAGAAAGCTGAAAGAATTATACTTGATTTGAAGGATAAAATAAAAGTTTTCGACAGTATGCTTCCATCAGGAGGGATAACAACAGAAAAAAACTTTTCGCAAAATGTTGTAGGAAATATTCCAAAGGCAATAGAGGCTTTAACAGTATTAGGATATACATCAGCAGAAGTTTCACCTATACTTTCTAAAATGGATAGTACACAGCCCGTAGAAAAGCTCATAAGTGGTGTACTAAAAGAAATGGGAAAACGATAACAGGAGGTTTATGAATGGATTTTGATAATATAGATTTTGAAAATAGAATTGTGGATCCAGAAGAACTTCCTGATGAATTTGGAGAATCGGAAAATCCACTTCGTCCTCGCACATTGGATGATTATATAGGGCAAGATAAAGTGAAAGAAAATCTTTCAGTATATATCAGAGCCGCAGCACAAAGAAATGAAACTTTGGATCATGTTTTATTATATGGTCCACCGGGTCTTGGAAAAACAACACTCGCAGGAATTATAGCCAATGAAATGGGTGTAAGCCTTAGAATTACATCAGGTCCTGCTATTGAAAAACCTGGTGATTTGGCATCTATTTTGACTAATCTAAATGATGGTGATGTTCTTTTTATTGATGAAATTCATCGACTAAACAGGCAAGTAGAAGAAATTCTCTACTCTGCAATGGAAGATTTTGCTATTGATATTATTACGGGTAAAGGTCAGATGGCAGCTTCATACCATCTACCGTTACCTAAATTTACTTTAGTTGGTGCAACTACTAGAGCAGGGCAAATTTCTGCACCTTTGCGTGATAGATTTGGTGTTGTTTTAAGACTTGAATTATATACACCCGAAGAACTTGGAAAGATTGTTACACGAAGTGCTAATATACTTAATATGCCAATAGATTATGATGGTGCATTAGAAATAGCATCCCGTTCAAGAGGTACCCCTCGTATAGCTAACAGACTCTTAAAAAGAGTTCGTGATTATGCACAGGTGATGAGTGACGGATTTATAACCTGTGATACTGCACAGGTTGCATTGGAAAAAATGGAGATTGATGAACTTGGACTTGATTCTAATGACAGAAGAATGATAGAGGCTATGATAAAATTTTATAGAGGTGGTCCTGTTGGTGTAGAAACACTAGCAGCTACTATTGGTGAAGAAGCTGTTACTATTGAAGATGTTTATGAGCCATATCTTATGCAAATTGGGTTCATAAATCGTACACCACGAGGCAGATGTGTAACTGATGCAGCGTGTAGGCACTTAGGCTTAAATATACCTAATGATGATAAATGTATGCAAACACTATTTTGATATATTAAAGTAGTAACTAAAATGGAGGATTAGAAAATGGGAAGACTATTTGGAACAGACGGTGCAAGAGGTGTAGCTAATACTGAACTTACTTGTGAATTAGCAATGAATATTGGTCGTGCAGCTGCTATGGTACTTACAGATCAAAACGATAAAAAGCCAGTAGTTGTTATTGGCAAAGATACCAGACTAAGTTCTGATATGTTGGAAGGTGCAATTATTTCTGGTTTGTGCTCAGTTGGTGCAAATGTAATTACACTTGGAG
>JAXJXA010000199.1:0-5948 GCA_036307745.1 Acutalibacteraceae bacterium | reverse complement strand
GTTGGCGATAATACGGACATAATTATAATGACAGAGGCTATGAAACTTATAAGAAATAAGCTGGTTACTGTTATTCGTAATTTGTCAGAATTTGCTGATAAATACAAGGCACTTCCAACACTTGGTTTTACGCATTTTCAACCTGCTCAACCTACAACAGTAGGTAAGCGTGCTACTTTGTGGATTCAGGATTTACTTATGGATCTTGAAGATGTTGAGTATCAGCTTTCAAAAGCTAAACTTCTTGGCTCAAAAGGTACAACAGGTACACAAGCGAGTTTTCTGGAGCTTTTTGAGGGCGATCATCAGAAATGCAGAGAGCTTGATAAGAAGATTGCTGAAAAAATGGGATATAATGGTTGCTTTGCTGTTTCAGGACAGACATATTCTCGTAAACTGGATTCTCAATTCCTCTCTGTTCTTAGTGGAATTGCACAATCAGCGTCAAAATTCTCAAATGATATAAGACTTCTCCAACATCTAAAAGAAGTTGAGGAACCTTTTGAAAAGAATCAGATTGGTTCTTCTGCTATGGCTTATAAGAGAAATCCTATGCGTTCAGAAAGAATTACATCTTTATCAAGATATGTAATGTGTGATGTTTTAAATCCTGCAATTACAGCTGCAACACAGTGGTTTGAAAGAACTCTTGATGATAGTGCAAATAAGAGAATCAGTGTAGCTGAAGCATTTTTGGGTGTTGATGCTATTCTTAATCTTTATGCAAATGTTGCTGATGGTTTAGTGGTATACGAAAAAGTTATAGAGCAAAGACTGAGAAAAGAACTGCCTTTTATGGCTACTGAAAATATAATGATGGACGCTGTTAAGAGAGGTGCCGACAGACAGGTATTGCACGAGAGAATAAGAGTTCATTCAATGGCTGCATCAAAAGTAATTAAGGAGCAGGGTGGAGAGAATGATCTGCTTGAAAGAATTGCAAATGATGAAGCATTTGGTGTAACTCTTGAAGAATTAGTTTCAATTATTTCTCCTGAAAAGTATGTCGGACGTGCTCCACAGCAGACAGAAGAATTCCTGGAAGAGATTGTAAAGCCTGCACTGGCACCATATAGCAGTTTGGAAACAGAGCAAGCAGAGATTAATGTATAAAACCCCTTGGCAATTTTGCCGTAAAATATATTAAGGAGTGAAGTAAAATGGTAAAAGCCATTGTAGGAGCTAACTGGGGTGACGAAGGTAAGGGTAAGATTACAGATGTTTTGGCATCTGAATCTGACATAGTTATTCGTTTTCAAGGTGGTAGCAATGCAGGACATACTATTGTAAATAACTATGGTAAGTTTGCATTACATCAGTTGCCATCAGGTGTTTTCCATAGTCATATTACAAACATTATAGGCAATGGTATTGCTCTTAGCGTTGAGAATTTTATAAAAGAAATGAAAGAACTTGAGGAACGTGGTGTTCCAAAGCCAAATATTCTTATTTCAGACAGAGCACAGATAGTTATGCCTTATCACATCGCTTTTGACTGTTATGAAGAAGAGCGTTTGGGTAAAAATTCCTTTGGTTCTACAAAAAGTGGTATAGCTCCATTCTATTCAGATAAATACTCAAAAATCGGTTTTCAGGTTAATGAACTTTATGATGATGTTGAAACACTAAAGGATAAAATTAAAAGAGTTTTAGAAGTAAAAAATGCTACTCTTAAAAATCTTTACAATAAAGAGCCTATCAGTGAACAAGAAATTTTTGATAAGCTAATGGAGTATAAAGAATTGTTAGCTCCTTATGTAGCAGATACTTTTTCATTTGTATATGAGGCAGTAAAAGCTGGTAAGAATGTTTTGCTTGAAGGTCAGCTCGGTGCTTTAAAGGATACTGATTTTGGTATCTACCCAATGGTAACATCATCAAATACAATCGCAGGTTATGGTGCAGTTGGTGCTGGTATACCTCCATATGAAATAAAAGAGATTGTAACTGTAGTTAAAGCATATTCAAGTGCAGTTGGTGCCGGTGAATTTGTTTCTGAAATTTTTGGTGAAGAAGCAGATGAACTTAGAAGACGTGGTGGCGATGGTGGCGAATATGGTGCTACTACAGGCAGACCAAGAAGAATGGGTTGGCTGGATTTAGTTGCAACACGTTATGGTTGCAGAGTTCAGGGTGCTACTCAGGTTGCTTTTACTGTACTTGATGTACTTGGTTATCTTGAAGAAATTCCTGTATGTGTTGGTTATGAGCTTGACGGAGAGAGAATAGATTATTTCCCTTCTACAACAAAGCTAAAAAGAGCAAAACCAATACTTGAGGTATTGCCAGGTTGGAAATGCGATATTTCTCATATAAAAAAATATGAAGATCTGCCTGAAAATTGCAGAAATTATATTGAGTTTGCAGAAAAGCACATTGGTGTTCCTATAACTATTATATCCAATGGTGCAAAGAGAGAGAATATAATTTACAGATAAATGGTGAATTTATGGATATAAAAAGCGAAGCAATATTGATAATGGACTTCGGCGGACAGTACGCACAGCTTATAGCAAGACGAGTTCGTGAACAGAATGTCTATTGCGAAATTAAATCATATAAAACTACCGCTGATGAGATAAAAGCTAATGGATATAAGGGCGTTATTTTCTCAGGCGGTCCTAATAGTGTTTATGTAGACAATGCCCCAAAGTGTGACCCTGCACTTTTTGAAAGTGGAATACCTGTGTTAGGTATTTGCTACGGTGCCCAGATGATGGCTAAACTTTGCGGTGGAGAGGTATCAAGCTCTGAGGTCAAAGAGTATGGCAATACAGAGGTTGTTTTTGATATAAAATCTGATATGTTTGATAATGTTTCAGAAAAAAGCGTTGTTTGGATGAGCCACACTGACTATATTTCAAAAGCACCCGATGGATTTAAAATTACTGCTCACAGTGCAGATTGTCCTGTAGCTGCAATGGCAAATGAAAATAAAAAATTATATGCTATGCAGTTCCATCCTGAAGTACAGCATACAGTTGAAGGCACACAAATGCTAAAAAACTTCCTTTTTGATGTGTGCGAATGTAGTGGTAATTGGCAGATGTCCTCATTTGTTACAACTACTATTGAAAACCTCAGAGAGAAAATCGGTGATAAAAAGGTACTATGTGGATTGTCAGGCGGTGTAGATTCATCTGTTGCAGCTGTTTTGATACACAAGGCTGTTGGCAAGCAATTAACTTGTATCTTTGTTGATCACGGTATGCTTAGAAAAGACGAAGGCGACCAAGTTGAAGAAGTTTTCAGAAATCAATTTGATATAAATCTTATTCGTGTTAATGCCCAGGAGCGTTTTCTAAGTAAACTTGCAGGTGTTACTGAGCCGGAAGCTAAACGTAAAATCATTGGCGAGGAATTTATAAGAGTATTTGAGGAAGAGGCAAAGAAAATTGGTGAAGTTGATTTCCTCTGTCAGGGTACTATATATCCAGATGTAGTAGAAAGTGGAACTGGAGAAGCTGAAACA
This sequence comes from Acutalibacteraceae bacterium, assembly GCA_036307745.1. Classification (GTDB taxonomy): domain Bacteria; phylum Bacillota; class Clostridia; order Oscillospirales; family Acutalibacteraceae; genus CAG-964. Next base: position 2,476 of record JAXJXA010000199.1, on the reverse strand, counting down.
ATAAAAAGTCATCACAATGTTGGTGGACTTCCTGACAATGTTGATTTTAAAGACATTGTTGAACCGTTGCGTGACCTTTTCAAAGATGAAGTTCGTAAAGCTGGATTAGAACTTGGTATTCCTGAGTTTTTGGTATGGCGTCAGCCGTTTCCAGGTCCAGGTCTTGCAATCAGAGTTTTAGGTGAAATTACAGAGTATAAACTGGACATTCTTAAAAACGCAGATGCAATTTTCAGAGAAGAGGTTGCCAAAGCAGGATTAGATCGTGAGATCAGCCAGTATTTTGCAGTTTTTACAGGTATTAAAAGTGTCGGTGTTATGGGTGATGGTAGAACTTATGATTATACCATAGCTCTTCGTGGAGTAACAACCAATGACTTTATGACAGCGGATTGGGCAAGAATTCCGTATGATGTGCTTGCAAAAACATCAAGTCGTATAATAAATGAGGTTGATCACGTTAACCGAATTGTTTACGACATAACTTCAAAGCCTCCTTCAACAATCGAGTGGGAATAAGAACAGAAGTCAAAGAAATGGCTTAAACACTGACTTTTTAGCACTTCAAAAGTCTTGTTGATACCGTTTTGATACTGTTTACTATTCTTTACAATAAAACAAGCAAGAGGAAACCCCTCTCGTTTGAACGCTTAGTTCATTCGAGAGGGGTTATTTTTGCGTGTCGGTGGATAGTTATACTTCCAATCGTTGTATTCATCTTCCGAGATTTCATCGTTTTTCAGCTTTTCGGCTTCATTTCGCCAATCGTTGAGCATTTCAAACATCGTTATATAGTTTTTGCCGTGTTTGTCAAGCGTCAGGCATAGCTCACCATCAATGGAATTGATTTTGATACCGTAGGTATCTTCCAAAGCAAAGAGAGTATGAATCAATCCGAGGTAGGTATCGGTTTCGGGTACATTCAAAGCATACGTTTTCACATTAAGCGCTTTCGCAATCGCTTCTACATAGTTTGCTTTCGGGGTGCGAGTACCGCTTTCATATTGAGCGATACGAATATCAGCCGTCCTGTCATCAAAGCCGATAGCTTTTCCGAGTTCTTTCTGTGTCATACCACGCAGATTACGGATATAACGGATTCTTTCACCAATCGACATATTTAGACCTCTTTTCCTAAGAATGTAATAAGTATAACATATATGTTTAGTAAATGTCAATAGTTTCAAAGCAAAAAAGTTTAGTATTTTCTATGTTTTATCCACTTGCACTAATCTAATATGTTTAGTATAATAGAAATACACTAAACTAACAAGTTTAGTTAAGCGAGTGAACGCACTCCTGTCAAATGCGCCAAGACTTCCAACGGAACGAGCGCAGAAGCAGGAGGGATACTCCCCACCAGTCACAGTCCGAGCGTTAGAAGCGTCGCAGGCAATGAGGTGAGAGGCTCGGTAAGTTAATCCGGGGCTTTGTAAATCAATTCTATAACTATAAATCAAAATAAGAAAGGGGGCTAAACCTATGACAGCAAACAAGAACGTGATTACCGCTGATGAAATCGCCGAGTGTCTCGGCGTATCAAAATCAAGTGCATATAAGATTATGCATACGCTCAACAAGGAATTGAAAGCCAAAGGCTTTTATACCGTAGCAGGCAAATTGAGCCGTCGGTATTTTGAGGAAAAATTTTACGGTGTTCAATCAGCCAAAGAAGGAGAGTGATATAAATGGCTGTTTATAAGAATAAATCAAATAACACTTGGTATGTGTCCGTCTATTACAAGAACTGGCAGGGCAGTACCGACCGAAAAGTAAAGCGAGGCTTCAAGACCAAACGTGAAGCGAGCGAGTGGGAGCGAACATTTCTACTTCAAAGAAGTGATGACGTCGATATGACCTTCGGAGCGTTTTGGGAGCTTTACAAGGCGGATCTCAAAGAAAAAATCAGGGAGAACACTTGGAACACAAAGATATCTGTCATTGAGAAGAAGGTATTGCCTTATTTTCAAAACAAAAAGCTCTGTGAAATCAAGCCGACTGATATTATGTCTTGGCAAAACGAAATGATGGGTTATCGTGATTACGCAGGAAAACCGTACTCTAAAACCTATTTAAAGACGATTCATAATCAAATCAGCGCTATTTTCAACCACGCCGTTAAGTTCTACGACTTAAAGAGTAACCCTGCGGCTAAGGTTGGAAATATGGGAAAAGAGCAAACAAAGGAAATGCAGTTTTGGACTAAACCTGAATATCTGAAATTTGCAGAAGCGATAATGGACAAGCCGATTTCTTATTATGCTTTTGAAATCTTATATTGGTGTGGCTTGCGGTTAGGAGAGTTGTTAGCCTTAACATCTGCCGATCTGGATTTTGAAAAGCAGACGGTGAGGATCAACAAATCCTATCAGCGCATTAAGCAAAGGGATGTAATCACCGATCCAAAAACGCCAAAAAGTATCCGTACCGTCAGTATGCCTGACTTTCTCTCAGAGGAGCTCCAAGACTATATCCG
>JAXJXA010000198.1:0-7344 GCA_036307745.1 Acutalibacteraceae bacterium | reverse complement strand
TGTTCGGATACTGCCGAACTCTGCGTTTTCAAAAATTCAACAGGGGCGGGGTATCCTCTCCCCTACTTGCCCCGCACTTCATTACAAACCGTTTACTGCGAATATTTCTCGCTGAATTAATTTTAAAATCGTCATAAGGGTCGGACATTTTTGAACGCCCCCACCCTTAATTTTTCTGTAGAGTTGGATAGAGTTATGCACCTCGTTGTTAGAAAAAACAAAATTTTTCAAAAATTTGAGAGGGGATATATTAGAATTTTTTATAAAGCTATTCTCTATCATTTGAATAATAAAACTGTTATAAAACTCTAAATTAATTTTCTAAACCGTCATAAGGGCTATTTTTAAGCCCGTATATTGATTTTTTTAATTAGGGTATAAGTTTTACCTTTAAAGGAATAAAACCCTCATAAAAGCTAAATACAGCCAATTAAAACGGTATATCTTCGCATTCTTCAAAATAGTTAAATTTAGGATAAAATGTAAACTCAACGTTTCCTCGTCTACCGTTACGGTTCTTGAGAACAACTAGTTGAACTTGTTGAGGCTCTCCTTTGTTTCCTTGTTCTTTGTTTCTTTTTTGTGCTTCTTCCTGTTCTTCGTCATTTTCTGCCTTATATTGTAAACCTAGTAATATATCACTTGAATATTCTATTGCTCCACTCTCTTTAAATGACTGCATACTTACTTCATTTCTGTAATTATCACGATTAAAGCTACTTATACCAATAATCGGAATAGAATAGTCACGGCTTATTCTTTTCAGTTCCATAACTGCTTTGTCTGTGTTCTGCTTGTCTGTGGCTCTCTCGTTGTATGGTGCTAGTATTTGTATGTAATCTATCAATACAACAGGTTTTCTCGCTGTTAGTCTGATATGTTTTTCCACAGCTTTTTTTACCTCTTCAACCCCTATATTCCCTACTCCTTCGGTTATAAATATGTGTGGCTGTCGTTCTTTATACAGCTGTACAGCCTTTTCAAAAACCTTTTTTTCTTCCTGCTCCTCATATGCCTTATGTTTATAGTGAGTTAAAATGCCTCTTGTAGTCTTTGCGAAGTGGTCTGTATTATATTCCTGTGATGAAATAATAAATGTGTTACGACTTATTCCTTTGGCTATAATCTCACCACTTGCCATTTCAAGACTAAAAATTAATACATCTTGCCCTTTTTCTGCTATCTGTTCTACTAATTGCAGACAAAAAGTTGTTTTACCTAGTGAAGATATTGCCCCTATAAAGTATAAACCGCTGTATAAACCACCGTCCAGCAAGTTATCAAGGCTGTTAAATCCTGTTGAAATTGTTGTTTTTTGTTGCTCTATGTTAAATAATAAAGCGTTCAGCTGTTGACTTTGTTGGTCAAAATATGCCTTGCGTTCATCTGCTGTCAACGTTTCTTGATAGCTTTTTACTGCGTTATTTACATTAGTTTTAAGCTGTTCTGCATCCATTTGTAATAGGTCGCTTACATCTTTACAATCAAAATGGCTGTTTCCTTGTACCATCTCAATTATGTGTGGCACTTTTTGCGTTTCCAGCAACTTGCTGAGTTTATCGCTCCCCGCTATTCCTGCGTTATCTATATCTAAAGATATAATAAACCCTTTAAAATCCTTTTTCAGCTTTTCTTTACAGGTTTTAACAAACCTTTCAATATTAGATGTGCTACCTAATGCAACGGCTTTTCCTCTTACTTGTTCAATGCTCAAGGCATCAAGTTCACCTTCTACGATAAACACAGGTTGTTCTATCTGCTCTATTGCTTGTAAGTTAAAAAATTCCGCTTTGCCCTGTTTTCTATATCTATTATTTTTATCTGCTTTGGCGTCTGTGTTGCGTGCTGAATAGCTGTTGTCTGATGTTGGTATTATAATACAGCTGTGTAACCCTTGTATATTTGTAGTGTAACCTATGCCCATATTTTTAGCTATATCATAACTTATGCCTCTGCTCTTTAAATACTTTGCACCCTCACAATCGCTTGTAAACGCTTTCTGTGCGTCTTTTATAGTTTGTCTTATAGTTTCTGCTTTTTCTTCGTTTAGGCTCTCTATCGGCTCATTAGGGGCATTTATGGGCGTTTCTGTTATTTGGTTGGCTCTGTATGAATATTTTTGGCTTAGTTGTTGCTTTGTTTCTTCTTGATAGTCAATGTTTAATATATGGCAACACTCTTTTAATTGGTCTGAAAAACTATGGTAGCTGTATAGCTTGCCAATAATTCCGAAGATGTCCATATTAGTAAAACACCCTGTCCAACAAGTCCAATGTATCCCGTCTTTAGTTGTTATGCCTGTTCCGTGTTTACCTGTACCACTTCCACAAATAGGGCATATAAGTCCTTTGCCCGACTTGTCTTTTCTTGCCCCTATAAAAGAGAGTATCTCGTCTGTTCTATCTAGTATTATTTGCTTATCTATTTTCATTTTTAATTATTACTTCCTGCCTTTCTCAGCTTTTTTCTTTACAGGGATTATAACACGGCAAAAAACTCTAAAAAGTTTTTTTGCGTGTGTTAATATTAATTAATATTAATTAGGAAATTTTAAAGTTTATATAATACCAAATTTTGGCTATATAATAAGATTTTTTGTTACTACGAAAAAAGTTAAGTTGAGTAAGATATACCCCTAGGTTGAGTAAGATATACCCCTAGGTTGAGTAAGATATACCCCTAGGTTGAGTAAGATATACCCCTATAAAACATAAAAACAGGCGATAAAGTTATTGAAATTTTATCACCTGTAACATAAATTAGTATTATTAATCTGTTATTATTTTTGCTTTTTACCTGTTGCCCTCAGCTTTGATTTTTCAATCTGTTCTATTTTTTTGACTTTATTTCTTTTTATTTCATTAAATCGCTTTTGTTCTTCTGCTGGAAGTTCAAAACTAATCGTATTGTTCTCTAAAAATTCCTCTGTTACTGTATTAAATGTTGGCAATGTATATTTAACACCTTGTATGTTTAACTCTTTTTGTTTATCTTCTATTTCTTCAATAGCTTTTTCAATAGGTTCAAATACTGTACGTTGTTTATATTTTGTGTCATATGACAAGTTTAATTCATTAATAAGAGAATTAAAGCTAATAGTTGTTTTATTTTGCCTTGCTAGATAATAAGTGTAACGCAATAGTCTAAATGCTGTAATTTTCAAACTAAATGTCCATTTTGGAAGTGTTGTATATTGCTCAAACAGAAAATCCCAACATTCTACTTTATCGTTTAAATCAACTGTTACAACTCCATTGCTAATTGTATATTTTGTAAATATAACAGTTGCTTCCGTTATATTTTTACTTCCACCTTTACCACCTACTTTTTTATATTTTACCTTGATTTTTCTTCCTACAACACTGTCAAGGGATTGTTCAACAGCTGTGCGGGATTGTTTGTCTGACCTCGCAAAAATTTTTATATCTACAAGTTCTTGAAATTTAAATTTAATAGTGTTATTGCTCAAACTTCCATTTGATTTGTCATAATAGTTTAATGCCTTACTGAAAATATAACAGAGTATTTTACAAGTACTTTCGTTTCCACCACTCAAGATTCCAGTAAACTCGTTAGATATTTCTATCAAGTTAATTCCTCCTTGCCTTTCTTGTGTTTGAATTGCAATTTTCCGTCCATTATCAATTTCTACCTTTGCCTTTGCTTTTATTCCTTTTGTGTTTGAAAGTTTTTCTGAATATTCCATTATTCCCTCAAACCCATAAGGGCGCGAACTATTACCTTTTGGTTTTCGTGCCATTTCTCCAAAATTTTCAAATTCCTTTATAGGTAATGTATTTGGCATTAGCAAAAACTCTAAACTATCATTTGAAAACATTTCAAATGATTTTTCACTAATTGCTTTAAATAATGAAATTAAATTTTTATCCTTTAACGTGTGTGTAGTATCATCTATGTCTAGCATTAATGCGTGTATGTATTGAGTTTCTATCCATAAATATTTATAAAAAATTTGTTTAGCTAAAACACTTTTAAATGTATTTTTAGGCATTACATCTTTAAGTTCTGGATTGACACTTGTCTTGTAAATTTCCTCAACTTTTTTCTTAACTTCATCTGTATTTATTTGATTAAGTCGTTTTTTTACTCTTTTAGAAATAATTGAAGTATCTCTTTTAAAGGTCATTTCTGCCCATTCAAAACATATTTCGCTTATTTGTTCCGTCGTTGCTTGTTTTTTGTCAATTTTTAGTTCTTTTAATTTTTTAATAACATAATTATATGTTTCTTTGTCTGTTATATCTTTTAAAGTTATATTTTTAATACTTGTTTTATCCATTGTTTTATTTTCCTTTCTGTTTTTGGTTTATAATCCAGTGTATGGATAGATTAAAAGCCTAAGAACGCCCAAAGAATAGTTAAGCAATATTTGTTTACAATCCAGTATGGATAGATTAAAACGTTGACAAAATAACTCTTAAGCGTTATGATCTGGTAAATTTACAATCCAGTATGGATAGATTAAAACCATCAACAGAATGACTGTCAAACTCTAAATCAGTGAAATTTACAATCCAGTATGGATAGATTAAAACTCAAATTAAGTATAGTGTTGATGTTAGTAACGTTGCATTTACAATCCAGTATGGATAGATTAAAACACTGTTGCATTTATTTTAATTTCCTGCACTGGCTCAGGTATGGATAGATTAAAACGAGTTCTGGGCTGATGAGATTACTATACTTCCGAGATTTACAATCCAGTATGGATAGATTAAAACTGTCATTTTGGCAGTTTTTACAGATATATTATAAGTCGTAAACTTTATAAACTTCAAAAATGGCTTTATTATGCAAATTTTTAAGGCTAAATTGTTTATATCGTAGTAATTTTGTAGTTATTGAGATATTGAAAGTTAGTTTAAAGTTAATAAACACAATCCAATGTGGATAGATTAAAAGAGAGCAGTTGGTGTAACGCAATCGACGGTTTGGACTTGTTTACAATCCAGTATGGATAGATTAAAAGGGGTTAGAGATTAGTTATAATTATTCGTCATATCCTTCCAATCCCAATTTTAAACCTTGCTTAAAGCTGTCGTGTGAGGTTGTCATAACGTGTGTAAAAATCAGTTCAATTAGCTTGTCATTCTCTGCATTACTTATGTTTAAGCTGTGTATATAGTCGCTTAATTCTTTTGCTGTTTGATAATATGCTTCAGAATGTTGTATCTCTATGTATGTGTCCTCATCTCTGTACTCGTCGTTTTGTTCACTATTTGTTAATTTTAAATCATTCATTGTGTTACTCCTTAAAAAGCTGTTATTTCGTTCTTTTCTAGTACTTTCTGCACTTTATTAAGTAATAAAACGATTGCGTTTATTTTTGCTCTGTTGCGATTAAATTCCCACGCTATACTCAATATGTCTTCTTTATCTCTGCTATTAAACTTTGCGAAAAAATCCTCGTCAACATCTTGTAATATATAGCTTATACTATCAACACATAATGCCACATCTATAAGCCTATCTTTATCAATCATATTTTTTTCTGCCATATTAACACTTCTTTCTATTGATTTTAACACAAACAAGTGATATAATGACAGACGAGTAGACACTTGTTTGTGTTTATGTTTGTTCTCTGTAAGATTAGTTGTCAAGCTTTGTATCTTACAGAGAATTTTTTATTTTAAATCTTTTTTAAGAGTTTGAACACAGTCAGAATAGCCGTCAGCATATCCTTGCTGATACTCTGTGTCAGCGTTTGTTTTCAGTTTTTTAGCTTTTTCAGTCTGTTTAATAAGTGTAACTGTTAGCTTGTCGCTGTTTTTAAGCATTTCAGCTTTACAAACGATTTTTATTTGTTTTATATGTTGTGTTGTCGCTTGCTTTCTATTAACTTCCCAAGCCCATACTGTTGTTTGTGCCACACCGACTAGACTTGCTAACTGCTGTTGTGTAAGTCCTGCCTTCACCCTCATTTCTTTTATTTCTTCGCCTGTCATTTATTGCCTCCTTTCTTTTTTATTATACTAACTATTAACTAACTTTTCAACCCTTTTTTGAAAAATTTTTTATAAATTAAGAAAATATTCACAGCTGTACAGCTGAAAACAAGCAGATAACTATCAATACAGTTATCTGCTTTTATTATTCTGATATTGTAGTATTTTGTAGTAGTTTGCATATCTATAAATCGTCATAAATGCCCTTTATTTTGATTTTACGAGGTTTTTATCCTTAGGGGTATAACTTAACCTGTAAAAAGGAATAGGGCTAATATAGGGCTAATATAGGGCTAATATTAACGCTTACAATAGTAATTCTCTTTGTTCCCTCTCAGTTCGTTCTCTGTTCGTTTTTGATGTTAGCATTTGTTAGCATAATTTTTAACCTCAGCATTTCTAAGCACTTGTAGTAAAAAGTAGTATTTTTAGTCACTAGATTTCAATATTGGTTTTTACTGACCTTTTAAAGCTATCCTAATTTTGGGACAGCTGTTTATTTATCTTTGAACTCGCTCATTTTTGAGCGGGTTTAATAAGTTATTTAACTATGTATGAACTGCGTACGAAATTCGTTCGGCGTTATTTTGTAGTAATCAACGCCATAAATAAGATGTTGTATATTTTCTCTAACTTCGCTCGGGCTTCATTCTCGGAGTTTGCTCGTAGTTCGTTTGTTTATTAATCATATTATTTCTGAGTGGGTTGCCCCTCAGGCATACCCATGATAGAAACCTCTGTACTGTCACTAAATAAAGTATCTTTATTAGATACTTTATTTAGTTTAGTTTCTTTTACTTTTGTTTTACTTTGTTTTATTTTATTTGTCCCCAGTGGGTTATTTTGGGTTTCATTAAAACCCACTGGGTTATTTGGGTTATTTTGGGTTCCAGTGGGTTCCAGTGGGTTATTTGTTGACGGTCTTCCACCATTTCGACCATTTTTTCTATTACGTAATACCTTTGCTATGTACTTTTCCTCAAAAATGAACTAAAGTATTCGCTTTCTAAAATTTCAGAAACTCCAACATTCTCCAACAATTATAAAATTCCCTGTAGGATTGAAAGAATAAGACTGTAAAGTCCGCTTTCGTTGATGATAGTTATATTCGGATTACCCTTATTACCGTCACGATTTGTTACGGTATTCTTGTCCTCTTCATCGACGTGGTCAATAAGTGCTTTCCTTGTGTTACTATATCCCAACACCTCAGCCACATCTTTACCTACAAAATAAGGTTCGCCCTCTAATTCCAATGTTCGGATACTGCCGAACTCTGCGTTTTCAAAAATTCAACAGGGGCGGGGTATCCTCTCCCCTACTTGCCCCGCACTTCATTACAAACCGTTTACTGCGAATATTTCTCGCTGAATTA
>JAXJXA010000197.1:0-6965 GCA_036307745.1 Acutalibacteraceae bacterium | reverse complement strand
TGAAAAAGCACTAAAAATCTTTAAAGAAGTGTTGCCGGAAAACCATCCGGACCTAGCAAGGTCATATAATAGTTTAGGTAATGCTTATTGTAATAAAGGTGACTATAATGGGGCTATTGAGCAGTATGAAAAAGCACTAAAAATTTGTGAAGAAGTGTTGCTAGAAAATCATCCGAACTTTGCAATGTCATATAATAATTTAGGTGTTGCTTACGCTGATAAAGATGACAATGATAAGGCTATTGAGCAGTATGAAAAAGCACTAAAAATCTTTAAAGAAGTGTTGCCGGAAAACCATCCGGACCTAGCAAGGTCATATAATAATTTAGGTGTTGCTTATCGTAATAAAGGTGACAATGATAAGGCTATTGAGTATTGTGAAAAAGCACTAAAAATTTACGAAGAAGTGTTGCCAGAAAATCATCCAAACCTAGCAAGTTTATATAATAATTTAGGTAATGCTTATCGTAATAAAGGTGACTATAATGGGGCTATTGAGTATTGTGAAAAAGCACTAAAAATTCGTGAAGAAGTGTTGCCAGAAAATCATCCGGACCTTGCAAGGTCATATAATAATTTAGGTAATGCTTACGCTGATAAAGGTGACTATAATGGGGCTATTAAGCAATATAAAAAAGCACTAAAAATTCGTGAAGAAGTGTTGCCAGAAAATCATCCGAACCTTGCAATATCATATAATAATTTAGGTGCTGCTTACGCTGATAAAGGTGACAATGATAAGGCTATTGAGCAATATGAAAAAGCACTTGCTATATTTAAAATAGCTTTGCCTAACAATCACCCATATATAGCTTTGATATATAAGAATATTATAGAAACATTTCAAGATATGGAAGATTATGAAAATGCTCAGAAATATCTTGATGAAATGGAAAATTTCTGCAAGTAACTTATATGATATAATGATAAAAATAATTCAGGAGGAATAAAAATGGAATTATACAATACCTTTGGACAAAAAAAGCAGGAGTTTATACCCTTTGAAGAAGGCAAGGTGCGTATGTACACCTGTGGCCCTACGGTGTACCACTATGCACACATAGGCAACCTGCGTACCTACATTATGGAGGACGTTCTGGAAAAGTACCTGAGATATGCAGGCTATAACGTAACAAGAGTTATGAATATAACAGATGTTGGGCATTTGTCAAGCGACGCTGACACAGGCGAGGACAAAATGCTTGCGGGTGCAAAAAGAGAGCATAAAACAGTTATGGAAATTGCAAAGTTTTACACCGATGCATTTTTTGCAGACTGTGCAAAGCTGAATATAAAAACACCCGATGTGGTAGAGCCTGCAACAAATTGCATTGATGAGTTTATCAATATGGTTTCTGTATTGCTTGAAAAGGGATATGCTTATCAGGCTGGTGGCAATGTGTATTTTGATACTTCAAAGCTGGATAGCTACTATGTTTTTGGAAATCAGAACGAAGATGACCTTGCTGTGGGTGTGCGTGACAGTGTTGAAGAGGACGAAAACAAGAGAAATAAGTGTGACTTTGTACTATGGTTTACAAAGTCTAAGTTTGAGGATCAGGAGCTGAAGTGGCACAGTCCTTGGGGTTATGGTTACCCGGGTTGGCATATTGAATGTTCTGCAATAAGCATTAAGCATTTAGGCGAATATCTGGACATTCACTGTGGCGGTGTTGATAATGCTTTCCCCCACCATACCAACGAAATTGCTCAGAGCGAGGCATTTCTGGGTCATAAATGGTGCAACTACTGGTTCCACGTTCTGCACCTGAATGATGCAAGAGGAAAAATGAGTAAATCAAAAGGCGATTTCCTTACAGTTTCTTTGCTTGAAGAAAAGGGTTACAATCCACTTGTTTACCGTATGTTCTGCTTGCAGTCACATTACAGAAAGCCTCTTACTTTTACTTATGATAGCCTTGATAACACAGCAAAAGCATATGACAAGCTGATTAAGCGTATAAAATCGCTGTCAAGAAACGGCGAGGCAGATTTACAGCAAGCACAGCCTTATCTTGAGCAATTTAAAACAGCAATGGATAATGATATTAATACATCACTTGCTCTTACCGCTGTATATGATGTACTCAAGGCAGATATAAGTGACGCAACAAAGGTGTATTTGTTAGAAAGTTTTGACAAGGTGTTGTCACTTGACTTGCTTAATGAGGAATCTTCTGATAGTACGGATAACAGTGGTGTGGATACACAGGAAATTGAGGCATTGATTGCAAAGCGTACCGAGGCAAGAAAAAATAAGGACTGGGCAACAGCAGACGCTATCAGAGATGAACTAAAAGCAAGAAATATTGTTCTTGAGGATACACCACAGGGAATAAAGTGGAAAGTACAGGAATAATTTTTTAATAAAAATACAATCTGATAATAACGAAAGGATATAGCTTGTAATATGGATTTAGCTACAATAATTGAATTTTTAAAAGCTGCACTTTTTGGTGTAGTAGAGGGAATCACCGAATGGTTGCCTATAAGCAGTACAGGACATATGATACTGCTGAATGAGATTATGCCTCTTAATGTTTCAGAAGAATTCTGGAATATGTTTGAGGTCGTTATACAACTGGGTGCTATTCTTGCGGTGGTTGTAATATTCTGGAGCCAAATCTGGCCTTTTAAGATGAAAAATAAAACATCTAACGAAAGCGGTATAAAGTCCTATGTAAAAATGGATATTATGTCACTTTGGGGCAAAATACTGGTTGCTTGTATTCCTGCCGCTGTAATAGGTTTACTTCTTGATGAAATTCTTGAAAAATATCTGTACAACTATGTGGTAGTTGCAGTGGCTCTTATAGTTTTTGGTGTGGCTTTTATTGTTGTTGAAAACTGGAATAAAAACCGCACAGCAAAGGTTGAAGGTCTTAATGACCTTACATATAAGCTGGTAATTGTTATAGGTATGTTTCAGCTATTGGCGGCAATATTCCCGGGAGTTTCACGTTCAGGTGCTACAATTATTGGTGCGTTGTTGATAGGTGTTTCACGAACAGTAGCCGCTGAGTTTACTTTCTTCCTGGCAATTCCTGTAATGGCAGGTGCAAGTCTGCTCAAACTGTTAAAGTTTGGCTTTAACTTTACTGCAAACGAACTTATAATTCTTATTATAGGATTTGTAGTTGCCTTTTTGGTATCTATTGTAGTTATAAAGTTCCTGCTAAAATATATCAAGAAGCACGATTTCAAGGTGTTTGGTTGGTACAGAATTGTTTTGGGTGCATTGGTGCTTGGTTACTTTGCCTTAAAAACATCCGCAGTTATATAAAACTATAATTTAAGGGAGCCTAAGTAACAGGCTCCCTTTTGTAATAACAGAATTATTATATATTGTTATTTTGTTGAAAAATATGTATAATAAAGAAAAAGAATATTTGCAATTATGTAGTAGGAGGGATCTGTATGAAAAAGTTTACATATGAATTTGATAAGCCGATTGATGAAGTTCTCAAAGGTATCAATGCTGAAATTGAAAACCACGATTTTACAGGAAATGTAGATGGTCGTCATATAGAATTAAGGCGTATTTGCGATGGTTACAGACATTCAACTACATATCAGCTTACGGCGGATATAGAAGAAACAAATGACGGAAAATGTACTCTGGCAGGGTGTTTCAAATATAAAAGTCTATGGCTTATAATGACATTGGTGTTTGTTGTGGTGATGTTTGGATATTCTTCATTTATGGCAACGGTATATACATCGAATGTGGGAGAATATTTATTGGTATTTTCTGTTATAATTTCAACTGCTTATTTTTATATGACATTTTCAAAGAGAAGAGATGTTATTTCACAAACACAAAAGCTGTTTGATAAAATCAATGGTGTTGAATAGCTATGTGTTCGTTATATATTATGGCAATTTGTAGTTTTTTGCTGTTTATATAAATTTATTTATGGAGTTTTAATTATGAGTGAGGAAAAGGGAGTTAAAGGTTTTATAAAAACCAACTGGTATGGTATAGTGCTGTGCTTTGCTATTGCGGTGCTTGCAGATACTCTGAGCAAAATTGTTCCTGTTGTTGGCTCAATTATAGGAGGACCTGTTTTTGCAATTATTTTTGGTATGATTATTACAATGTTTATCAAAAATAAAGAGAGGTTACAGCCGGGTATTACTTTTACAAGTAAAAAGATTTTGCAGTATGCAGTTATTTTGCTTGGTTTCGGACTTAATTTATCTACTATTTTACAGACAGGGGCAAAATCCTTGCCCATTATTATTACAACTATAACAACATCTTTGGTTGTTTCATTTCTGCTTTATAAAATAATAAAGGTACCGTCTAAAATTTCCACATTGGTTGGTGTTGGTTCTTCAATATGTGGCGGTTCTGCCATTGCAGCAACGGCACCTGTAATTGAAGCTGATGATGAGGAAATAGCTCAGTCTATTTCGGTTATATTTCTGTTTAATATAATAGCTGCAATTATCTTTCCTACGCTTGGTGGAGTTTTAGGTTTGTCAAATGAGGGTTTTGCTCTTTTTGCAGGCACAGCAATTAACGATACTTCATCAGTTACAGCGGCAGCTTCCTCTTGGGACAGTATGCACGGAACGGGTACATCAGTATTGGATTCTGCCACAATAGTTAAACTTACTCGTACCTTAGCAATTATACCTATTACATTGGTGCTGGCTTTGGTACGTTCAAGGAAGGCTAAAAAACAGGAAAACTCCTCAGGTACAAAGTTCAGTTTTAAAAAGGTATTTCCTTTCTTTATAATATACTTTGTATGTGCTTCTGTTATTACAACATTGTGTACAACCTTTTTGCCGGAGGCTGTTCAGGTTTATACAAGTAGTTTGTTCTCTATACTTAAACAACTCAGTAAATTCTTTATAGTTATGGCTATGGCAGCCATAGGGCTTAATACCAATATAGCCAAACTTGTAAAAACAGGCGGAAAACCTATTATTATGGGGTTGTGTTGTTGGCTAGGTATTGCAGGAGCAAGTTTACTTATGCAACATATTCTGAGTATATGGTAAATATCAACGTAAAAAACACCACAGAATACAATCTGTGGTGTTAATTTTGTTTGCCCAGAATGTGCAGTAACTAGGTGGTGAAAGTCCACTACAGGCTTGGCAGTAGGAACTGTTAGCTGAGGGCAAGTGCGTCCATCGTGAGGTGGAGTATGAAGTAAGCCTAAGGCAAACTCTTGGTCTGACGAACAGAAATCACATATAAGGCATATGCAGAGCGGACGAGCTTGCGAAACAAAGCAAAGTCCAATACTGCCCGAACTCTGCGGTGTAGATGTGGCAGATGTATGAGAGGAAGGTTGCTGTTCTTAACTGGGGAGGTCTTGCAAGGCAACGAAGGACAGATGGATTGACACCCGTTGAACCTGTGCAGTGATGTACAGCTAAATTGCAAGAAGTCAGCAGAGGTCATAGTACTGAAAATTTAGGAAGGACCGAACAATAACAGTCTTGGAAACGAAAGGACGGTGGAGCAATGCAAAGACCACAGAAAACAGCGAAAGCTGGCTACCCTTGCGAGGGTATGTTGGAAACAGAGAGTAACAAGGGAGTGTGTAGTGTTGCTCGACTTAAAACGGAAAGACAAGACGGTGCAGAAAACTTACTTGAAGCTATCCTTGATAGAAATAATCTAAACAAGGCATATCTGAAAGTAAAGAAGAATGGAGGCTCAGCAGGAATAGACGGTATGACAGTAGATGAAATGTTGCCATATCTAAAGAAGCATCGAGAAGAATTGATTAATGCACTACAAAACGGAAAGTATAAGCCAAAGCCGGTAAAGCGAGTGCAAATACCAAAGCCTGATGGCGGGAAAAGAAATCTTGGAGTACCAACGGTAATAGACCGAATGATACAACAAGCAATAGTTCAAGTATTGCAACCGATATATGAACCTCTATTTTCCGAAAACAGCTATGGTTTTAGACCCAAAAGAAGTACCCATCAAGCAATAAATAAAGCGTTAGAATATTACAACGAGGGCTATACACAAGTAGTAGATATAGACCTTGCAAAATATTTTGACACAGTAAATCACGATATTTTAATAGATATGTTAAGGGAACAGGTAAAGGACGAAAGAGTAATATCGTTAATCCGTAAATATTTAAAAAGTGGAGTAATGATAAATGGCTTAATAAGTCCAACAACAGAGGGGACACCACAAGGTGGAAATCTATCACCATTACTTAGCAACATATACCTTACAGCATTCGATAAATTGCTAGAAAGCAGAGGTCATAAGTTTGTAAGGTATGCAGATGATTGTAACATATACGTCAAAAGCCGAAGAGCAGCCGAGAGAGTAATGACAAACTGCGTAAAATTTCTTGAGGGAAAGCTGAAGCTGAAAGTTAATCAGCAGAAAAGTCAGGTAGGAAGTCCATTAAAATTGAAATTTCTTGGATTTTCACTCTACAAAACAAGAAATAAAGCAGGAATACGCCCACACGGAAAAAGTATTAAAAGGTTCAAGGATAAAATCCGAGAGCTGACAAGTCGAAAACAAGCAAGGTCTGTTGAATTTATACTTAAAAGAGTAAAGAAGTATACAACAGGCTGGCTTGGATATTATTCTATTGCAGATATGGAAAGCAAAATTAAAAGCCTTAACGAATGGCTAAGGCGAAGAATAAGGCAGATATATTGGAAGCAATGGAAGAAAGTAAGTGCGAAGTTCAACAATTTAAAGAAACTAGGCATAGATAAGCAAAAGGCTTGGGAATGGGCAAATAGCAGAAAAGGCTATTGGAGAATATCCAGTAGCCATATCTTACATATGTCATTAACAAACGAATACCTTGTATCGGTGGGATATGATGACATACTCCAAAGATACAAGGTACTGCACTCAAGTTATTGAACCGCCGTGTACCGAACGGTACGCACGGTGGTGTGAGAGGTCGGCTACTCAACTAATGGGTAGCCTCCTACTCGATTGTATTAAAATTTTA
>JAXJXA010000196.1:0-2546 GCA_036307745.1 Acutalibacteraceae bacterium | reverse complement strand
CAACAAGGCTGTTAATCTTGTTGATGAGCCTTACCTGATTAACACCGAGGTTTGCGGTACATTATTTAAGGCTGACATTATAAAAAATTATACATTTAGTACAGAATTAAAGTATGAGTATTTTCAGAAATTTATGTTGGAAATTCAGATGGAGTATCTTGAATTTATAGAGGTAGCAGGGGCAGAATATGATTATTTTATGCCTGTTGAGGATGACTTTCTTTACTTTGTTCCATCAAATTATATAGATTGGTACAAAGAATCAATGGAGAAGTTTCTAATTCCGTTAGCTGAAAGCTCAAAAGAAAAATTTGGATTTGTTCCTGAATTTATTCAATTTTATTTAATGTTTGCGGTTTCTACAAGATTTCTTTCAAATATGAATAACCGTAACAAACGTAATATGAATACAGAAGAACTTTCAGATTTTTTTGCTTCAGCAAGTAAAGTTCTTCAATATGTAGATAATAACTATGTTCTAAATAAAAATAAATATAAATCTCTTGGATATAGCGAAGAGGCAGCAGAAATGTTTTATATGTTGAAATATAACTGCACTTTTGATGAAATGCCTCTTGTTAATGTTGAGGGTAAGAATGAAGTATATCTTAATTGTGATAATGTATTTGTAGCAAGGCTTACTGACCAGAGATTAGGTATGCACGTTATAGACTATCGTGACGGAAAGTTGGTTATAGATGGTTCTTTTAGACGTGTATTTAATCTTAAAGATATAGAGTTATATGTAAAATTCAATAATCAAAAGTTCAAATTAACAGATACCGATCGTTATTCTCTTACAAAATATTTTGGTATAAGTGCATACAAAAAATTTACATTCCATCTTGAGTTACCTCTTGACTCTAAAAAGAGCAGACAGACGGTAGAATTTTTTGCACGGTATAGATATACGGTTATTCCACTGAAGTATTCATTTTTGCATCATTGGTCAAAATTTACTCTTACTCCATATAATTCTTATTGGAGATTTAATCAGTATATTGCTCATATAGAAAATGCGAAAGCTATTGTAATTGAGAAATCCTCGGCATTGAAAACTTTTAAAAGTGAACTGAAATTTCTTCCCGGTGTGTTTAAAGAAAGTAAAAGAGCATTTATTACAAGAATTCAATATTGGCTTACAAGACCATTTTTTAAAAATAAAAAAATCTGGCTTATGTATGACAAGTTATACAAGGGTGGTGACAGTGCAGAGTATCTGTATAGATATTGTGCTGACAAAAAAGATGGCGTAACCAGATATTATATTATTGACGGAAATACATCGGATTACAAGAATTTGAAAGAGGCAGGACTTAAACCTGTTAAAAATCATTCTTTCAAGCATAAGATGATTTTTCTTAATACAGATATAGCCCTTATTACAAATTCAAACGTATTTCCGTTTAATGGCTATAATATGGATCGTTCAAGATTTATTCGTGGTTTGTGTAATTTCCCGTCAATGTGCTTACAGCACGGTTTGTCTGTTCAGAAGTGTGCTATGGCTCAGCAGAGAATTGTTGACAACACTCAGATGTATTTTCTTGCATCTAAGCATGAGTATAAAAACTTGAGCAACCACGCATATAATTACAGCAATTTTGATATTCTTAAAATGACAGGTATAGGAAGATATGATGGGCTTATAAATAATGACCAAAAACAGATTTTGCTTTCTCCGACTTGGCGTATGTACAACGCTATGCCTGTAACTACCAGTGAAGGTGAACAGCGTACCTATAACCCTGAGTTTAAGCACACGACTTACTATAGAATATATAATGACCTTATTAATAATAAAAAACTGATTGACACAGCAAAGAGTACAGGCTATAAGATTAAATACTTGTTGCATCCAATTTTGAGTGCCCAAGTCAATGATTTTATACCGGATCCTTATGTTGAGGTTATTTCTTCGGTAGGAGATTTAAGTTACGAAAAAATTCTGACTGAATCCAGTCTTATGGTAACCGACTATTCAGGTGTTCAGTTTGACTTTGCCTATATGAAAAAGCCTTTGGTTTATTTCCATCCGTCACAGCTTCCTGCACATTATGAAGATGGTGGATTTTTTTACGATACTATGGGTTTTGGCGAAATATGCACCGAAAGTGACCAGCTGGTAGATACCCTTTGTGAATATATGGAGAATGATTGTGTTATGAAACCGGAGTATATTGCAAGGGTAGAGGAATTCTATGAATACGATGATCATAATAACTGTGAGCGTATTTATAAAGAAATTCTTAAGTATCAGCAACAAGTTAATAAGGATAAGATGAAATAAAAAACTTCTCAAATCTTTGTAAGATTTTTAACCTTCTTTCAAAAACCGTATGCCGTAAATTTCTACGGTATACGGTTTTTACTATCTTAGACTTAGAATATGTTCTAATTTATCTGCATAACACAAGAACGGTGTAGCAAAATTAATGCTATACCGTTCTTGTAGGAGATTATATTAAATATTGAACTAGGGGCTGTTTGAAAAATCAAAAGCACTGTCTATTTTGCCCCAAAACGGTGCTTTCTGTGTTAAAAAT
>JAXJXA010000195.1:0-3608 GCA_036307745.1 Acutalibacteraceae bacterium | reverse complement strand
AAATCACTCGTTTTGAAACAAAAATCCAGCACTTTTTCTATTTTCAAACAAGCCCTAACCCTTTACCGAAAGGAATTTAAAAATGCAAAATTTACTTTCTCAGGAATTTTTAGATAGAATGAAAACTATACTTAAAGACGAGTATCCTCGTTTTCTGGAAGAATATGAAAAGGAACCTTTAAAAGGATTGAGAGTTAACACTCTTAAATGCTCATATGATAAGCTGAAAAAACTTCTCGATGTTCAGCTTACACATTCTCCATTTTCTCCACTTAGTTTTTACATTGACAATAATACAAAGCTGGGCAACAATCCGTTGCATCACTGTGGTGCTTTCTATCTTCAAGAACCATCAGCATCAAGTGCGGTAACAGTGCTTGATATTCAAACAGGCGATAAAGTACTTGATTTATGTGCTGCACCTGGCGGTAAATCCACACAAATTGCTACCCTTTTAAACAGTACAGGACTTTTATGGAGCAATGAAATTGTGAAAAAACGCAGTCAGATACTTTTATCCAATATTGAAAGAATGGGTATTAAAAATAGTGTTGTGTCATCAATGTCACCGGAAAAGCTCTGTCCTAATTTAAAAGGATATTTTGACAAGGTGCTTGTAGATGCTCCCTGCTCAGGCGAGGGTATGTTCCGTAAAGACCCACAGGCTATTTCAGAATGGTCACAAGAACATACAAAAGCCTGTATGGAACGTCAGTTACAAATTCTTGAAAGTGCAAAACTCTGTCTTAAAGAGGGTGGAACATTGGTATACAGCACTTGTACATTTTCACCATACGAAAATGAAGAAACAATCTTAACTTTCCTAAAAAATAATCCCGACTTCATATTAGCAGACTGTAATGTAACTTTTGGCAGAAGTGGAATAGATATGCCTTTTGCCAGAAGAATATATCCAATGGACGGCGGTGAAGGCCATTTTGTTGCAAAGATGATTAAGCAAAGTGAAGCAACTGGTTACACCCCTGATAAAATATATTATAAAAATAAAAAAGATAAAGTTGTTGCTAATACCATTAAACTTGCAGAAGATTTGTATAATGAAATTTTCAAAAACAGCACTTCTCCAGAATTTACAATAATAAATGATAAAGTTATAATACAACCTGAATGTACACCTCAACTTAACGGAACAGGTGTAATACGCTCGGGTATTCTCTTTGGTGAAGTAAAGAAAAATCGTATTGAGCCTGCCCACAATCTTTTTACAACGGGCAGTATGGAAGAATTTAAGAATGTGATAAATCTTGACATTAACTCACCCGAACTTGAAAGCTACTTAACAGGTGACGAAATAGACACAAACTCTAATATTAAAGGTTACACCGCCGTTTGCGTAAACGGAATTACGCTTGGATTTGGCAAATGTTCTGGTGGTAAACTTAAAAACAAATATCCTAAAGGACTGAGAAAGGTTAAATAGGGCTTACAAATGGAATTATCAAATATTGGAAATATAAAAGCAATTTTAAGCAAACACGGTTTTACCTTTTCAAAATCACTTGGACAGAATTTTCTCATTAATCCCAGCGTATGTCCACGAATGGCTGAGTATGGCGGTGCAGAAAAAGGTGTGGGAGTTATAGAGGTTGGACCCGGAATAGGAGTGCTGACCTGTGAGCTTGCAAAGCGTGCCGATAAAGTGATATCAATAGAACTTGATAAAAGACTTCTTCCTGTACTTGATGAAACATTATCAGAGTTTAACAACATAAAAATAGTAAATAATGATATACTTAAAATTGACCTTAAAAAGTTGATAGCTGAAGAATTTGATGGTATGGAAGTAGTAGTATGTGCCAATCTCCCCTACTACATAACCTCTCCTGTTATAATGAAACTGCTTGAAGACAAGTTGCCTATAAAATCCCTCACTGTTATGGTACAAAAGGAAGCAGCACAAAGAATATGTGCTGATGTAGGTACACGTCAGTCAGGAGCTGTTACCGTAGCTGTAAATTACTATGCAAAACCCTCTATGCTTTTTGGTGTTTCAGCAGGTAGTTTTATGCCTGCTCCCAAAGTAGATTCAGCTGTTATCAGGCTGGATATTCTGTCTGAACCCGAAGTAAAAATTGACAATGAAAAATTATTTTTTAAGGTTGTTAAATCTGCATTCGGACAGAGAAGAAAAACTCTGCCAAATTCACTTTCAGCAGGACTTTCACTTACAAAAGCTCAAGTTGTTACAGCACTTGAAAAAGCAGAAATTCCCCAGAATTACAGAGCTGAACAACTTTCTATGGAACAGCTTGCTAACCTTTCAAACAGTTTAAACGCTGTTATCAAAGAAAAACTTTAACATTAATCTATAAAAAGGTGGTGCATAAAATGTGTGCAGAACATAATACTGTAACTTCAACCTTTATATTCTCAAATTCGTGCGACAGTAAAAAACGTTTTGGTATTAGCGAAAACGGAAATATTTACAGTAAAAACGCACAACCTGCACAGGATATTTATCAGCGAAGAATTGCCCGCCTTTATCGTTGCCAGTCTGCCATAAGTTACAGAACCGATACTTTAATCACTTCACTAATTAAAACTATTGCAGGAGGCAACGAAAGACTTGCTGTAAACAGTGCTATGCTACCTGAAATTTACAACATCATATCTGATTTTTCGTATAAAAACGGAATTCTATGTATAGATTTCAACTCTCCAAAATCTCTGCAAACAGCTATAAATCTGGGAGTTAAAGCAGTATTTATGTCTGCTTCATCACTTGAATTCAGTGGACTGAGTATTGCACAGGCACACAAAATATGCAATAAGGCACATATCCCTCTTATTATAGATAACACACTAACTACTCCGTACTTATACAATCCTTTTGATGATGGGGCAGATATTGTTATAGAAACATCTCAGTTAATATCAGCAGGAGATGAAAAAAACAGCTATACCACTCTTCTTGAAAAAGGAAATTTTCGGTGGATGAAAAACAATAAATACAGCAAATTATATCCTTACCGTAATAATAATTATCCACTTCTTTCCTACTTAAGGTCACGTCTTAAACGTAACACAATATATTCAGAAAAAGAAACACAGTCAGAATTTTTTATGTTATGCGAAGGTTTGCGTACACTGGAAAACAGAATTAACATTCACAGTTACAACAATAAAGTCCTTTCAAAAATCATACAAAGATATTCAACCGAAATTTCATACAATATATATCACGGAAAACCTTCAATATTTTTAAAAGCAAAACTTTTGCCTGAATATACAAGAATATTAAAAGCCAAACTGTCATATATTACAGCAAATCGAAAAATTCAGTTATTCGGAATATACACCAGTACAGCAGTATATTTTGAAGAAAATATACTTTATATAAAATTTGGCACAGAGCCTGTAAATTATCTTAAACAGTTATTCAAAATAAAGCAAACACCTTACAAGAGTTGATTCTGTAAGGTGTTTGCTTTATAACTTTATACTATGCTACGCACAGCACGTCTCATACAATCTTCAACACTACTTCGTAGCTATTAAACAGCGGATTTTATCCACTGTTTAAATGAAGATTAGGGGCTGTTTGAAAAATCAAAAGCACTGTCTATTTTGCCCCAAAGCGGTGCTTT
>JAXJXA010000194.1:0-2209 GCA_036307745.1 Acutalibacteraceae bacterium | reverse complement strand
TGATTATTATAAATCATTGAATAGAACAGATATATCTCCTAGAACATTTATGAAATTTGTGTATAGTGATTTGGGGTATCGTTCTTATCTAAGAACAGATAATGCTAATAATCTTAGTGAAAAAATCGTTGCCAAAAAATATCAACTTGTAGATATTAATGATACATCTAAAATATCAAATACAAGAAGTTGTACAAGAAGTGGCTTGATAATTGAAAAACCAGAAACTAGCCAACAGAAAAAAATCACAGGTAAGAAAGGGGAAGAACTTGTTAAAGCCTATTTACTTACTCATAAAGATGAACTTGGAATTATTGGGAACATAGAATGTGCGTGTGAAGTTGATGATTATAAACATTATGATTTTTCATATGTGACAACTGACGGAAATACAATTTATATTGAAGTAAAAGCAACTAAAAATGATACAAAAGAAGCTATTGTTTTCGAAATGAGTGACAGTGAGTATACTTTTATGAACAATAACATAGAAAATTATTTTATTTATTACATTAATGATGTTTTTAACTGTAATATTATAAAAAGAATTTCCGCTAAATTAATCATATTATCACCATCAAGGTATCGAGCTCGTTTTATGGGTAATTAATTAACAAGAGGTATATTCTCGTTTGCCCATTTTTTATTAGAACATCAACACCGCCTTTGAAGTACCACTACATAGTGATATTCAAAGACGGTGTTTTTTGTCAGGGCAACACTTCACACTGTAATTGTAAAGTGTTGCTTTGTTAAATATTTTACATATTATCATAAATCCCAGTGTTGTAAACTCTCTGGGATTTATTAATTTGCGGTGTAATTTATCAAAATTATAAATTAACTTATGCAAACAGTGAACTCATACTGTCAATCTGGAATGAATTTGCGGAACTCATAACACTATTTATAAAGAGAACGTCTGTAATTCCGTTTTCTGCACAGTATGTTGAAACATTGCCTGTGTAGTATCTAAAATCAATAGCGTGAACCTCGTCATAATTATTCACAAGCCACGGTACAAACGCATTGCCATAGGATTCTTTAATAACAAGAATTTTTCTGCCGTTCTTTGGCTGTTGATTTACAATTTGTGTAACAGGATTATCTCCCCATATAAATACACCATAAGTACCTGTACCAGCTGAAGCGTTCTCATAATACATATTATCAAGGCTGATAAACTCACTGCTTCCATTCTGCATAAGATTCATAGAGTAAATCTGACCCATATTGTAATATCTGATTGAGTCGGGATTATTATTCAAAACCTCTGCCTCTGTTGCAGTATAAAGTGAACCGACAAAACCGTATATATCGTGTGCGGCAAGCGTGTTAATATCAACAGGTATTTCTCCTGCTACCTTACAAAATTCTTCATATGCATAGTAAGCACCCAAGGCTGTCCAGTGATGGTCGGTATTGAAAAATGTATATTCTGTTTTGTGCTGTTCAAGTGTATCAAAAATATTTACAGCCTTAACATCTGCCGAATAATTGTTATAAACAGCATTCAGATAATCACTTTGACTCTTGCTATTTACCGAATTTTCAAGTCTGTCAGGCAAACCAAATGCTATGTGGATAGGAACTACCATATTGTAAACATTGATTGAACTGTCAAGTTGATTTCTGTAATAAGATACAGCAGAAGCATATGTTTTAGCCATATTTTCATCACCATAGAACATTTCAAAAGCCTGATTATTCCATATATATATACCTGTATCAGTAGCATAGCCGTCTTGACCATTGTCCTGAATCTCACTTACACTAACAACTTCTGTGGTAGGTTGTGTTTGTACATCACCCCCAGTTGAATTGTTATTATTCTGAACATTCTCAGCATTTTTATTTGAACAGCTTGAAGCACACGACGAAATACCGGCTATTATAAAAAACAGAATAGCCAGTGCGACAACCACCATAATTATTCTGTTTCTCATTCTGCGTTTTGCAAGTTTCTGCTTTTTTCTTTGCCGACGAAGTTCTTGCCTACGTCGCAAACGCTCATCATTTTCATCGCAATCAGAGGATGAGTTATATCTTTCTTCGTCCATAAAATCCTCCTTTTGTATTTATACATCAATTTTCACATTAATTATACTTTATTTCAATAATTTTTTCAACAATTAGCAAAATATATTTATACTAGGGCTTGTTTGAAAATAGAAAAAGTGCTGGATTTTTGTTTCAAAACGAGTGATTT
>JAXJXA010000193.1:0-2454 GCA_036307745.1 Acutalibacteraceae bacterium | reverse complement strand
TTTAATAGCTACGAAGTAGCGTTGAAGATTGTATGAGATGTGCTGTGTGTAGCACAGTATGGCCTGTGTAACAGGCGTACTCTATTTAAAACAATATAATTAAGGAGAAATTACGTTGAAAAGAATAATTAAATCGATATCACCAGAATACAGACAAAAATCTCTCGATCTTGTAGAAAAAGTATTTACAGAATCAGAAAACAAGTCAAATGCCATTATAGTTCGTGAACTTGTGGAAGAAATACGCAGTAAGAAATTTTACATTCCTGAACTTGAATTAATAATGGTAAATGAAATTGATGAAGTTATAGGTTATGCAATGTTTTCAGCATTTCATCTTGAGGGTAAATTTAGTGACATACTTTTGATGTTAACACCTGTTGCAGTAAGAACAGATATGCAAAGACAGCATATCTCAAAGAAACTTATAGAATATGGTTTTGAAAAAGCAGTGAAGATGGGCTACAAAGCAGTGATAGTCGAAGGAAATCCTCAGAATTACAGAGCAAGAGGATTTAACACTTCTGCAGATTATGGAATAATAGCCGGAAAAAGTGTTAATTTGCCAGCTACTGAATGTCTTATGGTGAAGGAACTTGTACCCGGTGTACTTAATGAAATTGATGGTATAGTTGAATACACTGATTATATATCACTTGTATGAGGTGCAGAATGAATAATTCAGAAAAAATTTTAGAATTTGATAAAATCAAAAAAATGTGGGCAGAGTGTGCTGTTATGGATTCAACAAAAGAAAAAATCCAAAATGTAAAACCATATCTTGATGAGTCAGAACTCTGTTATAATCAAAAACAGACTACAGAAGCACGAAATATGATTGAAAAATGCGGAATACCTTCTATACCATCTTTTTCGGATGTTGAAGATATAATGGAAATTGCTAAAAAGGAATGTTGTCTTTCGGCAGAAGAGCTTGAAAAAATTGGTTATGCCTTAGTGGCTGTTAGAAGGCTTAAAGATTATCTTAACAGATGTAAAGTTTATGAATTTTCTTTGTCATATTATGAAGAAGAACTTGAAGATTGTGATGAAATAAAAGATATGATTCAACAACAAATTCATAATGGCAATATAGATGACAGAGCAAGTGAAACATTGTTTTCTATAAGAAGAGAAATTGATACATTAAATGAAAAAATGCGTAAAAAGGTTGACCAGATTATCCGTAGTAATAAAAATTATATAACAGATTCATTTTCAACTCTGCGTAATAATCACATATGTATTCCAGTAAAAAAGGAGTATCGCAATAAAATTTCAGGTACGGTAATGGATAAATCTGCGACAGGTTCTACGGTTTTTATTGAGCCAACATCAGTAAGTAAATGTTTTGATGAAATACAGTCCTTGAAAATTGATGAAGAAAATGAAGAATTGTGCATTAGATATACTCTGACGGCAATGTTGCTTGATTCTATTGAAGTTATTATGAAAAATATAACTATAATCGAAAAACTTGATTTTGCATTCTCAAAAGGTAAACTCAGTTTGGAATATAATGGTGTTCAACCCGATATCAATACAAACAGGATAATTT
This sequence comes from Acutalibacteraceae bacterium, assembly GCA_036307745.1. GTDB lineage: Bacteria > Bacillota > Clostridia > Oscillospirales > Acutalibacteraceae > CAG-964. Next base: position 896 of record JAXJXA010000193.1, on the reverse strand, counting down.
GTCTTGAAGAAGCAAGACATCCTTTGCTGGATAAAGAAAAATGCATACCATTAAATTTAAATATAGGTAATGGTATAAACGGAATTATTATCACAGGGCCTAATACAGGTGGAAAAACAGTTGCAATAAAGACAGTTGCTTTATGTTGTATGATGAGTCAGTGTGGTTTGCATATTCCGTGTAAGTCAGCAAATGTTTGTATGAATTCAAATTATCTTTGTGATATTGGTGACGGACAAAATTTATCAGAAAATCTATCCACATTTTCTGCACATCTCAAAAATATACTTTCTATTTTAAATTCAATAAATGAAGAAAGTTTGATTGTACTTGATGAACTTGGTTCAGGTACAGATCCAACTGAAGGTATGGGGATTGCAATATCTGTTCTTACAGAGCTGAAAAAGAGTAATGCATTATTTCTTGTAACTACACATTATCCACAGATAAAACAGTTTGCAAATGATGAGAAAACGATAATTAATGCAAGAATGGACTTTGATAAAGAAACCCTCACACCACTTTACAAGTTGATAATAGGAGAAAGTGGTGAAAGCTGTGCTTTTTCGATAGCCAAAAGACTTGGAATGTCTTCATCAATGCTGAAAACAGCATCTATGGCAGCGTATGGTGATGATTATGAAAAGCATATTTCTAAATTGTATGATAGCAACAAAAGCCTTGTTTTCGAAAAAAATTATATTCCAAAAATAATTAAGAAAAAAACACATAAACCATTAGGTAATAATCCTGCTTCAAAATTTAAACTTGGTGACAGTGTAACAGTATATCCTGATAAAAAAATAGGAATTATTTGCAAAACAGCAGATAAAAAAGGAATCCTTGGAGTTCAACTTAAAGGTAAAAAGATATTTATAAATCACAAACGGGTTAAA
>JAXJXA010000192.1:0-3365 GCA_036307745.1 Acutalibacteraceae bacterium | reverse complement strand
TCTTAGCGAAATATTCAGTCATTTTTCTGTTTTCAGATGCTCCCTAGGTTCTGTTTGAAAAAAATCAAAAGTACTGTCTATTTTCAAACAAGCCCTAAAACAAGGATAAAGTTATAAACAGATATGGAGATAGATTAGGAGGATGAGTAAATGATTACTTATATGTTTCCGGGTCAGGGCTCTCAGGCAAAGGGTATGGGCGAACAGCTCTTTTCTGAGTTTCCTGATTTAGTAAAAAAAGCTGATGAACTATTAGGGTATTCCATCCAGGAATTATGCCTGGAGGATCCTTATGAGCAACTTAATTTAACTCAATATACACAGCCTGCTCTGTATATTGTAAATGCACTGTCCTATTTTCATAAAATAAATGAAACGGGAAGAAAGCCAGACTTTGTGGCAGGACATAGTCTGGGCGAATATAATGCACTTCTTGCTGCGGAAGTGTTTGACTTTGAAACAGGCTTGCGTTTGGTGAAAAAAAGAGGAGAGTTAATGGGACAGGCATCAGGTGGTGCTATGGCAGCAGTTTTAAAATTGAACGAAGCTAAAGTAAGGAATATTCTTTGGGAATATGGGCTTGATAATATTGATATTGCAAACTTGAATTCAGAGGGGCAGATTGTTATCTCAGGAAAAGTAGAGGATATTGATTATGCCAAAACAATTTTTGAAAAAGAAGGAGCAGGCTATGTTAAACTAACAGTAGGTGCTGCTTTCCACTCCAGATATATGGTTGACGCTAAAGCTGAGTTTGGAGAATACATAAAGAATTTTCGATTATCAGCCCCTAAAATTCCCATAATTTCAAATGTAACTGCACTTCCACACGAAAGTTATTGTATTGAAGAAAAAATGGTGGAACAGTTGTGTGCTCCTGTAAGATGGACAGACAGTGTCAGATATTTATTAGAGCAGGGTTGCGAAGATTTTGAAGAACTTGGTCCGGGAAAGGTTTTAACTAAACTGGTTAACAGAATAAAATTAGAAACACCATCAGTGCAAAAGAGAGAGAAAGTTGTAGAGGTTTCTGCAATAGCACAGAAAAAAGAGAATAAATTAAACTATCATAAGTTTTCCGATGATGTACACGAAAAGGTTGTTGAATGGAATAAAAGATATCCTGTGGGAACAAAGATAATTTGTAATGGTTATCCGGAAAAATTGGTAACAAGAACAGAGGCAATGGTACTGTTTGGTCATCGTGCAGCAATTTATGTTGAAAATTATAATGGTTACTTTGACCTTGAAGAGATTACACCAGCTTAGGGGCTGTTTAAAAATCAAAAGCACTGTCTATTTTTCTAAAAAGCACTCGTTTTGAAACAAAAATCCTGCACTTTTTCTATTTTCAAACAAGCCCTAATTTAATTGATATTTAAACAGGTCTATTGTAAATGCTGGGGTAGATAAATTAAAGACCGCTTGTTGATAAAACGGCGGTCTTTGTTGTATTTGCATACTATTATATTGTTTTTGTGCATAATAGGCAAAAAATATATATTTTTTTGTATATCAACAGAATTATAATTATTCGTGAGAGTGTAAATAAATTATTTATTTTAGACAAAAAAATTTCAAAATAAACAGCAAAAAAGAGAAAACGAATTATTTCATCTTATAATATTGTGCCAAAGGAAAAGTTAGGATATAATATATATGTCTAATCAAGTATGGATGGAGGTAATAACAATGAGTAGACGATGGATTAGTTTAGCATTGAGCATGACCATGGCGCTGGGTATGTTCGCTGCTGGTACAAGTGCATCTGCTGTAAATACCGATACAGAAACAGCAAATGCAACAGATGAGCAGGTTGCGTCGGGCACTTCGTCACCTGTAACATTAACATTTTATTCTTATCTTAGAGATGATGAGGCAGACGGAAATGTTTCTTATGACTTTCAGCAAAGACAAGTTATAACTGCAAACCGTGGTGATATCATCAATGTAAAGGTAAAAGTAAAGGCTGAAAACGAGCCATATTTAAGTTCTTTATCAGTAAGATATGACTTAAAGAGTACTGACAACATTGATGATTTGTTCAGTGAAACCGGTGCAATGGATCAAAATAACTACACACTTATTGGTTCAGCAATTCCAAAGAGAGAAAGTTCACTTTTAACTCCTTATGATGATGGTACTTATTCAACAGGTTGTGTTAAATTCAATGATGTAATGCAGGCTAAAGTGGACGAGTATTCATATAAAAAATTATGCTATGATTTCGGTGCATTTACTTATAGTGCAGATGATACATTATCAGATGCTTTTGCATTTATTCCAGGAAGTGCATATGCTTATGACACAACAGAATTTAGTAGTATGCGTAGCAGTATGAAGCTTGACACAGCCAAGGGTGGTGACGAGTACTGCACACTTACATTCAAGGTTTCTGAGGATACTTCTTTGGGTGATGAGCAGACAGTTGTAATTTATAACCCTGAATTTACAGGCGATATTTCATCCGACACTCCAAAAATTGATGTTAGCGGTATGAGAATGGAAATTTCAGGTTCTACAAGCACTGAAACTGCTGCACACAAGGTTACTGTACGTTTTGATAATACTGAAGAGGCTTTAAATTACACAAAGCAGCACAATAAGATTATTATGCTAAAGCCTAGAGTGATTGAAGGCAGAGTATTCTCTCATTGGGCAACTGACCCTGAGGGTGAAAACGTAGTTTGTACAACAGATGTTTATAAATTCCTTGTAACACAAGATACAAATCTTTATGCAATTTATGCTGACAGCGAAAGTGATGCAGCTGCAGATGTTCCTACTATCGCAATTACTGGTCATTATGGTAAAGTTGTTAATGGTGTAAACAAAATTTATTTTGAGTCTACAAGAAATATTCCTGATGGATATACTTTGAAGGGTCACGGTATTTTGTACAGCAACAAACTAAGTGTGATTGGTGATGACCTTGAGACCGGACTAAGATTGAACAATACTAATATTAAAAAGTATAAGAATAGATCTACAACATTGAATAGTACAGATGTTCTTTTATTCTCTGTTGGTGCTGGTGTATCAGGTTCTATTTATGCAAGAGGATATATGCAGCTTGTTAATGATTCTACAGGTAAGACTGTAAACTATTACAGTGACATCGTAAGTGGCAACTTCAGATGGCTTTGCCAGTAATTCTACATAAGATAAACAAATAGTTTGGTAAATCCAAAAAGGACAGGCAACGGCAACTATGCTGTTGCCTGTTGTTGAATTAAGCGTTGAAAAATCTAAAAAATTTTTATAATCAACTCACTACTTGCGAAAAAACTAGGTTGTATCTGATACTAAACACCATTTAAAATACAAAAATCATTTCGGCATATTTCGCACTGCACTTCATACTG
>JAXJXA010000191.1:0-2780 GCA_036307745.1 Acutalibacteraceae bacterium | reverse complement strand
TTCGGCATATTTCGCACTGCACTTCATACTGCGTCCTCGAAAGGCGACAGCCTTTCTGCGGATCAGTATTCGTTCAGTAAAAAATCTGAACGGTGTTTAGTATTAGTATCAGTTACTTATTGATAATGGTAAAGAAATGCTTAAAAGAAATATATTGTTAACGCATTGTATATTAAAGTCACCACAGTATTTTTCTATAGTTTTTTTAATTGAATATAAGCCTATACCGTGTTCTTCAGAATCTGTTTTTGTGCTTCTTATGCTGTTGTCGTCATAGATTATTGGTGCTTCTGCTACAGGATTTTTAATGGTTATATGAAGAAGACTATTATGTAATACAGAGCGTATTTTTATAGTTTTAGCATCAGTTTGTTTTTCAAGTTTTTTGCAAGCTTCAATAGCATTATCTACTGCGTTGCCAAATATAACACAGATATCAGTAGAATCTATTCTTTCAGAAGGAAAAGTTCCTTCAAATTCAATTTTTATATTATCAACGTCTGCAACTGATTTCTTTTCCGATAACAAAGAATCCAGAATATAATTCCCTGTTTTAAATGCTACCTTATCTGATAGAAAATCGGAAGATTTATTGATATATTCTTTTGCCTTTTCAATCTGATTATTCTCAAGGTAAGCCTGTAATGCGATAATTTGATTTTTATAATCATGCTTAAATTCACGTAGTTTCATAGAATTTTCTGAAAGCTGTTTATAGTATTTTAATTGCTGGTTAATATGTTTGCCGATTATTTCACTTTTTCGTTTGTAATATTGTTTGGAAATTATACTTGAGATAAGCAAAGGGTAGGCAACTATAAAAATAACAATAACAATAAGCAATAAGATTTCAAATAGTATATACCATCGTTCAAAATTATCATTGGCAGGGACATATGCTAATACAATAGAAATTAACGATACAGCATAAATTGATATAAGTATATATATTTTTGATGAAAAAGGTATAAAGTCAATAAGTTCATTTATTTGCAGTCTTTCTTTTTTTACAATTAGCAGGATAAAAGTCAAAATTGCATTGATTACAATAGTGGTCAGATATTTTACAAATTCGCTATTATAGAAACAGTTGACTATAAGTAACGTAACAGCAGTTGTAAATAGTGACAGCCCTTGTATAAATGTTGATATGTATATTACTTTCTTCTTGGATATATTTTCTATTGTTATAAGAGAATAGCTGAATAAAGAATATACAGTAAGAAGCAAATATTGGTTGTAATAACAAAGGAATATATACGCTGGTACAAAAAGAAAAATTACATATAAGATTAACTTTTTACAGTTGAATTTGCCGTTACAGAATTTGGTAAGAAGAATAGAGTTATTGGTAAGTGTGAGCAGTAATTCTATAGTATAAGATGTTATCATAATTCACCACGACTGTCATATGTTATTGTCATTAAAATATATGTTTAAGTTTTTCTTGAAATCAGTGAATAAATTACGACTGATTTTTGCGTATTCGCCATTTTTAAATTTTATAGTATTTTTGTTGTAAGATTCTATGTAATCAAAGTTTACATAGAAAGAGCGGTGACTTCTGAAAAAACAGTGATTTGGTAGCAGGGATGCAACCTTGGATAAGGTATATGAACAATGAACTATTCTATTATTAAGTCTTATTATACTGTTTTTACCGTCTGCTTCTACATATACAATTTCTCTGGTATTAATGCTAAGGTGATCGCCATTTACGTTTACGGAAATAGGATAATGATCACCCATCTTTTTTCTGTATGAGTCCAAAGCTTCATACAGATTTTCAACCTTCAGAGGTTTTAATAAAAAACGAAAAGTTTCATACAGGAACGTGTCATATACAATTTCTGAATAACTTGTAATAAACACAATAGTACATAACATATTTCTGTTACGTATTTCTTTAGCTGTTTTCAAACCATCAGTTTTTGGCATCTGATAATCCAAAAATACCATATCAAATTTTTCACTGCTTTTCAGTAGTTCTTCACCATCAAAGAATATTTCTACAACTATATCCAGATTGTGTTCATTTGAATAACTGTATATTGCATCTTTAGTTTGGTTGCAAAACAGTTTTTCGTCATCACATACGGCAATCAACAATTTTAACTCACCTCGGTTGATTTATTTTTTGATGAATACCGTTCACTCCTGTAATAATACCTTACACTACTATATCCCCCTTTTTAATGGGGAAATTCGATATCTTTTTATCTCGGGAAGAGGTAAAAAGGGGGAGTATAGAATGTGGAATGCACTATATTATATGATGCAACAGTTTTTTGGTTAATGAATTAAGGATGAAAGCATTCATCTAAATTTTGAATAATTTTAAGTAATGTTTCCATTTGTTGTGGTGTCCAATTTTTTATCATTTCATTTATTTCAAAAACAGAAACGGTAGAGTTCGGTTCAACTTCGGCAACAAGAACTTCTAATTTTACATTGATTATGTTAGCAATTTCTTCAAGTCTTTTTAAAGACACTTCTGTATTGCCTCGCTCAATCTGACTGATATAACTTACCGATATATCCAGCTTTTCAGCCAGTTGTGCCTGTGTAATATTTGCTTTGGTTCTGTATAATTTCACTCTTCGACCGATTGCCACATAATTAATCATTTTAATCACCGATAAAATTGTAACATTTGAAAATAAAAAACAACATAAACATATAGGTTAAAAAGTTAATTTATATGTTTATGTTGCCAAAATTTTTTTGGTTCTATGGTACTAGGTCATATCTGAAAACTTAAAACAACTGTCTATTTCTAC
>JAXJXA010000190.1:0-2982 GCA_036307745.1 Acutalibacteraceae bacterium | reverse complement strand
TTTCTGTTATGTATCTTTTTGCTTTTGAGCTGGCACTAGCTAAGGGGAAAATAGACGAGGCAGAATGTAAAAGACTAACAGAAGTATTATTGAAAACACCCGAAATTATTTCTGAAATACTTGAAAAGGATCTTGAAATTACGCAGTATGTTTCAACAAAATTAGTTTCAGCTGACAGTTTGCTTTACATAGGCAGAGGTTTGGATTATGCATTGAGTATGGAAGGATCTCTGAAACTTAAAGAGATTTCATACATTCACAGTGAGTCTTATGCAGCAGGTGAGCTTAAACATGGCACAATATCTCTTATTACAGAGGATATGCCTGTAATTGCAGTGGCAACACAGGCTGATTTACTTGAAAAAACTGTAAGTAATATAAAGGAAGTTAAAGCAAGAGGAGCTAAGGTAATTCTTGTTGCAAGAGAAGATTTCAAAATTGACAGTGAAGCCTACAATTATCTGGTAACTGTGCCTCAGATTGATGATATACTTATGCCAATACCTGCTGCTATACCTTTACAGTTAATTGCTTACTACACATCAGTAAACAGAGGAAATGATGTTGATAAACCACGAAATCTTGCAAAATCTGTTACTGTTGAATAACTTTAGAGATAAAATATTAGTGTTTTTAACTATATCTATTAAGTGATTATTGTAACTAAGCACAAAAAATATTTTTTAATATTGAATTATTTTAAAAAAAGTATTATAATAGCCTAAAAGTCAAAAGTATGTAATTGAGGAGGATATTTATAATGAAAAAGTTAACAAGTGTTCTTATGGCTGGTATGCTTGCTGCAACAGGTTGTATCTGTGCAGTTACTGCATCCGCTACTGATGAAACAAAGGCTACAATTACTGTTGTTGATGCTTCAGGTGGTGAGTCTGTGACTTGCGAAGCAAATGTAGGAGATAAGATTGAGTGTACTGTAACAGGATATTCTGATAAGTCTGTTACTGCTTTGTTGGGTTCTACTTATTTTAATCAGGTAGATGCTGATAATCTTGTTGAGTATAGTGATATTGATGTACTTGGTTATTCTGATGGTTATTATACTGAAACCGGTCTATTCTATGATACAGGTATTTTTAGCACAATGGCTGTAAGACCTGAGGATTCTTCAGAGTATGATAGAGATGCTTTTGGTTATTGCTACATTCTTGGAAGACCAGCTGGTGACTATGCGGCTGAGAACGGTCAGGTAATTGTAAAGTTTGCCCTTGATGTTAAGGCAGCAGGTGAGTGTACAATTAAGACTGTTCTTGAGGATGTTACATATGATGATGTTAATGGTGAAATTGTAAGCGATACTTCTGCTGTTAAGACAAAGACAACTGTTAATGTAATTTCAACAGGTGAAGATTCCACAGAAGCAACTGAGGCAACAGAAGCAACTGACGCTACTGAGGCGACAGAAACAACAGAAGCTACTGAAGCAACAGTTCCAACAGAAGCAACAGAAGCGACTGAGGTTACAGCTCCTTCAACAGAAGCTCCTACAAATGCAACAAATGCTACAACTGCAATAGTTGCAACAAATGCTACAAGTTCAACAACTGCAACAAGTGCTACCAATGCTACAAGCAAGTCTTCTACAAGCACAAGTACAAGCAACACTACTTCAAGTACAACAGGTAAGGTTGCAACAGGTGACAGCACATCAGTTGCTTTGGTACTCGCAGTTCTACTTGTAGCTTCAGGTGTATTTGTAGTTGCAAGAAGAAAAATTAACGGATAATTTTAATGATTTATCGACAGACCTCTTTTAAAGGGGTCTGTTTTTATTATACTTGAAATTTCTAGCAATTAGATGTATAATTAAACTAAAATAATAAACATTAGGAGGTAATCTTATGAAAATCAGAAAATTTATTGCGGTGTTTATGTCGGTTATTATACTTTGTACAGTTATTTTTTCTGTACCTGCTTCTGCTACATATATATATACAGATACAGATACAGGTTTATATTTTTATTACTTATATGATTTTGAAATTCAACCGTTAAATTCATCAGATGCTGAAATAGTGAGTATAACATTATATCATTCTGATTATTATTATCAACATTATTATGTACCAAATTCTCCAATAATTTCCATTACTACGATTGAAATTCCTTCATCTATTGGAGGTTATAATATAACTTCAATCGCAAAGGATGTAGTAATTTCAAAAGATACTGGGTTAATTGAAATTATACTACCTGATACTATTTCTACCTTAGAGAGTGAAACATTTTACAACTGTAAAAATATTACTAAAGTTTATATTCCACCAACGGTTTCTGTTATAGGTGAGGATGTATTTTGTTATTCTTATGGTGGTTATTATAATTATGGTTATCCTAGCTATTATTATGTTGATTTTACGATTTATGGAGAAAAAGATTCAGCAGCTTATTTATATGCAGTTGAAAATGATATTCCTTTTGTTGAGTTCCCTCAAGAAACTTCAACCACTGAGCTTGATTATTGGATTGATTATGCTAAGAAATTAAGGCCATACGATACCTCAGGATATTCAGGATATTATGTTAGTTCTTCTCAATCTGAGGATTTAATGAATAAATATACAGATGCTGTTTATATCAGAAATAATTTTTTTACAGTACAAAGTGATATAGATACGGCAGCATATAATCTTGAAGTATCTTATAAACGTCTGATTCTCGAAGCAACAATAAATTATGTAGAGTATAATATTATAAATCGTTATGCTTATGTAAATACTAGTCCATTTTATGACCTTTCTTATCAAATATATTCAGCGAAGAATTGTCTTGAACAAACAAGTATTACACCAAGTGAATTAGATATTGCTATTTCTAATATAAATAATAGTGTTGATAATTTGGTTTTGCAATCTGAGTACGATTTAAAGACATTTATAGATTATTATTGTTGTTATAACGACCATAGATTATCTGAAATATGTACAACGGATACGTATTCACAGCTGTATGATACAATAAGTT
>JAXJXA010000189.1:0-1003 GCA_036307745.1 Acutalibacteraceae bacterium | reverse complement strand
TGGGGCAAAATAGACAGTGCTTTTGATTTTTCAAACAGACCCTAATTACAATTCCCTTTATTGCCACAGTCAGTTGTTACTGTGCCTGTTTCACAGTGATAGCAAATTTCATTTTTAAGAGGTTTATTTTCAAAACTAGCTTGCAAATTTTCTATTGTAGTTTGTGCTATATTCTGCAAAGCCTCGTTTGTTAAAAATGCTTGGTGTGATGTAACAATTACATTCGGCATTGAAACCAGCAGAGCAAGAACATCATCATTGATAATTTCTCCTGAAAAATCCTCAAAAAACAAACTGCTTTCCTCTTCATAAACGTCAAGTCCTGCACCACCTATTTTCTTTTCTTTTAATCCCTTGAGTAAAGCCTGACTTTCAATTATAGCTCCTCTTGAAGTATTCAGAATAATAACACCATCCTGCATTTTTTCTATTGTCTTTTCGTTTACCATATGATGGCTTTCTTTAGTAAGTGGACAATGAAACGATATAATATGGCTTTCTTTAAAAATAGTGTCAAGATCGGTATAATTTATTCCACTGTTCTCAACAGGATAAGGGTCATATGCAAGCACATTCATTTTAAAGCCTTTGCATATATCAATAAAATCTCTTCCGATTTTTCCTGTACCAATAACTCCAATGGTTTTACCTTTCAAATCAAATCCCGTAAGACGCACAAGTGAAAAATTGTAATCTCTGGTACGGTTGTATGCCTTATGAATTTTTCTGTTAAGAGTAAGAAGAAGAGCCATTGTGTATTCAGCTACGGCATTTGGAGAATAACCTGGTACACGAGTAACCGTAATTTTCTGATATGCTGTTCTGAAATCAATATTGTTGTATCCTGCACATCTCATTGCGATAGTTTCTATTCCAAGGTCATACAGGGTGTTTATTGTTTCTTTGTCAATAGTATCGTTTACAAAGGCAACCACACCTTTACAACCTTTGGCAAGACCTGCTGTTTCGCTGTTAAGTTTGTTTTCAAAAAACTTGAATTTTA
>JAXJXA010000188.1:0-4057 GCA_036307745.1 Acutalibacteraceae bacterium | reverse complement strand
TTTTTACCCTCTGAAACCATTTCTTCGATTTTGTCGCAAATATATTTTGCTTCATCACGCTCTGATGTGGCTGTATGAATAACAATTTTGTCACCCTTTGGGTTATCTGTCCACAGGGTTTTGCCTTTTCTTTCTTGATTATTAGCAATAACGCTGTTTGCTGCATCAAGAATTGTCTGAGTTGAACGGTAGTTTTGTTCAAGTCTTATAACCTTACCGTCAGGATAATTATGTTCAAAGCTGAGAATATTTTCGATTGTTGCACCACGGAATTTATAAATACTCTGATCATCATCGCCAACAACACAAATATTTCTGTTTTTCTCAGCAAGCATACTTATGAGTTTGTACTGTGCCATATTTGTGTCTTGGTACTCGTCTACCATAATGTATTTGAATAAATTCTGATAATATTGAAGAACATCATCATTTTCTTCAAATAGCTTGACTGTGTTGTAGATTAGATCGTCAAAATCCATAGCGTCTGAATTTTTTAACCTTTGTGTATATATGCCGTAAGCCTTTGATATACTGATTCTACGACTGTCATTCAGAGTTTCTTTCTTAAAATCCTCGGGGCTTTTAAGTTGGTCTTTTGCTCTGGAAATTTCGGCAAGAACGCTACGGTGGGGAAGTATCTTTTCATCTATATTCATAGATTTAAGAATTTCTTTCATCTGTCGTCTCTGATCATCGGTATCATAAACAGTGAAATTACTTGAATATCCCAATCTGTCACCATATCTTCTCAAAATTCTTGCACAGGTAGAGTGAAAGGTAGATGCCCATATGTCCGTTGCATCTGGCACTCTTGCAATAATTCTGTCCTTAAGCTCACCTGCTGCTTTGTTAGTAAAGGTGATAGCTAAAATCTGCCAAGGCTTTGCAGGATACACGCTTAGTTTCTTTTTTAATTCACTGGAAATTTCTTTTTTACTATTCGCACAGCTTTCAATTTGCATAATATCATAATCTGTAAGCTCGCTGTTGAAATAAGTGCTGTTGTAAGCATTGCCCCAGCTTACAAGATTCGCTATTCTATTAACTAAAACAGTAGTTTTTCCGCTTCCTGCACCCGCAAGAATAAGTACAGGACCTTTGGTTGTAAAAACGGCCTCACGTTGCATATTATTCATTCTTGAAAACTCATTTTCGATAATTGTGTTTCTGAGTTTTATCAATTTGTTTATGTCCATTATTATTCCTTTCGTATTAATAATTTTTATTTTTTCGAATATTCCAAAAAGATAACCGTTAACACTGATGATTAACGGTTATCAAATAATGCCTTAAATTATTATTTTATGGAATTTCCTTATCTTTTACTATTTCATAACTTTCTTCAAAAAGTGATGTATCTATTTCTAATGATGATACAAAACAGTAGTTCATAAGGTACATTTTTACATCAGCTTCGTTCTCGGTATTATAAATAAAATACGCAGAAATATTGTATTTACCGGACGGAATATCTCCACTTTCAGCATCAATCTCCACAAGAAGATTGGCAACTGTCTGTGTTTCATGGAAAATATCACCGTTTGCCTCAATTACAGAGATTGAGTTGATTTTGTTACCTTTTGCTTCAAGATCTTCTTTTACAAACTCAGGAAAGTCGAAGTAAACCATCTGGTTTCTTACATTGTTAGCTGTGTTGCCACCAGATACACATTCAAAGTTCATACCCTTGAAGTCTTTTGTTGGAATATTGTAACTTTCTTCAAGTCCGTTGTTATTACAGCCACAGCATATAAGTACAACCGCTATTACTATACTAAGAAAAGTAGAGATGAATTTTTTCATAATATCAGCCCTTAATAAAATTTAATGTCTAATTGATAATACTATTATTAATTATTGTCAGTATCGTTATCATCATTAATGAATTTTTCTACAATAAAGCGTGGTCTTTGTTTTGTTTCAAGGTAAACCTTACCTAAATATTCACCTATAACTCCTATGGCAAACAGTTGCAGACCTCCCAATGCCCATAAAGATATAAATGTACTTGTCCAGCCCGAAACAGTTTGTCCAAGGAAAAATGTAACGAGAGAATATATACCAAACAGTAAAGCAAGAATAAATATTATAACACCAAGCCACATTATCATTCTTATAGGTTTAACACTGAGCGATGTTATTCCTTCCCAGGCAAGTGCAAGCATTTTTGTTAGAGGGTATTTACTTTCACCTGCGGTACGTTCAAAGCGATCATATTCAACTATGTCACTTTTAAATCCAACCATAGGTGCCATACCACGTAGAAACAGATTAACTTCTTTAAAATCAGCAAAGGCTTCAAGTGCACGTTTACTCATCAAACGGAAGTCAGCATGGTTAAATATAATATCGCCACCCATAGCCTTGAGGATTTTGTAAAAAGCTTCGGCGGTAAAGCGTTTAAAGAAGGTGTCAGTTTCACGTTTACGACGTACGCCATAAACAATGTCACAGCCTTCTTCATATTTTTCAAGCATTTTGTCAATGGCATTAATATCATCCTGTAAGTCAGCGTCTATTGATATTACAACATCTGCATAATCTTTTAAAGTCACAAGACCACCATATAGTGTGTTTTGATGACCTCGGTTACGACTCATTTTAAGTCCTGAAATAAGGGGACTTGCCTTATGAAGCTTTGTTATAATCTCCCAAGTTCTGTCTTTAGAACCGTCATCTATATAGACAATACGGCTTTTATCAGATATTTTTCCACTTTTTATAAGTTGTTTGAACTTGTCTAATAGTTTAATTGTGGTATCCTGTAAAACTTCTTCTTCATTATAACAAGGTACAGCAAGATATAATGTTGTCATAATTTATCCTCCAATATCGGAACATATGTCTTTATCAGCTTATTATATCATTTTACTGTAAATACTTCAATAGCTTAATATTAAATAAATAAATTTTACATTATTTTAATAAAATTATTCATAAATCTGTTGTAAAAATATATACTAAATGATAAAATTAACTTAAGTTCAGCTTGTGTGAGGAAGGTGATTTTTTGAGTAAGAAGATTTATGGTACTGTAGTTATAGTTGTTTTAGCAATGATTTCAGCTATTGCTGCAACTGTAGTTATGGCGAATAATTTTGGAAATAAAGATAATGAAAGTAATTTATTAGTTAATGATACAACTTCAGGATATTCAGAAGCTACAGAAAATTCTGTTGTAAAACCAACCTCGCAAGAATATATTAATACACAGCCTGTCGCAACAGAAATGACTGAGCCTGTAACAATGTCAGTATACTCAACTGCTACAGAGGCGACAATGACTGTAAATGTAGCTACTGAGGTAATCAGTATTCCTGTTGCAACTGAACCAGTAACAGTTACGGCAACAGAATATGTGCCTACGGAACCTCCCACGGAGGGAAGCAGTGAGGTTGTTCTTGAAAATCTTATAGTCAATAGTGGTTATAGCGTTGATGTTATTAACAGTTTAGGTATAGAACAATTAATGCTTGTAGATGCTTATGGTACGCAGGCTGATATATATATGTTCAGTTATAATGATGGCTTATGGTCAAGTGAAAAAGTTGAGTGCTTTGGTTTTGTAGGCAACGGTGGAGTGGGCGAGAAACAAAGTGAAGATGATAATGTAACTCCTTCAGGATTATATTCAATAGGTGATGCTTTTTATACAGCAGAACAGCCGGCAACTTGGCTTAATGTTTTTAGGATAACAGAGAATACCTATTGGGTAAATGACCCCGAATCATTAATGTATAACCAAAAGGTAGAAGGAGAGCAAAATAAAGACTGGAATATAGCACAGCATATGATTGAGAATCCAGGATATAAATATGGTTGTGTTATTAATTATAATACCGATCCTATAGATAAAGGAAAAGGTTCTGCTATTTTTGTACATTGTGGGACAGAAGCAACAAATGGAAGTGTAGTTTTGTCTGAAAAAGATATGCTTGCTTATCTTGAAATAATGAATTCCTCTAAAAATCCTCACATTCTCATATTTTGATTTTCTTGCAAATTAGGGGCTGTTTGAAAAATCAAAAGCACTGTCTATTTTGCCCCAAAGCGGTGC
>JAXJXA010000187.1:0-4218 GCA_036307745.1 Acutalibacteraceae bacterium | reverse complement strand
GATTACACCTGTTGTAACAAATGCCAGTGGTTATGATTATCACGGATATCACGCATTTGACTTTTCAACAGTTGATGTTCGTTATGAGAGCGATGGTGCTACATATCAAGACTTGATTAATGCAGCTCACGCTAAGGGTATGAAGATTGTGCAGGACGTAGTTTTCCAACACACAGGTAACTTTGGTGAAGCAACATTTGCACCGCTATTTGAAAAGCGATACAACACACTTCAGGATTTAGCTAATATTGAAACATCAATGATTCCTACAGATACATTGCTTAACGCTTTTGGTCTTAACTCAGCCGAAGAGTATTATGCACAACTTCCGGGTGTACAGTATGACCAAAGACTTCTTATGATGAAGCAGACTAATGTATCAGCAAACAACAGCACATCTTCTCCATTGGAAGATGTAAACAGCACAGATAAGGTTTCAAATGACCCTGTGTATAACTCAAATAACTATTATCACAATGGTTATTGGCAGAGCCTTAACTGGGATGACTGGACCTGTAAATATGCACAGATAGCAGGTGACTGTGTAGACCTTAACACTGAAAACCCTGCTGTTGCTGAAAAACTTGTAGAGCTTTACGGCAATTACATTGGAATGGGCGTTGATGCATTCCGTGTAGATACTGCAAGACATATTTCAAGACTCTCGCTTAATACAATGTTCAATAAGCAACTAAATGCTATTGGCGGTGACAGCTTCTATATGTTTGGCGAAGTTTGTTGTAGATTCTCACAGGTTTGGTATAGAGATCACGCAAGTGAATCTGTTCCGTTCTATACTTGGGACGAGCCTGATGATTCCTATACAAGCCAGTGGAAGTGGAGTACTGATGCTGACAGTGTAAATCACAATATGAATCTCACACTTCAGCATTGGAAAGAGTATGATGATACATCAAATCAGCCTACAAGTGATAATGCTTTTCTTAATGGAAATGAATATCATACACCTGATTACAGTGAGTCTTCAGGTATGGGTGCTATTGACTTCCTAATGCACTGGCAGTTTGACTCTGCAAGCGGTGCATTCGGTAGTGCTTTGGCTGAGGATAAATACTTTAACGATTCTACTTGGAATGTAGTTTATGTTGATTCCCACGACTATGCTCCTGACCGAAATCAAAAGGAAAGATTTACTGGAGGTACACAGACTTGGGCAGAAAATATGTGCCTGATGTTTACATTCCGTGGAATTCCTTGTCTATATTATGGCAGTGAGGTTGAATTCCAAAAGGGTATGGTTATTGACGTTGGTCCAAATGCTCCGTTAAGTACAACAGGACGTGCGTACTTTGGTGACTATCTTGAGGGTGATGTAAGTACAACTGATTTTGGTGAATACACAGCAAGTGGTACTGTTGCTGATACTCTTAATAGTACACTTTCACAGCAGTTGGTTAAACTGAACAAAATCAGACGTGCAATTCCTGCACTCCAGAAGGGTCAGTATTCAGTAACAGGTGTAACAGGAGATATGGCATTTAAGCGTGGCTATACAGACCCTGACTCAGGCGAAAAGAGCTTTGCTTGTGTTGCTGTTACAAATGCTGCTACATTTAAGAATATTCCTAACGGTACATATATTGACGCTGTAACAGGAGATACAAAAACAGTTA
This sequence comes from Acutalibacteraceae bacterium, assembly GCA_036307745.1. Taxonomy (GTDB): domain Bacteria; phylum Bacillota; class Clostridia; order Oscillospirales; family Acutalibacteraceae; genus CAG-964. Next base: position 2,584 of record JAXJXA010000187.1, on the reverse strand, counting down.
CAAACGGTACTTTGACCGTTTCTGCATCAGGTAAAGGTAACTGCCGTGTATATGTACTAAGTTCAAACGGCTACACAGGAATTGACGGACAGATTGGCGGAACAACAAATTATCTGAAATAATTTAATTTTTATAAAAGTTTGTGAAACTGTACCCTTGAGTAAAGGGTACAGTTTAGCAATATTAAAAATAAAAAAGGAGGTAAGCAGACAATGAACGGCTTTAAACGAGTGATATCTATTGTATTGGCTGTAATGCTGGTTGTTACTTGTGGTATTTTTACAGTAAATGCAGCAACAACAGATGAACAGACATCTGAAGCAGGTAGCGGAATTAAAATTCACTACTACGGAAGTTCAACTGTGCCCAATATTTACTATTGGAATAGTCTGCCGACTAATATTGATTCACCCACATATCCGGGACCTAAAATGACAGCAGATTCTTCGGCTGCCGGCCCTAATTGCTATACATATAGCTTTAGCAACGTTACAAAAATAAACTTTATGTTTGTTGAAAATGGTGTACAGTCAAAAGAATTGACAAGAGAGTACACAGAAAAATCACAGGGCGAATGGTGGTACAAAGATGGAAAGTGGTACACAAGTGACCCTTACTGTCTTGACGACTATGAGCGTACAGATTTGAGAGAAGATACAATCTATTTTGTAATTACAACACGTTTCTACGATGGTGACACAGGCAACAATGTTCACTGCTGGGACGACACAAAGGCTAATAACCCTGACAGCGACCCTGCTTGGCGTGGCGACTTTAAGGGTTTGATTGAAAAACTTGATTACATTAAAGCTCTTGGTTTTAGTGCAATCTGGATTACACCAGTAGTTTCAAATGCCAGCGGATATGACTATCACGGTTATCATGCATTTGATTTCGCAACAGTAGATGTACGTTACGAAAGTGATGACACAACATATGAGGATTTGATTGCAGCAGCTCACGATAAGGGAATGAAGATTGTACAGGACGTTGTATGGAATCATTCAGGTAACTTTGGTGAGGCTACACTTGCTCCTATGTTCACAAAGGAGTACAGTACTTTGTCAGATTTGGAATCATCTGATTGTATGCAGATTATTGATGGTTCTAAACTTGATACTTTATATCCTAACTACGATTCTTTGAATGCTGAAGCTCAGTATCAGGCAAGACTTGCAGTTATGAAAGAGGATGCAAACGATACTAACAACTATTATCATCACGATAAGTCATTGAGCTACGGCTCATACACAGAGCAGACAGGTCAGATGGCAGGTGACTGTGTTGATATCAATACAGAGAATCCAGCAGTTGTTGAATATCTGACAAATACATATCTTGATTATGTTGATATGGGTGTTGACAGCTTCCGTCTGGATACAGAAAAGCATATCAACCGTTGGACACTTAACAGTGCATATTTCCCTAAGTTTACAAATATTGAAAACTTCTATATCTTCGGTGAAGTTTGTGCAAGATATCACGGTGCTTTCAACGAAGGTGGTGCTTCTGACTCTTGTTTCTTCTACACATGGAAGGAAACAGACAGTTCTTGGACAAGCAACTGGAGTACAACTGATTGGAAATCAAACTATGACAATTCAGTAACTCACTTTGGAAAATATCAGACAAGAGATGTATCATATTCAAGTGATAATGCATTCCTGAATGGTAACGATTATCATACACCTGATTATAGTCAGGCTAATGGTACAGGTACAATCGACTTCCCTATGCACTGGGCATTCTATACAGCTTCTGGGGCATATAGCACCGCATTGGAAGAAGACCAGTATTACAATGACTCTACATGGAATGTTGTATATGTTGACTCTCACGATTACAGTCCTGACACTTGCCAGACAGTTCGTTATAATGGCGGTACACAGGCTTGGGCTGAGAATATGTGCTTGATGTTTACATTCCGTGGAATTCCTTGTCTATACTATGGTAGTGAGATTGAGTTCCAGAAGGGTATGAGCATTGATGTTGGACCTAACGCACCTCTAAGCACAACAGGACGTGCATACTTTGGTGAAAATATTGAAGGTACTGTTACAGCAACAGACTTTGGTGAGTATACAGCAAGCGGTACAGTACAGTCAACTCTTAACAGCACACTTTCACAGCAGTTAATCAAGCTGAACAAAATCAGACGTGCAGTTCCTGCACTTCAGAAGGGTCAGTATTCATCTGTTGGTGATATGTGCTTCAAGCGTGGATATACAGATCCTGATACAGGCGAGAAGAGTTTTGCTTGCGTAGCTGTTACAAATGGTGCTACATTCTCAGGTGTTCCTAACGGCACATATATTGACGCTGTTTCAGGCGATACAAAGACAGTTACAAACGGTACACTTACAGTTTCAGCTCCTGGTAAGGGCAACTGCCGTGTATATGTTCTAAGCTCAAACGGCTATACAGGTATTAGCGGTAAAATCGGCGGAACAACAACATATCTAAAGTAATAACTTCTGATATGTTATAGTGAAGTTTAAATAGTTTATAGAAGGCTCCGGCTCACTTTATGTGAGTTGGGGTCTTTTTTATAAAATGTTTAGTATAAGATTGTATGAGACGTGCT
>JAXJXA010000186.1:0-3161 GCA_036307745.1 Acutalibacteraceae bacterium | reverse complement strand
CTTTTACCGATTTTAAACGGTATTTAGTATAACAATCTAAAAAAAGCCGTCTGGACAGTTGTTTTTCCGCCATACTTAGCCAATTTTTTCTTGAAAGACATATTCCTGCGAAAAAATTACTCGTCTATACAACATTTTCTGTTTACCAAACAGGTTTAATCTACTTTATTTGAAAATAAAATCAAAACACTTTACTTTTATACAAGGATAAATTATAATTAATAATAATGACTTTTTAAGGATTGGTAAAATTTATGATACAATTTGAAGAATTAAGGCTTGAGCTTGAAAGAACAAAGCCAGAAATAGATGATTTGTCAGACGCTTTGGGGCTTAAGGCAATGGAGTCTGAAATTCAACAGCTTGAAAATAAAGCAACTGAGCCGGGATTCTGGGATGATATGGAAAAATCTCAGGTTATTTTACAACGTACAAGCGTTCTCAAAGGTAAAGTAGAGGGTTATAATAATCTTGTTGCAAAATATGATGACGCTATGGCTTTGATTGAACTTGCAAACGAAGACGAAGACTTGTCTTTGCTAGAAGAAGCACAGAGCGAAGTTGAAGGTATTAAGGAGCAACTTGAAAAACAGCGTTTACAGACTTTGCTGACAGGTGAGTATGACGGCAGAAATGCAATTTTGACATTCCACGCAGGTTCAGGTGGAACAGAGGCTCAGGATTGGGCAGAGATGCTGTACCGTATGTATAACCGTTGGGCTGAGAAAATGGGCTTTAAAGTTAAAACAGTTGATTATCTTGACGGTGATGAGGCAGGTCTGAAAAGTGCAACAATTCTTGTTGAGGGTGTTAATGCCTACGGATATTTAAAAAGTGAAGCCGGTGTACACAGACTTGTAAGAGTATCGCCTTTTGATTCTTCTGGCAGACGACATACATCATTTGCATCACTGGAGGTTATGCCTGAAATTGATGATAACATTAAGGTAGATATAAATCCAGAGGATATAAAAATGGAAGTTTACCGTGCCAGTGGTGCAGGTGGACAGAAAGTTAATAAAACTTCATCTGCTGTACGTCTTACTCATATCCCAACAGGTATTGTTGTTGCCTGTCAGGTAGAGCGAAGTCAGCATCAGAACCGTGAAGTAGCTATGAAAATGCTTATGTCAAAGCTGATGGAAATAAAAGAGAGAGAACACCTTGATAAAATTGAGGATATCAAGGGTGTGCAAAAGGAAATTACATGGGGCTCACAAATACGCTCATATGTATTTATGCCTTATACTCTTGTTAAGGATCACCGTACAAGCTATGAAACAGGTAATATAAGTGCTGTTATGGACGGTGATATTGACGGCTTCATAAATGCTTATCTAAAGGCACTAAGCCAGAATGCCCTTGAAAATAACGGTGGGGATATTTGATAAGTAATCCTCGTTCTTGATATATTTTGTGTATTTACCTCTCCTGAAAGGGGAGGTTTTTTACTTAATAATACACAAATACGGTTCTATATCAAATGTTGGGGATAATAATAAAGTTTAGGTCAAGCCTTTTCAAAGGCTTGTGGGTCAAGGGCAAAGCCCTTGCAGGTTTTAAGGACAGCGTCCTTAACGAAATATTTTTCAATAATCTTTTTTGCCCCAACATTTATTAAAGAACCACAAACGTATAGGTTCCCTGAAGAGGTGACTGTCAGTGCAGTAACGGCGTAAACAGGCACGATTTTGGTTGATAAAAATTTATTCAGAATAAATCTGTAAAGTAATGAATTTGACAAAAAGGATTTTCAGTGGTACAATCTAAGTCACAGATGATTTGCATATTATGCAAAAAAGTTGAAAAAAGCCTTGACTATGCCTATTTTATATGGTATAGTATATCTACCTCGGAAAAAAGGGGCTTATTTTTTTGTGCCAATTTTTGAGGGAGGCTAAATTTACCGCAATATCGGAGGTGCCGTTAATGAGAGTAAAAGTAACACTAGCTTGTACAGAGTGCAAACAGCGCAATTACAACACAATGAAGAACAAGAAGAATGATCCAGAAAGACTGGAAATGAAGAAGCATTGCAGATTCTGCAACAAGCACACTCTTCACAAGGAGACAAAATAATCACGGAGGTATAGGCTATGGCTGATAAGGTCGATGTAAAGGTTGCCAAGAAAGCTGATAAGGCTGACAAGGCTACCAAAGCCGGCAAAACTGCTGGTAAAAAGACTGGTAAGAAAAATGATAAGAAGCCTAACATCTTTGCGAGAATTGCAAAATACTTTCGTGAATGCAAAGCAGAAGTAAAAAAGATTACCTGGCCTGCTCCCAAAGCAGTATTCAAGAACTTTGGTATTGTATTGGTGATTATGGTAGTAATGGGACTATTTATTTTTGCATTGGATCAAGGTCTTTTCGCATTGCTGAATCTTGTTATGGAAACATCAGCAAGCTAAACTGCGTGAGAGGATGATGTGCAATGTCAGAAGAAGCAAAATGGTATGTTGTTCACACCTATTCAGGTTATGAGAACAAGGTAGCTTCTACATTGGAGAAGACTGTTGAAAACAGAAATCTTCAGGACGTTATTCAGGGTGTTAAGGTTCCCACTGAGCTTGTTACAGAAATTGGTGACAATGGTGTAGCTAAGGAAGTGGAACGTAAATTATACCCAGGATATGTATTTATCAAGATGGTTTATACAGATGAAACATGGTATGTTGTAAGAAATATCCGTGGTTGCACAGGTTTTGTAGGGCCATCATCTAAGCCTGTTCCTCTTACTGATGATGAAGTAATTAAGATGGGCGTAGAAATTAAAAGTGTTGAGGTTTCGTACAGCGTTGGTGATTCGGTAAGAATCATTGATGGTCCGCTGGAGGACTTTGTAGGCGTTGTAGAAGAAATTGATACAGAAAAGAACATAGTAAAGGTAACTGTGTCTATGTTCGGAAGAGAAACTCCTATAGACTTGGAACTTAACCAAGCTGAGGTTTTCGAGTAAAACACACTGATAATCTGTAATTTACAGTTATTATTAATTGAGGGGCGGATAATGTCCCTTGTGGGAGGAATGTTAAATTTTTTCAAAACATTCCGCCATTTACCACGAACTATGGAGGTGCAAAAATAATGGCTCAAAAGGTTGTTGGCTTTATAAAGCTACAAATACCTGCCGGTAAAGCTACCCCGGCACCACCTGTTGG
>JAXJXA010000185.1:0-3700 GCA_036307745.1 Acutalibacteraceae bacterium | reverse complement strand
TAATAAATGCGTGTACAGCGGTTCCGTTTGCTGCGAGAGCACTTCCTGCATTAAATCCAAACCAACCAAACCATAATAATGCTGCACCAAGAAGTACAAAAGGAATATTATGTGGTCTATATTCATTTTTCTCATAACCTTTTCTTTGACCAAGGATTATTGCAAGAACAAGACCTGTTATACCGGAGCTGATATGTACAACATTACCTCCGGCAAAATCAATGGAGTTAAGATATATGCCTGTGCCGAATAAACCTGAACCACCTTCAGCAGCAGAACCCATAAATCCACCACCCCAAACCATATGAGCCATAGGATAATACACAATTAGTGACCAAAGACAAATGAAGGGTACAAGTGCCTTGAATTTCATACGTCCTGCAACTGCACCTGTTATTAATGCAGGTGTAATAATTGCAAACATCATCTGAAAAATGCAGAAAAGCATATCAGGAATTTCTAATCCTCTGCTACTTTCTGTAATACTTACGTTGTTAAGCCCTATAAAATCAAAGCCTCCAACTAATCCTGCATTATCACTTCCGAACGAAAACGAGTATCCAAACAGAATCCACATTACTATTGCTGTACCGCAGATGAACATTGTTGCCATCATCGTATTAAGTACATTTTTTCGCCTTACTAAGCCTCCATAAAAGAATGCAAGAGCAGGTGTCATAAGAAAGACAAGTGCTGAGCATATCATAATAAAACAAACACTTCCGCTATCCATTTTCAATCTCCCTTTCTAAATTTTGTGGAAAGCACAAAGGCGCTGAACCTCTGTGAGTTCAACGCCTTTGTTGTGGCATTAGTCTACCACAACAAAGTAACACTGTCAATAGGTTTTTTAAAAAAATTTTCAAAAAAATTGCAGGAAATGAATTTTAAAATTGCAAAATACAAAAGAAAATCGGATTAAATCTGCCTTTATATAATTTTTTAACTAATGCAACATTCATATTTTACTGTAACTTTCTGTATTACTTCTATCTTTAAAAGAAGTCATTAATAAATCTTAAAATGATATATTAATTAACATTTGATGTAACGTTAAAATATCAACTCATATTAACAATATCAAATAAATGACCTTTTTTAAATTTATAGTTAGTAGTAATGAAAGTAATAAAATAGTTACAATTTGTAACTATTTAGTAAAGAATTAATTACAAATTTATATTCCTGTGCAGATTAATATATAGTATAAAAAGGTTTACTTTGTGCCAACTTTAAGTGAAAATATATATGTATATTTTCAAAACATAATATGAGATAAATGTTTTGAAAATTCCTTATTAAAGTTGAATCAGATAGAATAAAAATGTTGATTATAACAAAAAACGCATAGTAATATTGGTGTAAATATCTAAAATAAATCCCGTAAATGTATAAAATTTATAGTGCAGTGTATACTAAATTTCGTAACAAAAGAAATATTTTGAAAAAAACCTTGCAATTTTTATATAGGTATGCTAAACTGTAACTAAATTGTTACCACTTGTAATTTTTTTTGCGATTATTTACATATCCGGTAACAAAATTCAGCAGGCTTTTTGCTTGTGTTTGAAACAATGGATATTGTTCTAATTTATAAGGAGGTTTAGTCCAATGCACAAACAGTGTAGAGGAAAAGTTGTGCTTTCTGTTTTACTATCAATTATAATGGTGTTTTCGGTAGTAACAGTTGGTACAGTTTCAATGTCAGCAGAAACCAGTACAGGTATTGGTTTATGTGCATATGCTCTTAACGCTTATAACGAAGGTTGGCCATATGTTTGGGGAGGATGTTCTTACGGAGCTGTTGACTGTTCAGGTTTGATTAAAAGCTACAACGGTGTTGGCGGTGTTCGTACAGATATGCTTTCAAGTTCACAGTCGGCTGGTCTTGATTGGGGATATGTATCCAATGGTGTTCCTAACATCCACGGTCTTGGCTTGCATAAGCCTGGTCATGTAGGTGTTTATGTTGGCAGTGATAATGCTATTGATGCTCGTGGAACTAACTGGGGTATTATTTATGCTTCATTAAGTTCTGTAAGCTGGGTAGAATGGTATAAGCTAGTTGGTGTAAGCTATCCTGAATCAGGTTGGGTTAGATTCGATGGCGAATCATTCTATTATGAAAATGGTGAGTATATCGAGAGTACAACAAGAACAATCGATGGTGTTAATTATTCATTTGACTCACTGGGTAGATCTGATAAAGAGCCACCCGAAAGTGCTTATGAAGTAACAGATTATTCATCAGGCTCATCTTCGGAGATTACAACTAACTCTTCAACCTTCCTGAAAGTTGGCTCTCAGGGTGAGAAAGTAAAAGAGGTCCAGCAACTTCTTAAGGATCTTGGTTATTTTGATGATGAAGTAACTGGTTATTATGGCACATACACTGCTGCTTGCGTAAAAGAATTCCAGACTGATGCTAATATCGAGGTTGATGGTATCGTTGGTCCTGAATTTATGCATACAATAAAGAGTGAGAATGCTCCTTCTAAGAATGGAGCTAATACATCAAATGAGAGCGATGCAATTATAGCTCCTACAGAAGAACCTACTGAGGCTATTACAGAAGTTTCTACTGAAGTGGTAACAGAGGCTCCTACAGAAGAACCTACTGAGGCTATTACAGAAGTTTCTACAGAAGAAATAACAGAAATTTCTACTGAGGAAGTTACTGAAGAATCAACTGAAAAGTCAACAGAAGAGGTTACTGAAGAATCAACTGAAAAGTCGACAGAAGCAGTAACAGAGGCTCCTACTGAGGCACCAACATTGCCACCTACTCCACTGGAAGATGGTATTATGACATATGGTGAAAACGATGTAGAGAGTTGTTCAGAGATTGCTGATATGCAGACAAGACTTACTGAGCTTGGATATTATACAGCAGAGGTTACAGGAGTATTTGATAACAATACATTGCTAGCACTTCACGATTATTTCACAACTTCTGAGCTAAAAGCTGTTGATTATATTACAAAAGAGCAGTATGATATTCTTTTGTCAGATTCAGCGGTAGCTAAAGAAGTTGAAGGTCAGTATTCCCAGGAAGAGATTGATAGTGTACAGGCTTTGCTTGTGAAACTGTCTTATCTTGATGAGGTTACAGGTGTTTATGATGAAGCTACTGTAAATGCTGTAAAAACTGCACAGGCTAACTTTGATATGGAAGTTACAGGTGAGCTTTCTGACGAATTTGTAAAAGCTTTGGAGCTTGCATCAGCCAGAATTGACTCTCAGGCGAAAACAGTAACAACACCATCAGCAGCCGCATCAGCTAGTGCTTCTACTGCTGTAACTGCTACTGCTAACAACGCATCAACAGTAACTTCAACTTCAACTACTTCACAGGTAGCATCTAAAAATGCTCCTGTAACAGGTTATACTTTCAATGAAGTTTCTGCATCTGCAACAGATGATAACACAACTTTTGTTTGGATTGCTGGTATGATGATTGCACTTTCATTAGGAACAACTATTGTATATTTAAAGAGCAAAATTTCTAAGAAAAAAGAAAACTAATTGTTTTTCTTAGCTTATAGAATGTCACCCTGTATCGTTAGGTACAGGGTGTTTTTTTAGTTTGTATAATTTAATACTAACATTTATTACAGAACTTTTATTATTTCCTGGTAAAACTGTCGCATAATGTTAGATTTTGAAAAAATCGCTTTACTTTGCTGATATATTAATGTTA
>JAXJXA010000184.1:0-2694 GCA_036307745.1 Acutalibacteraceae bacterium | reverse complement strand
GGTTTTAACTTTAGTAAGCCAATCACGTTTAGGCCCTGCTGTTTCTTTACTGGTAAGAATTTCTATAATTTCACCGGTATGGATTATATAATCAATAGGACTTATCTTTCCGTCTACTTTTGCACCAATCATTCTGTTACCCACCGCTGAGTGAATAGCGTAAGCAACATCTATAACTGTTGCTCCTAAAGGTAAACTCAAAACGTCACCACGAGGAGTAAAAACAAAAACTTCTTCAGGTGCTAAATCAGTTTTAATATTTCGTATAATATCTGTTTCATCATCAGATTGATTTTCGAGCATTTTTCTTATCCACTGAGTTTTATCATCCATTGAATCTTTTTTATTTAATCCCAGCTTATACTTCCAGTGTGCAGCAATACCATATTCTGCGGTATAGTGCATTTCCCAGGTTCTTATCTGAACCTCAAAAGGTACTCCTTCTTTGCCTATTACTGTTGTATGAAGTGATTGATACATATTAGGCTTAGGTGTAGAGATATAATCTTTAAATCTATTTGGTAACGGAGTATATATATCGTGTACTACCCCCAGAATATTATAACAATCCTGCACAGAATTAACTATAACTCTAACAGCGAATATATCATATACCTGCTCAATACTTTTGCCTTTCATAAAAGTTTTTCGATAAATACCATTTATACTTTTAACTCTACCCTCAATAAAAATATCATTTACAATACCTTTAGCTTTATCTGTAATTTCAGCTTTTAATTTTTCTATAAATCTCTTTCTGCCTGGTTCGGTAAAAGCAAGTTCATCTTCGATTTCCTTATAGCCTACAGGATCAAGATATCTTATCGAAAGGTCTTCCATTTCTTCTTTTACAGCACGAATACCAAGACGGTGAGCAATAGGAGCATAAACCTCCATATTTTCAAGAGCCTTATCACGTCTTTTTTGCTCTCTCATACACTCAATAGTACGCATATTATGGAGGCGATCAGCAAGTTTAATTATAATTACACGAATATCATCAGACATAGCCATAAGCATTTTTCTGATGTTCTCTGCTTGCTGAATCTCTCTGTTTGAATATGGAATTTTTTTAAGTTTAGTAACACCATCAATTAGATGTGCGATTTCCTTACCAAAATCCTTGATAATATCTTCAAGTGTAACTTCGGTATCTTCAACGACATCGTGCAATAGTGCTGCAACTATGGATTCTGTGTCCATACCTAAGTCAACCAGAATACAAGCAACAGATGTAGGATGCAGAATGTATGGAACCCCGGATACTCTTCGTTGATCTCCATGAGCATTATTGGCAAGATTATACGCTTTTTCAATCAAATCATTGTCATAATCTCTACCACTTTGTCTAATCATTCTTTTTAGTTCTTCATAATCCTGATAATGAACCATTACCCCAGGCATTTTAAATCCCCCTCTATTATTCCACAATCACTCTATATAGCTTTTTAGCTGTTTCATTATTTTAGCACTGTTTAAATCTGCTTTCCCCTGTACAGGAAGTATAGAAATAATCGTTTTATCCCAGCTTTGTTGATAATCAATAAGAGAAAGCTGATGCATAGCAGTTAGAATAACTTGCAAACGCCCATAATTAATTCTGGTATTGTGTAGCTTAGTACAAATTATATCTGCTGGAAATTCCCATAGCTTTTCTCTTCTTAAAAACTTAAATACCACAGCAAAATCTTCTCGTGAAGGTAAAAGAATTTCCGCATCTTCTCTATTCAATTTTTCTAAATCCATAAGTCTTTCAAAAAGTTCATTATGTCTTAACATAGTCTGAGTATCTGCATTATTAGATTTTATATCCTTAACAATTATACTCAGTGATTGTTTATTATTATATTCGTTTATATCAACAGTAACAGCAAGATCTAAAGCATCGCCTATACAATATGGAAATTGTTTCAGAGTTGTAAAAAATAACATAGCATTAATGATTGTATCATCACGTTGAAATGATAATCTGAGATGATTCCCACCACCAACAGGTGTAACAGACTTTAATTCCATCTTATACAATCCAAAAATCGGTGTAGGATTTCCAGCTCCAAATGGTTCTAATAAAGAAATTTGTTTAGCTAACTCAACACTTAAAAACTTTGGATTTAGTTTACAATCAATTTTTAAGGTTGGTAAAGGCATTTGTCCACAGGATTTTGCATAGCTGTTTAATCTTATTGAGAATTCCTCTATATCAGTAGTTTTGATACTTAATCCTACAGCCATTGGATGTCCACCAAAATGAGGAAGTAAATCCTTACACGTTGTTATTGCATCAATAAGAGAAAATCCCTCAATACTTCTTCCACTACCCTTAGCATTTTCACCGTCTGTAGTAATTATTATAACAGGTTTTCCGAAAATATCCTTAACTTTTGAGGCAACAATTCCTATTACTCCTTGATGCCAATTTTTTCCACTTATAACCATTACACGTTTATACTTCAGATGTGGGTTATTTTGAATTTTTTCAAGAACTTCTTCAAGAATTTCTTTTTCTATATTTTGTCTTATTTTATTATCTTCAGATAATTCCTCTGCAATTTCACGAGCTATGGTATCATCATCAGTTAAAAGTAATTCTACTGATTTTTCGGACAATGCCAAACGTCCACAAGCATTAATACGTGGTACAACTGTAAATGATATTTTTCCTGCTGTGAGTTTATTGTTGCCTTTTATACCTGC
>JAXJXA010000183.1:0-3519 GCA_036307745.1 Acutalibacteraceae bacterium | reverse complement strand
GGTGTTTTCAGCTCGTGGGATACATTAGCTATAAAGTTTCTTCTTGTAGTTTCAGATGCTGAAAGAGAATCTGCCATTTCGTTAAAGGTTTTTGCCAATGTACCAATTTCGTTACTTGAGGTCACTGGCACACGCACCGAGAAATCATCATTTGCAAGTTTTTTAGCCGCAATCGACATCTGCTGCAAAGGTTTTATCATCTGGTAAGAAAAGAACCATATCATACAGGCTACTATAGCGAATGTTGCTATTGCAGCACAGAAAAATATTTTTGTTATATCACCTTTATAATCTGAAAAAATTATATTATCTGCTGCCACAAAAACAATTCCGGTTACTTCTTGCTTTGTTCCCACCTCAGAAACAATAGGAACTGCCGCTACAAAATGAGATGTATTATACAAACCACCAAGCGTACTTTCTATAAATATCTTGTCATTACTTGCTCTATTACATATATCTTGAGGAACAAGAGTACTGCGATGAGCACATCTGCCGATATCATTACAAAAAAGAGTTTCACCCCTTACATCTGTAATAAATATATCAGCGTTAATACTTGCCGATATAGTTTCAACCACACTTGAAAGCCAACTTGTTTCGGTGTCACCTATATATACGCTGTTATTTACCAATACAGTTCGTTCAGACATAAGAGCTGCAACCCTGTTGGCATTTTCCAATAGCAAGTTTCGTTTTTCTGTATCTGAATATCTTGCAACAAAAAATATAAGCATAGTACCAAGGATAACAAAGCTCACAAGCACAATTACCAGGCTTATGGTCAAATACTGTGCAAACAGACTTTTTTTACCTGTCACACTAACCTCCTCCTCAAAGACAAATATTACGCATCACCGCAAATGGTATATACACTACCATTACTCTTTTACTTCAAATTTATATCCTACGCCCCACACAGTTTTAAGCTCCCACTGTGGAGAAACACCGTCTATTTTTTCACGAAGCCTTTTCACGTGAACATCTACAGTTCTTGAGTCACCATAATAATCAAATCCCCAAACCTCATCAAGAAGCTGATCTCTTGTAAAAACTCTGTTTGGGTTGCTTGCCAAATGATACAAAAGTTCCAATTCTTTAGGAGGTGTATCAACCTGAATACCGTCTACCTTTAATTCATAGTTAGTGAGATTAATTGAAATCTTGTCCCATTTAACTTCTTTTATATTTGGTACTTCACTTGCACTGGTACGTCTTAAAACAGCGTGTATTCTAGCCACAACTTCTTTTGCTTCAAAAGGTTTTACCACATAATCATCCGCACCAAGCTCCAAACCCAACACCTTATCAAACACTTCACCCTTTGCAGTAAGCATTATAATAGGCACCTGTGAAGTTTTTCTAACCTCTCTGCACACCTGCCATCCATCAAGCTCAGGCAGCATAATATCAAGCATAATAAGATCAGGTTTTTCTTGCTCAAACAGTCTTATAGCCTGTGTTCCTGTATTAGCAATAGCTGTATCAAAACCATCTTTTTCTATATAAAGACGCAGTAGTTCGCAAATATTTGTGTCATCATCTACAATCAATACTTTTTTTGTTCTGTTCATAATATCCTCCTGTTGCCCCACGTTTTTAACGTGATTATACCACAATAATTAAACTTTGTACATATTATATAATATCAAAGGCACGAAAGAGTGAACAAAATAAGAATTTATAAAAAATAAAAACTTAACAACATTTATATCAGAAAAACTACTCACATTATGTATAATACATTATATAAACAAAATATAAACAAACAAAATCTGCCACATTTTGCGACAGATTTTGCAAACAGATTATAGCCCTTTATATTTTTTTCGTGTAGCCATACCGCCTCTTATATGTCTTTGTGCTTTGTTAACTTCAAGCACCTCTTTAACCTGACTATATAGCTGTGGGTTAACATATTTTAATCTTTCACTTACATCTTTATGTACTGTACTTTTACTTACCCCAAATTTTTTAGCCGCACTTCGCACGGTTGCCTTGCTCTCTATAATATACTGACCAAGCTCCACAGCTCGTTCTTCCACTATCCCTTTCATAAAATACCTCCATATAAGAAAGATATTTTATGTATATGCCGTGAAAAATTTTTCTAGTACATATAAAATTCATATCTGATTTTGATAAATGCGATAATTTCTATGATTTAATGCTAGGGGCTGTTTGAAAAATGAGATATTATAAATCTATTTTATAAGCAACCGTTATATTTACAGCACAGCAGTAACAGATATACTTTTTCCGTCACTGCTGAAAACTGTAATTTTTCCTTTATGTGTATTAACTATTGCTTTTGCAACAGACAAACCTATTCCGTGTCCTCCTGTTTCTGAGTTACGGGAAGTATCTGTTCTGTAAAATCTCTCAAACAGAAAATTCAACTTACCTGTCTGAATACTGTCTGTTGTATTATATACTGTTAAAGTTTTGTTCTTACCATTTAACTTTAAACTGATTTCTACTCTGCCATTTTCATCTGAATACTTCATTGCATTGTCAAGTAATATAGACACCAACTGGCATATTAATGTTTCATTTCCGCAGTAATTTATATTTTCCTGTATGTTCGTCTCAAAGATTTTTCCTTTTGATTCAGCAACAGCTACAAATGACTGTGCGGTATTTGCAACAACCTCAGAAAATGAAAATTCAGACATCTGAAACACTGTTTCTTCCTCGTCCATCTTTGAGAGAAGTACAAGTTTTTCGGTAAGAGAGTTAAGACGTTTCACCTGATTTTTAATACTCTCTGACCATTCACTCTCTCCGTTAATCATTTCAAGAACTTCCGTATTAGCGTCTATTATAGTTAAGGGTGTTTTTATCTCGTGACCTGCGTCTGTAATAAAACGCTTTTGCTTTTCATAACTTTCAGCAACAGGCTTAAGAGCTATTTTTGAAAAAATAAGTACCAAAATTAATACCAATATAATTCCTGCAACACTTACTGCAACACTGGCTAATAAAAAAGAATAAAAAGTAGAAAGTTCACGTCCACAGTCAAGAAATATGTACATTATATCATCATCCATATTTATACAGGTGTATTTATATTCGCCTATAAAACCATTTTTCTGCTCATTACCAAACAGTTGTTCAGCATATTCAGCGGCTGTTGATGTTGACACAGCCGCTATTCTGCCTGTGTTTATATATACAATAGTACCATCGCTATGTAACTTAACTGTAAAATATCTGACTTCAAATGGTGTTTCCGGAGAAATATCGTGGTGAATATGTTTATCTATTTTAAAATCGTTTTTAGGAAATACTCCACCATTTTCGGCAATCATATTCAGTCTTTCGTCTGCCTGTTGGTTGATACTTATATAATTTGCAGTATTAATAATACCGATAATCGCACATAAAACCACAATTATACAGCACATAGCCACTGCTATAAATTTACGCCTTAATTTCTTAATCATTACAAAGCCTCCAGAGAATAACCTCTGTTTCTTATTGCCTTTATCTGTACATCTGCTTTAATAGTAATTAATT
>JAXJXA010000182.1:0-5354 GCA_036307745.1 Acutalibacteraceae bacterium | reverse complement strand
TCTATGACAGTTCTGATGTTTTGTTTCCTTTTTGGTTTGATTCATCTGTTTGTAGGACTTGCTATGAAAGCATATATGTGTATTAAAGCAAAGAGATATCTTGATGTTATATATGATGTTATCAGTTGGTATCTATTTGTTGGAGGAGGAATATTGGCACTTCTTTCAACAGATATACTAAGGTCAATGACTGGATTTGTTCTTCCAGCATTTTTCTTGCCGATTGGCAGTATAATGGCTATTATTGGCGTGCTTATCATATTATTTTTTGCTGGCAGAGGTTCAAGCCCTGTAAAACGTGCATTAAAGGGTATTTATGGAATTTATGGAATAACAAGTTATTTAAGTGATTTACTTTCCTATTCACGTTTATTGGCACTCGGTCTTGCAACAGGAGTTATTGCTCAGGTATTTAATCAGATTGGTACAATGTTAGGTGGAGGAGTTGCTGGAGCATTATTATTTACTGTGGTGTTTATAATCGGACATTCACTAAACATAGGCATAAATGCACTTGGTGCATATGTTCATACCAACCGACTTCAGTTTGTAGAATTTTTCGGAAAATTTTATGAAGGCGGTGGTAGCAAATTCACACCTTTTAAAATAAATACAAAGAATTATAAAATCAAGGAGGAAATTTTCAATGGATAGTATGGGAATATTTTTTGCACTTTTGGGAGCCGCTCTGGCTACTTTTCTTGCAGGTACAGGTTCAGCAATAGGCGTAGGTAGAGCAGGTGTAGCAGCAGCAGGAGTGCTTGCTGAAGATCCAAGTAAATTTGGCAAGGTGCTTATTTTTCAACTTTTACCTGCAACACAAGGTATATACGGTTTGCTGGTAGCTTTTCTTATTCTTTCAAATATTGGAATATTGGGTGGTGATCCTAATATATCAGTGACAAAAGGTCTTTTGTACTTTGCTGCTAGTTTGCCAATAGCATTTGCAGGATTGTTTTCAGCAATTTATCAAGGTAGATGTTCTGTGGCTGGTATAGGTACAATTTCCAAAAAGCCAGATCAGTTTGGTAAAACAATCCTTTTACCCGCAATGGTAGAAACATATGCAATTCTTGCATTACTTGTTTCTATGTTGGCTATATTCAATATTCCTGGTCTTGCAATCTGATAACGGAGTTGTAAAAATGAGCGGAATAGATAAAATTTTAGAAGAAATAAGAATCAACTCTGATAATATTGTAAACGAAATTATAAATAAAGCCAAAACAGAGGCAGATAATATTCTTGCACAGGCTAATATTGAGGCGGATAGAGAATTAGAAAATCTTAAGACTCAATGTGAATTGGAATGTAAAAATATAATTGAACGTGCTAACTCATCAGCTAACCTTATTGAAAAAAAGGTGATCCTTGAAACAAAACAAAAAATTATATTTGATACTATAAATATAGCACATAGTAGTTTATTATCTTTAAGTGATGATGAATATTTTAAACTGATTATTAAAATGATCGAGAGATATTCATCAGGCAATAATGGACAAATTCTGTTTAATGAAAAGGATATAGGTAGATTGCCTTTGAGTTTTTCAGATAAAATTTCAAAAGTAAGTAAAGGTACACTTAAAGTTGGAGATACACCCGTCGACATAGATGGAGGATTTATACTCTCATATGGTAACATTGAAGAAAATTGCTCTTTTAAAGCAATTTTTGATGGTAATAGAGAAATATTGCAGGATAAAGTTAATAAATTGTTATTTGAGCAGGAGGTATAAATTTATGTCAGAAAAAAAGGATTATACCTTTGCAGTTGCTAGAATAAGAGCTAAAGAAAATACATTACTAAATGATAATGATATATCCTTGCTGATGTCAGCAAAAAATTTTGATGAATGTTTAAATCTCCTTGCTGACAAAGGCTGGAATACAGAAAATATTTCTGATTATGAGGAAATATTTCAACAACAAGAAAATTTACTTTGGGATTTTATGAGAGAGCTTGCTGATGATTTATCAGACTTTAATGTGTTTATTTGCCAAAAGGACTTTTTTAATCTTAAATCTGCCATAAAGGCTGTAATTTCAAACAGCAGTATAGATGGGATTTTTTTGAAATCAGGCAGTGTATCTGCTGAAACAATATATAATGCAGTAAAAAATAAAGAATACGGTCTTATGCCAGACTATTTATCCGATTGTGCTGAAAAGGCAGTAAAAACACTCTTACAAACTCGTGATGGTCAGTTATGCGATATTATTATTGATCGTGCATTACTTGATTATATTAATCAAGTAGCTTTGAATTTTAACAGTGACATCGTAAAGCTATATGCAAATACTCTTGTAGCAGTGGCAAACATAAAAATAGCAGTACGTTGTAGTAAAACAAGCAAACAGCTTGATTTTATAAAAATGGCTATTTCTGAATGTAACACTCTTAACAAAGATATGCTTATAAAAGCGGCATCAATGGGAATTGATGAAATTTGTAATTATCTTTCATTTACAGATTATAGAGGAGCAGTAGAAGCGTTAAAAAAATCTCCTTCAGCTTTTGAAATATGGTGTGATAACAAGTTGACTGAGAGTTTACAGCCTCAAAAGTGGGAGCCTTTTTCTATTGGTCCATTGATTGCGTATATTTTTGCAAAAGAAAATGAAATAAAAACTGTAAGGATAATACTTTCGGCAAAAGTTAATAATCTTGACAATGAAATTATCAAAGAAAGACTGAGGAAAATGTATGTATAGAATTGCTGTAATAGGTGATAAAGATAGTATTTATGGCTTTTCTGCCCTTGGCTTGGATGTAATTGATTTTGACAAGGTAGATGACAAGTCGGAAAAATTTAAAAGTATGTGCAATGGAGATTATGCAATAATTTATATTACAGAAAAACTTGCAAAAGAACTTGAAAGAGAAATTGAACATTTCAGAGAACAGCAGTTGCCTGCTGTAATACTTATTCCTGGAATTAAAGAGAACACAGGTAACGGAATAGAAAATGTAAAAAAATCTGTTGAACAGGCAGTAGGCTCTGATATTCTGTTCAGTAATAATTAAACCCATTGAAGGGATGGATAAAATAAATGAGCAAAGGAATCGTAAAAAAGGTTGCAGGACCTTTGGTTATTGCAGAAGGAATGCGTGACGCAAATATGTTTGATGTTGTGCGTGTAAGTAATCAAAGACTTATTGGCGAGATTATAGAAATGCACGGAGATAAAGCGTCAATACAGGTGTATGAAGAAACATCAGGACTTGGTCCGGGGGAACCGGTTGAATCAACAAATGAACCTTTAAGTGTTGAGCTTGGTCCAGGTTTGATTAAAAGTATATATGATGGTATACAACGACCTCTTGATGATATTATGAAAAAATCAGGTACTAATCTTGAAAGAGGCGTTGAGGTACCTTCTCTAAAAAGAGAACTTGTATGGAAATTTGATGCCACCGCAAAAGTTGGCGACAAAGTTACAGGTGGTGATGTAATAGGAACAGTTCAGGAAACACCTATTGTTTTGCATAAGATTATGATACCTATTAAAATTGCAGGAACAATAAAATTTATAAACAGTGGTGAATTCACGGTGGATGAAACTGTCGCAATAGTTACTACCGACAAAGGCGACGATATAAAAATTACACTTATGCAAAAGTGGCCTGTTCGTGTTGGCAGACCTTATAGTCAAAAACTTTCTCCTGATGTGCCATTGGTTACGGGTCAAAGAGTAATTGATACATTATTTCCAATAGCAAAAGGTGGTGTAGCTGCTGTGCCAGGTCCTTTTGGCAGTGGAAAAACAGTGGTTCAGCATCAGCTTGCAAAATGGGCAGAAGCAGATATTGTTGTTTACATTGGTTGTGGAGAACGTGGCAACGAAATGACAGACGTACTAAATGAATTTCCTGAGCTTATAGATCCAAAAACAGGTTATTCTCTTATGGAACGAACTGTGCTTATAGCAAATACATCTGATATGCCTGTTGCAGCAAGAGAGGCATCAATCTATACAGGTATAACAATAGCTGAATATTTCAGAGATATGGGTTATTCTGTTGCACTTATGGGCGATTCAACTTCAAGATGGGCAGAGGCATTGCGTGAAATGTCAGGAAGATTGGAAGAAATGCCTGGTGAAGAAGGTTATCCTGCATATCTTGGTAGTCGTCTTGCACAGTTTTATGAGCGTGCAGGAAAAGTTATAACCTTAGGTAATTCACCTAAGGAAGGGGCATTGTCAGTAATTGGTGCTGTGTCACCTCCTGGTGGTGATATTTCAGAACCAGTTACACAAGCTACTCTCAGAATTGTTAAGGTGTTTTGGGGATTAGACAGCCAACTGGCATATAAACGTCATTTTCCTGCAATTAACTGGCTTACAAGTTATTCCTTATATGTAGATACTATGTCTAGTTGGTTCAACAACAATATCGCAGAAGATTGGATGAATTGCAGAAATAGACTTATGCACCTGTTACAAGATGAGGCGGAACTTGATGAGATTGTACGTCTTGTAGGTATTGATGCATTATCAGCCCCCGATAGAATTAAACTAGAGGCGGTACGTTCAATCCGTGAAGATTTTCTTCATCAGGATGCTTTTCACGAGGTTGATACTTATACTCCTTTAGAAAAACAGCATATGATGATGTTACTTGTTCTTGGCTATTCAGATAAATGTCAGGATGCACTTAAAAAAGGAGCTACAGTTGATTCTCTTGTAGAACTTGAGATAAGGGAACGTATAGGTAGATTTAAATATGTTAAACTAGAAAAATGTGAAAAAGAATTTAATGATATTCTGCTTGCGTTGGATATCGAAATCAATGAGGCAATAAAGAAGGGAGAGGATTTCTGATGCCAAAAGAGTATAAAACCATAGAAGAGGTAGCAGGTCCTCTTATGCTTGTTAAAAATGTAGAAAATGTAAACTACAATGATCTTGGAGAAATTGAGCTTTCCAACGGTGAAATAAGACGTTGCAAAGTGCTTGAGATTGACGGCGAAAACGCTCTTGTACAGCTATTTGAAAGTTCAACAGGTATAAATCTTTCAAATAGTAAGGTAAGATTTCTGGGAAAGTCAATGGAACTTGGTGTAAGTGAGGATATGCTAAGCCGTGTTTTCGATGGTTTGGGTAGACCTATTGATGATGGTTCGGAAATTTTACCTGACAAACGTATGGATATAAATGGTTTACCTATGAATCCTGCTGCAAGAAATTATCCTCAGGAATTTATACAAACAGGAGTGTCTGCTATTGATGGACTTAATACTCTTGTTCGTGGACAAAAATTGCCTATTTTTTCCGCTTCAGGTTTACCTCACGCACAACTTTCAGCACAGATTGCCCGACAGGCAAAGGTTAGAGGAACAGATGAACAG
>JAXJXA010000181.1:0-8068 GCA_036307745.1 Acutalibacteraceae bacterium | reverse complement strand
GTGTTAATATTGGTATGGACGGCGGTTCTTCAGGCAGAAGAGCTGATACTCAAAATAACCAAACTATTGGTGGTGCTGCTCAAAGTGTACAGGGAACTCTTGGTCAACTTGGTAGTATGTTTGGCGGTGGCAATAACGGTGGCAACCCAACTGGTGGCGGCGGAGGCCTTGGTGGTCTTGGTGGTATGTTCGGACTTTAATATATTAATGTTAGAAAGGAAGGCTATAAAATGGCAATAAGTTTGAAAAAAGGTAACAAAATCAGCTTAGAAAAAGTGGCTGCCGATGCTGGTATAAGTGGAGGCTTAACAAAAATCATTGTAGGATTAGGTTGGGACGTAAACCGTTATGATGGTGGCTCTCAATTTGATTTGGACGCTTCAGCATTTATGCTTGCAAATACAGGCAAAGTGAGAAGTACAGATGACTTTATATTCTATAATCAAAAGATTGGCCCTGGTATTGAACATTTAGGCGATAACAGAACCGGTGCTGGAGATGGTGACGACGAAGTTATTAAAGTTGACCTTAATGCAATTCCGGCTGAAATAGAAAGAGTAAGTTTCACTGTTACCATTGATAAAGCTACAGAAAGAAATCAAAATTTTGGTATGGTAGAAAATTCCTATATTCGTGTTTTAGACGAAGTTACAGGTACAGAATTAGTAAGATACGATTTAGGCGAAGATTTCTCAGTTGAAACAGCTGTTGTTGTTGCTGATTTATACAGACACAATGGTGAATGGAAATTCAATGCTATTGGTAGTGGTTTTTCAGGTGGTTTAGAAGCACTTTGTCAAAACTTTGGCGTAGACATCTAAGTATGTAAAAATCATAATAATAAAAAGAAGTAGAATCTGGTAAAAAGATTCTACTTCTTTTTATTATCATTATTTATTGTCACGGTTATCAATAATACTTTTTATTTTACCAAATGTTACACCATAATGTTCAGCAATATCTTTTGCATAACTAAGTCCCTGTGGAGGATTTACTGAAATCTTAAATGAGCGTTTCCCCTTTTCTATTCCTGTAACCATACTTTCTATTTTTGATTTTCCTTCAACAGAATTATTGATTTTATTCACATTAGTTGCCAGTTCATGCATATGGGTATTGAAAATACATCTCACTCCTAAGTATCTCATAGCTTTTATCACATCTGTTGCGATATAAACACCCTCAGTAACATTTGTAGTAGCAAGACTTTCATTTAATAGCAAAAGACTTTTTGATGTTGCGTTATTAAAAATTTCTGCAAGACGAGATGATTCTTCTCCAAGTCTGCCTAAATCTACAGTTTCGTTTTCATCCGCTGGAAAATGAGTATATATATTATCACAAGGACTAAGCTGTAAGCTACTGCAAGGCACATAAATTCCGCATTGTGCCATTAACACAGCAAGTCCAAGAGCTTGTGTAACAGTTGTTTTACCTCCTCTGTTAGGGCCTGTAAGAATAAAGATTCTCCCCATATCATCATTAAAAATAAGATCATTTGTTACTATATCAATATCCTCACCTTTAACTGCTTTAATCGCTAACTTAAGATTATAAATATCATTAGCGTTAATTTCTCTTTTTTCAGCAGGTAAAATTTCAGCCTTACATAACGGAAGATTTTTTGCACGAATTTTATCAATAAGCTCTGCCCATCTTATATAAAAGATGATTTCAGGCATCAAAGATATAAATGTATAACCATTTACATTAACGTGTTTTCTCAGTACATCCTTGATATTTCTTACAATTCTATCCATTATTTCGGTCACAACCTGTTTCATACTGTCAGAAAGACGGTCTTGTCCTGTGGGACCATCATCATAGGTTAATTTAAACTCCTTTGAGGAAGCAGAATGAAACGATCTTAAATGTGCATAATCATTTCCAGGTTGAATTCCTTTCTCTTTTTTAGATGAGATAGACATAAATCTTTTAAGAACACCGCTGTCGGTAAATTCTCTGCTGTTAAGTGAAAGAATACCCGCTCTTACAGGACGTAACATATCGTCTAAATTTACACCTATCGTAATACTGTGAAGTTGTCTTGCCTGTTTAAATACATCTTCAATAGCCTGTTGTAAAGGCTCAAATGAACCATCACTATAAATATTATTTACCAAATTACGCAGAGTACATAACCCTTCGGAATTAAGGTCAAGTTTTTCTAAAGTGGCTTTGAGTGTTTTTATACATTCTATATACCTGTTAATTTCACGCATACGGTTAATTAATTGCCAAAGAGATGAAGAATCACTGTCTTTTTTAAATTTTTCAATTTCTCTTAATTCTGACAGCATTTTCAGAAGTTCAGTAAGTCTTAAACGCAGTTCAGGTAAATTAAGAAAATCTTCAAAAACATCACATCTGTATTTTATCAATATTTCACTACATTCGATTTGGGTCATAAGCTGTTTAATACTGTTTTGTTCAAAATCATTTTCTGTTAAAATCTCAACAATATAATCAAGTGATAAATCATTTATAGCTTCTTTACTCATATTCATCGGAGATTTTTTATAATTCATTGGATAAAATAAACTAAATTCCTTCATAAAATTATTCCCTTTCATATCTTATAAACACATAATATCATATTCCAAAAATAATTCAATAATATATATCATAAAAGTGATTTATTATAAATATAAAAAAGAATACAAAAAAATTCTGCTATAATAGAGCAGAATTTTTTTGTGGAACATCTGTATAAAATATTTTACTATTTTATACAGATGTGATTTTCACCTTATCGGCAGATATACCTGTTTGCCCCACAGCAATATCCTTTATAATCATTGCTTCATCAGAGCTAAGGTCACTATCTTTTACTACTATACTACACTCACCATTTTGTATAAATACCATACATTCCTCAAAACCCTTTGATTTAATAAGACTTTCTACATTGGTTTGTTGTTCCATAATGGTTGCAAGTTCAGCGGCTTTTGCCACAGCTTCTGTTTTAACACTCTCAATTTCTTCCGATGATTCAAGTATGTCCTGTGTCATCTCTGCTATTTTATCCTGGGTTTGCTGACGATCTACTTTTGCTTGTGCAAAATATTCGTCACTCCCCTTTTCAGCATTAGTTGTTTTTTCTGAATTTGTTGCTTTTTCTGTAGCTGATTCACCTGCTTTTTTGTCACTTGAGGTATTTACAAATTCAGCCTCACCAAGTTCTTTTGATACACTTACTGCATCTGCTCCCGAAAGTAAATCTGTGTTACTAGAAAACTGCCAGTTCAAATAAACTGCTGCTCCTAATGTAAGAATCAGTCCTGTTAATATCAGTTGCTTTTTTCCAAATTTCATATTAAATATTCCTCCCTATTGTGACAGCCCTACTACGCTGACCTTTGATGATGATATATCTAACGCTTTTGTTACTGCGTCAATTACTTTTTCTTTTACAACACTGTTATCACCGCCTACACAAACTACAAGAACACCACGCACCTTTGGTTGAATTTCTTTTACAAGCACAGTTTGCTCAGTACCGTTTGAAAGTTCAACTGTAATATAAGTACTTTCGGCTGTAATATCCTTGCTAGTAGTGGTATCAGACTGTTTTTCGTTGTTGCTGTTATTTTGCGACATATTTTTATTAGTGGCAAATACCTGTTCAACAGTGCTGTCCATAGTAAGCATCACCTTTGTTGTCCCTGCACCGTTAATAGAACATATAATTTCTGCAAGATTTTGCTCCAACTGATTTTCATACTCTGTAAGACTTACATAGGCTATCTGAGAATTATTATTTTTTATTTCATTACTCTGCTTGCTATCTGTAAAAAAAGATGAAAAAAGAATAAGAGCTATTCCTGCAAATCCAGTAATAATTACAACTTTAACAAACTTAGGATTCTTTGTAAAATTATTTAGTTTTGAAAAAATACTTTCAGTGTTTTTTTCTTCCAAGTAATCACCCCACATATACATCAGGTGTTATTCCTGTTTTTTCTTTTACGATATTTTGAATTTCTGTTATTTGATTTCTGTATGTAGTACTTAAATATATTTTAACCTTTATAATATCTATGCTGTTACCTGTGGAACTATCCATATTAACCTGAATTTTTTTATACTTTATTTCTTTTTCTTTAAGACAATCTGCAACAAGATTTTCTATTACTGATTTTCCACAGGCTATGGTTAAATCTCCCACTTGCTCAGAAAAAGTAATTTCCTCTTGTTTAATATCTATATTATTATCTTCTATAGTACCTAATTTTATAAGATTTGTAAATGGAACAAGCACAGCTACTACTAAAAATAAACCCAGTACAAAATTAAGCATTTTTGAAACATTGCCGTTTGGTGCAAGCATCTCAAAAATAGCACAAACTATCGCTACTGCACACACCGCATTTGCCCACAAAGTAATTTCCTGCATTAAGTTGCACCTCCTACTATAAGCATAATAGTTGATGAAACTATAAAAATCATCATACAGCAAAGCAATATTGCTATAAGTACATTTATAACTATTGCAACACTTCTAAGTAATTTTATAATCTGCCCCATATTAAAAACATCCGCCAAAGCTATTGCGATATTTATTGATACAAGCCATAGCACACAAGAAATTATAGAAGGTAAATACACTGTACCTGTTGCAAGAATAGCAAATACTCCTACACCTGATTTAAGCATTCCCATACAACCGCGTACTGTCTGGTATGCTTCGCTTAAAGCACCACCAACAAGCGGAACAAAACTATTTATTGCAAAACGTGTTGCTTTTGTTCCTGCTGAATCTGCTGACGAAGATATAAAACTCTGCATTGTTAGAATTGCAGTAAAGACCGACATTGTAAAAGTAAGCACCCATTTTACAACTTTATTTACAAGCTCACAGAAGCCATTTAAGTTTACCTTCTGCGATATTCCGCTTACTACTGACATTCCCATAAAAATATTAAGTAATGGTACAAGGATATTTTCAGAAATCTGTGAAACTACTGTACCAGCACCCATAACCATTGTATAGTTACTTGCTCCCTGAACTGATTGTCCCATTGCAAGCATTATTGCTACCATTATCGGTACAAAAATCAACATAAAATCTGAAGATATTTTTATAACTGTGGCACTGTAATATATTGTTTGGCTTATAGGTCGGATTAAAATAATACTTACTGCTAACACCGCAACTGAATTAAGTACTGATATAAGAGATGATGATGCTATAGTTGACTTCACACTATCAATTAATGCTACCAACATGATAACTCCCATAATTTTCACAACACAGTTTAAAGGAGTGATTGATTTTTTCTGAAATGTATTTATAATATTGCTGAAAATATCAAAGAACGAAAGAGAGTTGAGTTGTTGCCAACTTGGAGAACTTACTCCTATATTCTCAAGCTCTTCTCTGATCTCTTTAGGAAGTTCATCTATTAAAGCATCAGCACCACTGAGTTCATACTGGCTATTATAAATATCTTCTTGTGTATATCCGATTGCCTCTTCATCAGCATACACTGTAATAGTAAAAAACATCGTAAAAATTATTAATACTAAAATAAATATAAACTTCTTCATTTTATATACATTAACCACCTAACAATGATGTTGCGGTGTTAAGCACCTCCTCAATTAATGGCAGTGCAGAAATTAATATCAATATTTTTCCTGCAAACTCTACTTTACCTGATAATGCATTTTGTCCGGCATCTTTGCAAATATCTGATGAAAACTGGCATATAAAACATATTCCAACTGATTTTAACAAAACAGTCGTATACTCTGTATTAACTCCTGTGGAATTCATAAGACTTTCTATTTTATTTGTTATGTTTGGTAAAGAAGTACATAAAGCAATAAAAATAATCACTCCTGTTATGAGAGCAAGCATAACCGAAAAATTAGGTGTAGTTTGTTTTAATGTTACTGCGAGAATAGTACCCACTACAGCCAGAATACAAATTCCTATAATGTTCATAATCACAACCCAAATAAATTTTTAATGGTGTTAAATAGTCCACTTATTTGTTCAACAATAATGAGTAAAACCACAATAAGCCCAGCAAGATTAGTCATCATAGCTTGCTCTTCACGACCGCTACGGATAAGCACTTGATTAAGAACCGCAACGATTATACCTATTGCGGCTATTTTAAATATTAAATCAACATCCATTTATACACAACCCTTTTAATAGTTACATTCTTATATTAATCTTCATTTAAACACTAGAAAAAGTCAGTGTTTAATAGCTGCGTTAGCAGCGTTGAAGATTGTGTAAGACGTACTGTGCGTAGCACAGTTATAGCCTGTGCAACAGGCGTACTCTATTTAAAAACTTATCTAGTTTTTAAATAGAGTTTAGGGCTTGTTTGAAAAAAGAAAAAGTGTGGGATTTTTCTTTTCCACAAGCCTCCACAGATTTTTATGTTGAAAATGTTAAAAACTTTGATAAAAACTTTTACTTGTTTTAAAAAACTTTTTTTAATTAAAGAATTTGGGCATTTTGCCATTAGTTTTTAAAATTCATTTTTTTTAGTTTTAGAGTGTTGACATAGAAATAATATGCAAAATAATAGAGCGATGTTAAAAAAAGAATCAAAAAAACCGCATAAATATGAGATTTTTAAAAAATAAAACCTTTTAAAAATAAAGATAAAAAAAGATTTTACTTTGTTGACAGGGATAATTTACAAATAGTTATAATTTTGTTGTTTTTTGTAATTTTTTTAGTTTTTATGAAATTGTTGAAAACCTTGAAAAAGTTTTTAACTAAAAAAAGGGTTGTTTAACTGGTGTTTCAGAGCTTGTTTTTATCATTGTTGACATACTTATTAACATTTTTGTTGATAAATGCTTGTTTACCGATGGTATAATTCTTAAAAATGTTGAAAACTAGGGGGTTTTCAACAGGGTTTTCAACATTACTAAAAAATACAACGTTGAATAAGGTTGAAAATATCTGTTAATGCTATTAATATAAACTTTCTTACAGGGGGAAATTATATGATAAAAGGTGTTAACAGAACTATTATCGAGGTTACAGATACAGGTAATATTTATTATGAAAGAGCTTTATTGGTACTCAGGCCTGAATATGCCAATGTTCACAGAAGTTTAATGGAAAAAGAAGCAAAGAAAATGCTTATGTCTATGACAGCACCTTCGTCAATTAAAAAAAGTCATGCTGTGGGATATTGGTTTGTAAGATTGGGTGCAGCTGCACTGGCAGGTGCTTTTTTGACATATATTTTACTTGGAATGCTGTAAAATAACATCGTAATATAATGTCTGTATTGTTCATACACATAATGTATAGTCATAAAGAGGTGATTTTATGAACGGTGCAGGCATAAAAAGATTAAAAAAACTTGAAATTTGTGGTGTGTTCTTTATATTCGCATTTGCGGTTTTGCTTCATTTTACATATGAGCTTACAAATGGCAGTATTGTTGGAATATTATTTGGTGCAGTTAACGAAAGTGTGTGGGAACACGTTAAAATTTTTGCAATGCCATATGTAGTGTGGGGAATAATAGAACTTGCATTCTCAATTCCGTATTTTAGGCAGTTTGTAGTAGCAAAAGTTTTTGGCCTTTATCTTCAAAGTGGATTAATAATAGCTTTTTTCTATTTGTATACTTCTTTTACAGGTACGGCTATTCTATGGCTGGATATACTAAGTGTTTTTGTATGGGTTTCTGTTTCACAATTTTTTAGTTTTAAGATGACCACAGGAGAAAAAGATATTCGTAATTTATTTCCTTTTGCATTGGCACTACTGTTTTTATTTTTTATGATGTATTTCTGTTTTACAGCAGTGCCTCCTCATATCGATATTTTTAAAGACCCTGTTACGGGGCTATATGGGATAATACCTGAAAATATTGATGTAGGAGCCTATTTTATGAATAATGCAGAGTTATAGAGGAGTTTTTTCTTATAAACAGTTGGATATTTTTACTGTATGTGATATAATTTAAATGTATATGCAAAAATGATAGAAGTGGCAGGTACTGTTAATGAAAGATAGATTTGAAAACGAAAATTTCCACAAAAAGAATGAGAGAAATTTCGAAAAAGAAGAACGTAAAAG
>JAXJXA010000180.1:0-3647 GCA_036307745.1 Acutalibacteraceae bacterium | reverse complement strand
CTGCTAATGTATCTACTGAATTTTCAAAAGAATATATATATGCGGATGTATCTGCCACATATGACCTTACACCTACAAAAAATATCAACACTCCAAAAGAAAGTAAAGCCCCAATCATTCCAACACTTTGCTGGCTGTAATATTTATTATTATCTTTTTTATTACTATTTGTTTTGGAACATAAAAAAGATACAACAGTCGTATAAATAAAAATCGTCCAATAAACAGCCATTTATTTTTATCTCCATAAAATTAATTCATCTTTCAACTATATTTCCAGTATCTTAAAGCAAAATAAATTTTAAGATATCAGATTTTTTAAATTGTTATATATTACTTTAAATAATCTTTCACTGTTATTTTCAGATACAAAGGAATTATGCGGAGACAATAACAAATTCTTAACATTCCATAATCTGCTTTCCAAAGGTAATGGCTCATTTTCAAAAACATCAAGAGCTGCCGCCATCAATTTTCCATTTTCCAATACATCAGCTAGTGCATTTTCATTAATTATTCCACCACGAGATATATTGATAATTATGCTACCTTCTTTCATTCTTTGAAGTATTTTCAAATCAAACAAATTTCTGGTATCATCGGTTAAAGGTAATGTAATTATCACAATATCACTTAAAGAAAGAACGCTATTTAATTCCGAAATATTGTAATATTTATTGAAATACAAAGACTCAGGTTCAAATATATCAACCGCTAAAACTTTAACATCAAAAGCTGACAATCTTTTTGCAATTTGGGTGCCTATATCACCTGCACCAATTATAACAGCAGTTTTTCCACTTAATTCTATTAATCCTCTATGCTTTTCCCATACACCATTATCTTTGTTTTTCATAAAAAAGAAAGATTGTTTATAGATATCCAAAATTTTACAAATACACCACTCTGCCATTGGAACACTGTAAACACCTTTTGCATTTTTTAAACAAATTTTATTTTTAGCAATATATTCTAAAGGCATTCTGTCCAAACCAGCACTTGTTGCTTGTATAAATTTAAGTGAAGAAAACTTCTCAATAGGTGTATATAAAAATAAAGCATTACATACAACTGCATCAAATTCAGAACAATCCAATTCAAGCATTTTTCTTTCATCTTGTATAAAAGTTATACGATATCCCATTGCTTCAATTTTATTTAACTGTTCTTTATTATATTTGAATGCACCCGTTAAAAGCAAATTCATAAATAAATACTCCATATAAAACAAAAATCATCAAAATAAACTTTTTACTCTTATTCTAAATTTTAATCTGCTCAACTATTTTTTTAACACAATCAAAAACCATACATCTGTTATTTTCAAAAAATATATCATTTTCGTTAGCAAGAACTTTTTCATAACCTCTTATCTCAGAAAGACCTGTTAAAAAGTTTTGTGCAAATTCTTCCTTTGTATCAAAATTCTTAAAATTACAGAAACTTCTTGATAAAATAGCACAACCAGAGCCAAGACGATAATGCTCTGCTATTATGTATTCCGCCGGTAAAACACCTTTGTTTAAAGCTGCAATACCACCTATTCCAAATGGTATACCATATTTTTTTAATTTTTTACACAAATTTTCAACAACACCATTTGTTAATAATTCAAACATAAATGTAAGTCCATATTCCAAATGTAAATCATTAAGACCTATATGCACCTCATCTATACCGGGAAGCTGTAAAATTTCATCAGCCGATTCTACAGCTTCAAAGGTTTCAAATAGCAAACAAGTTTTTACTCTTCCATCTACACATTTAAGGAATTTCTGCACCTCATTCGCACTTTTAAAAAAGGGGAGCATTATGATGTCTGCACCATCATTTATAATTCTATCAATTTCCTCCTGCATTGCATTATGCACCGGATTACATCTCACTAACAACTTTCCTTTTTTTATTACCTTTCTCAATTTTGCCACATCATCAATAGAATGTCTCGATATAACAGTGTCAAGATGTCCTTGACGCTCTACTTTACCAATTATTTCAAGATCGAGAAATATTCTGTCAACTCCAAAGTCATCAATTATAGATGCAATCTCTGTATTATTTGTAATATACATCAATTTTAAAGCCATCTCTGCTAACCTCCCAATAATATGTGCATAATCACATAACAGATTAATTATACATAAAATCCACATAAAAATCAAGAAAATAACAGTATATACAAATTTTCGTTTGTTCATAAAATATCCATCATCTATTATAGTATTAATTAGGAAATAATGCACAGACAAAAAGGGCATTGCAACTGCAACACCCTTTTAAACATATTACTTCATATTCTAATTATTTCAATTATTTTTTTCGTTATTAGTAACACTATCCTGATTCATATCAGTACCTTTTGATAGATTAATTGATTTATTGGATTCATTATTAGTAACATAATTCTGATTCATATCAATACCTTTTGATAAATTAATTGAGCTATTATGTCCATTGTTAATGGTATTTGTATCATAAGTTCCGCTATATCCATTAGTTCTATTTACATTAGAACTTACATTCTGATTACTATCAGTATTAAATCCATTGTTATTAAAATTATTATTTACTCCGTTGTTGAAGTTGTTAACAGCATTAAAATTATTATTTATGGGTACCTGCTGTGTAACAGTTTTAATCAATCTAAATTTTCCTATTATTGGAAGCTCGTTTGCTCTTCCTTTAACTACATTATAAATTCCCAGTATCATAAGTGCAATAGGTATAATAGAAAACAATGAACTTACTATATTGGATAAAGTTAATCCCAATCCGCTAGTATATGTAATATATAAAGACCTCTCCACAAAAATAGAACGAATTATCCCTGTTATAATTGAACTAACTATACTTATAATTATATTTGTAATTAATAAAATTAAACCTTGGTTACTATGAAAACGTGCATATCTGGAATTTTTGCAAGCAAGGAAAGGAATAAGAAATAACGGTCCTAAATAGCAAAAAATACAAATATTTTTATTATCAGAAATATCTCTGGGATTTATCTCATCTTTTGCCTTAGGCGTATTTAGCATAAAATTTTTCAATTTTTGTATAAAGTTATTTGTGTTATTTTGTCCGCTTTGATAATTATAATTTTGATTATTTTGCTGATATTGCTGATAATAGTTTGATTGTTCATTCGCCTGGCCATCATTAGCCTGATTATAACCACCTGAAGTATTTTGGAAATTACTTTGCTGTGGAAATTGATTAAATTGCTGTGAATTATTGTTGATATTTTCCTGATTGTTAAAGTTAGTATATCCCTGTTGGTTAGAGTTTTGTTGATTTTGTTGATTGAACTGCCCATTATTCATAAGCTTATGTCCCCTTTTCTTAAATAATATGCATACCCTAATAATATGTCTATACTATTTTAACAAGTTTATATATAAAAATCAAGCATATTGAAGTAGCTATAAAATTATTTTAGGTGTTATAAAAAATCAAAGCAAGCGTTTATCTTTTGCTGAACGATAATTCTATTATATTTAATAGCTATGAAGTAGCGTTGAAGATTGTATGAGACGTGCTGTGCGTAGCACAGTATAGCCTGTGCAACAGGCATACTCTATTTAATACTAAACACCATTAAAAATACAAAAATCATTTCGGCATATTTCGCACTGCACTTCATACTG
>JAXJXA010000179.1:0-4896 GCA_036307745.1 Acutalibacteraceae bacterium | reverse complement strand
GCACTAAACAGCGTTTAAAATCGGTAAAAGATTTTTGAGCAGATTTTTTACTGAACGAATACTGATACTGATCCACAGAAAGGCTCTCCCCTTTCGAGGACACAGTATGAAGTGTAGTACGAAATATGCCGAAATGATTTCTGTATTTTAAATGGTGTTTAGTATAAGATTATTAATTCAATTCATTTTTACAGACACCACAAAGCCATCTACATTGTTACCAAAAACCTGATAGTTTTTAACTGTTGGTACTTGCAAAGAAGTGGTATTTCCGCTTTCGGCAGGTACATAGTAAATCATCCAGTTAACCAGTGACATATCCGTAACATACAACGGATTTGAAACAGGGTGTTCTTTTACAAGTGTTGTATATTCTTCCAGACATAGATTATTCTGCATAATATACAGCGAGTGGGGAAGTCCTACATATCTGTAGTGCCAGGTTTCGTAACCGATTTCAGTTAAAGCCACCTTATCTTCAGGATATCTAAGAATAAATCCATAGTTTGCACAGTTGTCCAATATCCACTTGTAATCGCCTTCGTTGTCAAATTCGTACATATTTCCGTCATTGTCGAGAATCGAAAAGTCAATAGCATAGCCTGTCTGGTGTTCGCTATAACCGGGTACAGCCACCATTTCGTCACCCTGATATTCCTCACCTTTTTCCTCTTTATCCTCAGCATAGAGTTCTTCCTGCAAAGATTTACTGCGATAAGCACTACATACCAATGTGTTACGGTTGCCTGTTATATCATAAAAATCAGACAACATATCGTTAAGGCTTCCCATTATGCTTTTATTTACCTTAACTTCAAAGTCAGACACTTTGTATTTTTGGCTACTTTCTTCCAGTACAGACACAAGGTTATCCCCATCAAATTTACATTCATAATGGTTGTTAACCAATACTAAGGGGCCTGTGTAAATATTTTCGTTGTTCATTTCAACTGTTGTAAAATCCTTTTGTAAGTCCAGTGTGGTAACGCCCGGAAGGGAATCAAGGGTTTTCCCGTTGTTTTCCATTACAGCACCAACTTTAGAAGAAAAAATAAAAATAAATGCTGTGGCACATATGTAAATAAAAAATGTTATGGCAACTAATAGAGGGTATTTGTCTTTATGTATTTTTTTTCGTAACAACAGCTTTATCCTCCTTGCTCAAAAAATACTTTCAATCCTGCCCGTCAAAGCCTTCCAGCTTTGATGTACAGTTTGGACATCTTGTAGCTTCAATGTCAATGTCGGTTTTACAGTATGGACATTTTTTAGTTGTAGCCTTTTCCTCTTGTATTTCCTTTTTCTTACCCAGTGACATAACCTTGTTGATAGCCTTAACAAGAACAAAGATTACAAATGCCATAATCAAAAAGTTTATTACAGCAGTTATAAATGCACCGTATTTGATTGTAACTTCGTTATTTGGAAAAGGAATTACCAGCATAAGTTCATCGAAATTCATTTGGGTAAACAACCCGATTACAGGAGAAATTATATTATCTGTAAGAGATTTTACAATGGACTGGAATGCTGCACCGACAATAACTGCAACAGATAAATCCAGCACATTACCTCTCATAATAAATTCCTTAAACTCTTTAAAAAATTTTTTCAAAAAAGTCACCTCCTGTTATTTTCCTGACTAATAAACACCAATGTTGTACTTATTCTTAAGTTAAATTATAAAATAAAAGTAGCTATTTTTCAACAGTAATCTGTGGTTTGTTAAAATCATAAGCGATTTTTGAAAACTATATATTAGACCTGTTCTATAACCTCCAAAACGCCGTCTGAACGGTTCTTTTTCCGCTATACTTAGTCAATTTTTCTTGAAAGACCATATAGTATTCCTGCGAAAAATTGTCGTCGTATGACGAAAAAATTACTCGTCCATACGACATTTTTCCGGTTATCGGACAGGTCTATTATAAATTACGTTTTAAATATCATCATCTTCAAAAGAGTAATCGTTTAATTCATTAAAATCAAGAAATTCAGATAATGTCATATTAAAAGCTATTGCTAATTTATGCAAAGTTTTTACTCTTGGATTTTTTGTAAGACCACGAACGATATTGTCAAGGGTAGATTGCTTAACGTCGCTCATTGTAGCAAGTTTATTGATAGTTATTCCTCTCTGTTTACAAAGTTCGCAAATTCTTTTTATGTATATCTCTGAATAATCCATATTTGCACCTCAATATTATCGTTACCCGTTTATAGGTTGATTTTATATTAAATGCAAATTAGCTACATATTACCCAAATACGGGTTGACAAAAGAATGTTTATTACTTAAAATACAATTAGCCCATTTTCGGGTAATATGTTTTAAGGTGATAATAGTGGCTACTTGTACATTTTTTGGACACAGAGATATACCTTAAGAAATAGAGCTGACCTTACGATCGACTCTAATAAATTTGATTGAAAATAAACACGTTGATTTGTTTTATGTAGGTAACCAAGGAAACTTTGATTATATGGTTTTAAAAAATTTAACTCTTTTAAAACTTGATTATCCGCATATTAGTTATGCAGTAGTTCTTGCTTATATGCCATACAAAAAGAATGAGCTTAATAATAAAGACTATCCTAATACCATTTATCCTGAAGGGTTGGAAAATACACCGCCTAAATATGCTATAATTAAACGCAATAGATGGATGATAGATAAAGCAGATTATGTTGTAACTTATGTTAAAGATATCGTTGGTGGTGCTATACGTTTTAAAGAATTTTCTGAAAAAAAGGGAAAGATTGTGCTAAATCTTGCAGATTTTGACTAGGGGCTGTTTGAAAAATCAAAAGTACTGTCTATTTTGCTACGTATTGGTGCTTTTTGTATTGAAAAAATAATTAGCTCTTGAACAAAAATTCAGCACTTTTTATTTGCAAAATAAGTCCTAATAAAAAAACAACCTCTGCAACTCTAATAGTTGAAAGGATGTTTTTTGTAGATATTAAGTTAATGGTATATTTTAATATGCACCGAGCCGATGATTTTTCGTAGAAAAATCATCGAGCGAGCTTAAAGTTTAGGTCCAGCCTTTTCAAAGGCTGGGGAGCCATAAAGTTTAGGTCCAGCCTTTTCAAAGGCTGGGAAATTTTCAAAGGCTGGCTTTATGGAATATCTTTTTACCTTTTTTAACTACAACTCCCTGTGCTATCTGTTCTTTGGTAATAACAGCTTTAGGGTCAGTTACCTTTACATCATCAATAGAAATTCCGCCCTGTACTACAAGTCGTCTTGCTTCGCCGTTTGAAGCTGTTAGACCTAACTTGCACAAAAGACCAAGTACACCAATAGTACCGTCTGTAAAATCGTCATCAGAAAGCTGAGTTGAAGGCATATTCTCGGCATTTGCCTTGTTGCTGAACAAAGCTCTGGCGGTTTCTTGTGCTTTGTCTGCTTCTTCTTTACCGTGGATAAGGTTTGTAACCTCGTATGCAAGAATTTCTTTAGCCTTGTTAAGTTCACTGCCCTCCAGTTTTTCAAGCTCTGCAATTTCTTCAAGAGGCAGGAATGTAAGCATTTTCAGACACTTGATAACGTCACCATCGTCAACATTTCTCCAGTACTGGTAGAAATCGTATGGGCTTGTTTTCTCGGCAGAAAGCCATACTGCACCTGATTGGGTTTTGCCCATTTTCTTGCCCTCTGAATTCAAAAGAAGGTTTATTGTCATAGCATAAGCATCTTTGCCCAGCTTACGTCTGATAAGCTCTGTACCACCAAGCATATTGCTCCACTGGTCGTCACCGCCAAACTGCATATTACAGCCGTATTTCTGGTACAAAGCGTAAAAATCGTATGATTGCATAATCATATAATTAAACTCAAGAAAGCTCAAACCTTTTTCCATTCTTTGCTTGTAACATTCAGCAGATAACATTCTGTTAACGCTGAAATGGGCACCAATTTCTCTCAGAACCTCAACATAGTTCAAATCCATCAGCCAGTCTGCATTGTTAACAAGCATAGCTTTACCGTCTGAGAAGTCGATAAAACGGCTCATCTGCTCCTTAAAGCAGTCAACATTATGCTGTATTGTTTCTGGTGTCATCATCTGTCGCATATCTGTTCTGCCTGTTGGATCACCTATCATAGCTGTTCCGCCACCTATAAGTGCAATAGGCTTATTGCCTGCCATCTGCAAACGCTTCATAAGGCACAAAGCCATAAAGTGTCCAACGTGCAGGCTGTCGGCTGTAGGGTCAAAGCCGATATAGAATACAGCTTTACCTTCGTTAACAAGTTCTCTTATTTCTTTTTCATCTGTTACTTGTGCAATTAAACCTCTTGCAACAAGTTCTTCGTAAACTCCCATTGTAATCCTCCTGAAATAAAAATAAAAAAGTCCCCTGTGTAAAAACACAGAGGACGAATTTGCAAAATCCGTGGTACCACCTCTATTTACTGTCATAAAAACAGCCTCAGAGAGTATCCTGTACTCAAATGCTGTAACGGGCATACCCGACATTGCCTAATAAGCCCACAGCTTTTCAGCAACACAGCTGGCGGAGGTAACTTCACAACAGTGTCGCAACTGTTCACACCAACCACAGTTTCTCTGCACCGCACAATCTGTCGCTACTTCATCCGATAATCGCCTTTACACACATTATAAATAAAACCCAACCCTTTGTCAACTCCAGCCTTTAAAAAGGCTGGACCTAAACTTTATGGCTCGCTCGATGATTTTTCTGCGAAAAATCTATCGGCTCGGTGTTACCTTTGGTATATTATCATTTTATACTAAGCACCATTTAAAATCGGTAAAAGATTTTCGAGCAGATTTTTTACTGAACGAATACTGATCCACAGAAAGGCTGTCACCTTTCGAGGACACAGTATGAAGTGCAGTGCGAAATATGCCGAAATGATTTCTGTATT
>JAXJXA010000178.1:0-11830 GCA_036307745.1 Acutalibacteraceae bacterium | reverse complement strand
TGCCGAAATGATTTCTGTTTTTAAATGGTGTTTAGTATTATTATAGATTCTGATTTAGATCACTTTTTATTAATGTTGTACTTATTTCTGGAGTTCTGGAAAGATATACTACTTCTACTCCTTCTTCCTCTAAAAAATCAAATTTTCCTTCCCAATCATCACCCATAACAAAAGTATCAATGTGATATTCATGCACATCAGTTCTTTTTTGTTCCCAGCTAGTTTCAGGTATAACTAAATCTACATATCTTATAGCTTCCAGCAAAGTTTTTCGTTGTTCGTATGTAAAATAGCATTTTTTTCTCTTTTGATTCCAGTTAAATTCATCAGAAGATAAAACAACAACTAGATAGTCTCCAAGAGCCTTCGCTCTACGTAACAAATTAATGTGTCCATAGTGCAACAAATCAAACGTTCCATATGTAATAACTCTTTTCATGCTTAAACCTCACTACTTTACATATTTACTATAATCATTGTTTTCATCAACTATTACTGAACTATGGGTTACCCTTTTTTCTTCTGGCGGCAACTGCATATAATCACCATATCTATCTGTTAAATATATGTCATAATTTTTCGGGATTTTATAATATTCATCTTCAAATTTATGTTCTATTAATTCAAAACAGGTGTCCTTGGGAATTGGAAAAAAGCTCATAAATATCTGTGCTATGTCATCACCTTTTTCAGGATTACTTAATGCTAAATCATAAAATAATTTGTGCAAAGCAATTCTCCAAGATACTGGTAACCTTCCAAGAGTAATGGCTAACTTAACATTTTTTTCTCCTATTTCTTCACACAATATATCATGCATTCCCAAGCAATAATCACTCATTTGGAATACTTTTGAAATTTTCAAAAAAAACTTTTGAAATTTGTATACATATCTATTCTTAGACACTTTAGTTACTGGAAAAATATCAACCCAAAAACCCTGATGAATATGGTGTTTTTCAGAATTCCACACTATAAATGCTGTATTATTCATTCGTACCTTTGCAAAAGGATAATAATAATTAGGATCTGTTTCAAAGGTTTGTAAAAAGAATCTCTCTCCCAGCTCTTTTTTACATACCTTTATGAAAAATTTATAATCTTTTAATGGCATCTCTATATCTATGTCATCATCCCAAGGGATAAATCCATCATGTCTTATTGCTCCCAACAATGTACCACTACTTAGATAGTACCTTATATTATACTTATCACATATTCTTTTTATCTCTTTAAGTATTATAAGTTCATTTTTTTTAGCAATATCGGCCTTACTCTCTGTTTGACTCATTTACCCTTCTCCTTTAAAACGATATCTGGAAACAATCAAAAATCATAAAACGATAAATTATTATTCCCCTTTATTATCATCACAATCCTCAAAAGTAAAGATATCAGTAGTCTGACCATATTTTCTAAAACGATTATAACGGTGTTCCAAAAGCTCTTCATCACTCATAAGTATATATTTACTAAAAGTGTTTGAAATAAGATTACGCAAACTATCAAACAAAGGACTATCAACTGTCCTTGGTTCTCTTATAATTCTCTCAATAACATCCATTGTAAATAAATCATTGGCTGTTAAACGCAAACATTGTGCTACATCTGCCGTTTTTGATGGATCCTTCCATAGTATACTTGCACAACCCTCTGGAGAAATTACAGAATAAACAGCATTTTCAAGCATCCACACCTCATTTGCTACAGCAAGGGCAAGAGCACCACCACTTCCGCCTTCACCAATAAAGATAGACAAAATAGGAGTTTTCAGGGTCATCATTTCCATAAGATTTTCAGCTATAGCTTGTCCCTGACCTCTTTCTTCCGCACCTATTCCACAGAAAGCTCCGCTAGTATCAACAAAACACAGCACAGGACGTCTAAATTTTTCAGCCTGTTTCATCAATCTTAATGCCTTTCTATACCCCTCAGGATGGGCTGAACCAAAATTTTTATCTACTCTCTCTTTAGTATTTTTACCTTTATCAAGACCTATAACAGTTACAGGCATATTTCCTAGCATACCTATACCTGCTTTTATAGCTTTATCATCAGCAAAACGTCTGTCACCGTGTAGTTCAAAAAAGCTGTCACCAAATAGTGCAGAAATAAAATCAGATGATGTAAGTCTGTCAGCGGCTCTTGCCGCAGTTACTCTGTCAAATGCTTTCATCATACCTCATCCTCCTTATCATCAATTTCTACATCATTTACAATCTCTACTCTTTCAATCTCGTGCATTGAAAGTAGCTTTGCAAGGGTATCCTTCAGTTCACGTCTATCAACCACAGCATCTACAAAACCTTTGTTTTGCAAAAACTCTGCTGTCTGGAAATCTTTTGGTAACTTTTGACGAATAGTCTGCTCAATTACTCTTGGACCCGCAAAACCTACAAGAGCACCGGGTTCAGACAAAATAATATCTCCTTCCATTGCAAAACTTGCTGTTACACCGCCCGTGGTAGGGTCTGTAAGCACAGTTATATACAACAAACCTGCATCGCTGTGTCTTTTTACAGCACCGCTGGTTTTTGCCATCTGCATTAATGAGAGAATTCCTTCCTGCATTCTTGCACCACCTGAAAGAGTAAAAGCAACTACAGGCATTTCATTTTCGGTAGCATATTCAAAAGCTCTCGTAATTTTTTCTCCCGTAACAGTACCCATAGAGCCCATCATAAAACTTGGATCCATTACAAACATAACAACCTTATAACCATTAATTGTACATACACCTGTAATAACAGACTCATTCTCTCCACTTCTATTTTTTGCCGCAACTAACTTACGGTTGTAATCAGGAAAGCCAATAATATTTTTCGATACTAATTCTCCATCCATCTCTTCAAAAGAGTCTTTGTCAGCAATCATTTCTACTCTCTGTCTTGCTGTAATTCTAAAATGATGCTTACAGCAAGTACAAACCCTACTGTTGTTATCAAGGTCTGTGGCAAGTATCATTCTTTTACACTCAGGACATTTTACCCAAAGTGCATCAGGCACATAGGGCTTTACATCATCTGTTGATTTTTGAGATGGAATTTTTTCCAGTTCGTTTTTAGGCTTTAAAAAAGTAAAAAAATCGCCATTAAACATAAGCAACCAT
The DNA here is from genome assembly GCA_036307745.1 of Acutalibacteraceae bacterium. GTDB lineage: Bacteria > Bacillota > Clostridia > Oscillospirales > Acutalibacteraceae > CAG-964. The sequence continues at coordinate 8,721 of JAXJXA010000178.1, read as the reverse complement.
CCAATCTAATAAATTTATATAAACAGCAAAATGCTGTAACATTCAAATTAATAAAATATAAAAATATGGTCTATTATCCAATAAAAGGTTCTCACTTTTATTGGATAATAGTATTAAAAATATTATTTAATATTTTTCTTGCGTTTCTCACGGTTCTCCATAAAATCTGTTGTATATGTACCTTCAACAAATTCTCTGTCAGATAAAATATCAATCTGCAAATCTCTGTTGTGCTCAACACCGTGAATATTAAGCTCACTAAGTGCCATTTTCATCTTTCTTATGGCATAATCTCTTGTTCTTGCCTGAACAATCAGTTTACCAATCATAGAATCATAATAAGGCGGAATAGAGTAATCCTGATATATAGCAGTGTCAAAACGTACAGATGGTCCACCAGGTATATGAAGTTTCTTTATAGTACCACAAGATGGTCTGAAATTCTCGTCAGGATTTTCTGCATTAATACGGCACTCAATAGCGTGTCCATGAATAAATACTCTGTCCTGTGTGATTGTAAGCATTGCACCCGCAGCAATTCTGATCTGCCACTGTACAAGATCCAATCCTGTTACCATTTCAGTTACAGGATGTTCAACCTGCAAACGAGTATTCATCTCCATAAAGTAAAAATTATTATCCTTATCAAGCAAAAATTCGACTGTTCCTGCATTGACATAATTTACAGCCAACGCCGCCTTTTTTGCTACTGCCATCATCTCTTTACGCATTTCAGGTGTAATTGCGGATGAAGGACTTTCTTCTATAAGTTTCTGATTCTTTCTCTGTACAGAACATTCACGTTCTCCCATACAGATTACATTACCATATTTATCTGCGAGCAACTGCATTTCGATATGCTTAACAGGTTTTAAGAATTTTTCCATATATACAGCACCATCGCCAAAAGCAGACTCAGCCTCACTTGATGCAGAATTATATGCGTTATCAAACTCATCCATTGAATTTACAAGACGAATACCACGTCCACCACCACCTGAACGAGCTTTAATAAGCAAAGGAAAACCAATTTTCTCTGCTTCTTCCCTAGCTTTTTCAAGAGTTTCAACAATATCACAACCGGGAGTTACAGGCACACCCGCTTCACGCATTGTTTTTCTTGCCATATCCTTATCGCCTAACAAGGAAATCATTTCTGAGCTTGGTCCTATAAACTCTATATTGCATTTCTCACACAGTGATACAAACTTTGCATTTTCAGAAAGCAAACCATACCCCGGATGAATAGCTTGTGCTCCTGTGGTAACGGCAACTGTAATAATAGCTGCCATATCAAGATAACTGTCCGCAACCAAAGGACCGCCTACACAATAACTTTCGTCGGCAAGCTGTACATGCATTGCGTCCCTATCTGCTTCAGAATATATAGCAACGGTAGAAATACCCATTTCTCGGCAGGCTCTTATGATTCTAACCGCAATTTCTCCACGATTTGCTATCAAAATCTTTGAAAACAAAATTGCACACTCCCAACTTAATAATTAGTCATAATCAATATTATTCCTGATTAGGTACTACGGCTACTGTGAAATCCGCCTGAACACACAGCTTGTCGTTTACATAGCCTTTTGCAGTAATAAAATAGAAAACTCCCTTGCTTTTTGTAAGAGTACAGGTTGTTTCCAAAGTATCTCCAGGCAAAACCTTATTCTTAAACTTAACATTATCCATTTTTGAGAAATATGGAGTTGCAGTTGTGCCATTATCAGATATAAGCACACAGCTTGCCTGAGCCATCATTTCACAAAGAATAACGCCGGGAACAACAGGATTTCCTGGGAAATGACCTTTCAAAAAGAATTCGTCACCCTTTACAGTATACTTTCCTTTTGCAGTAACATCATCAATCTTTTCTGCCTCTTCAACAAGTAGCATATTATCACGATGAGGGATAATTTTTTTAATTTCTTCCTGATTCATTACAAAAATCCTCCAAAATTATTCAATAACAAATAATGGCTGACCAAATTCAACAAGATCGCCGTTTTCAACAAGAATCTCCTTTATGGTACCACTCTCAGTTGCAGTTACTTCATTCATCAGCTTCATAGCCTCTACAATACACACAATATCACCCTTATTAACCTTTGAACCAACCTTTACATAAGGGTCAGCCTCGGGAGAAGGAGATGTGTAAAATACACCAACCATAGGACAGTCAATAGTTTTGTCTACAGATTTTTCATTCTCTGATTCAACTACTATATCATTATTCTGTGCAATAGAAGCAATCGGAGTAATCGAAACAGCGGGTGTAGACTGTGCAACATTAACAGAAGGTACAGAAACAACTTCTGCAATCTTTTTCTTAAGACATAGCTTTTCTCCATTGCCACAAGTAATCTCTAAATTTGTAAGACTTGAATTATCAAGTGTAGCAATGAGTTCTTTAATTTCATCTATACTGTACATTAATATTCTCCTTTCATACTACTATCCAATAAAATTTCTTTATTGGATAGTATCAAAATTAACATAAATTTCAAATAATATTTATAATGAGAGATTAATCTTCAATCTTCCTAAATGCTACAACAGCATTATGTCCACCAAAACCAAGGGTTGATGAAACTGCAATATCCAGATTTTCCTCAACAGCCTTGCCTGGAACATAGTTAAGATCGCACAGCTCGTCAGGTTCCTCAAGATTGATTGTAGGAGGCACAACACCATTCTTCAGTGCAAGTATAGCTGCAATAGCTTCAACGCCACCTGTTGCACCCAACATATGGCCTGTCATAGACTTAGTTGAGCTGATAAGAGTATCATACGCCTTATCGCCAAGTGCCATTTTAATAGCCATTGTTTCACCCTTATCATTAGCGGGTGTACTTGTACCATGAGCATTGATATACAGCTTATCCTCAGCCTTTAGTCCAGCCTCTTCAAAGGCAAGCTTAAATGCTCTTGCACTGCCGACAGCCTCAGGATCCGGTGCTGTAACATGATGTGCATCACAAGTGTTGCCATATCCAACAAACTCAGCGTAAATTTTTGCACCTCTTGCTTTTGCGTGTTCATATTCTTCAAGCACCAGTATACCTGCACCTTCACCCAGTACAAAACCACTGCGGTTTTTATCAAATGGAATTGATGCCTTATTCGGATCATCAGAAAGTGTAAGTGCCTTACAATTTGCAAAACCCGCAACGGTAACAGGGGTTACAGCAGCCTCACTGCCACCTGCAATAATAGCATCTGCCAGTCCGTGCTTAATAGCGTAATATGCCTCTCCAAGCTCGTGTGTACCTGTTGAACAAGCTGTAACTATCGGTAAACAAACACCTTTTGCATTAAATTTAATTGCAACTTGCCCTGCAGCAATATTTGCAATCATCATTGGTATAAAGTGTGGAGAAACCTTTCTGGAACCACCTGTATAAAATGCAACGCTGTTGTTGTAGAAAGTATGCATTCCGCCGATACCCGAACCTACATAAACACCAAAACGGTTTTCATCAATATTACCCATAATACCGCTGTCCTCAACAGCCTGCTGAGCTGCTGCAAGAGCATACTGTACATAAAGGTCAGTCTTTCTCAAATCTCTTTTTTCTATATATTTCAGTGGGTCAAAATCCTTAACCTCTCCTGCTACTTTAGCCTTTGAATCAGTGGTATCAAAAGATTTTATAAAATCAATACCACACACACCATTAACCATATTGTTCCATGTGGTTTCAACGTCATTACCAAGTGGTGTAATACACCCCAAACCTGTAACAACTACTCTTCTCATTGGAAAGTCTCCTCTCTGAAAATAAACTTTAATAATTACATAGCCATTCCGCCGTCTACACGGATAACCTCTCCTGTAATGTATGATGCATCATCAGAACAAAGGAACGAAATAGCATTTGCAATATCTTCAGGAAGTCCACGCTTCTTCATTGGAATAGAATTATCAATCTGCTCTTTAACCTTATCACTTAAAGCATTTGTCATATCTGTAATAATATAACCGGGAGCAACAGCATTAACGGTAACACCTCTGCCCGCAAGCTCCTTTGCTACAGACTTTGTAAGACCGATTACACCAGCCTTTGAAGCTGAATAGTTAGCCTGCCCTGCGTTGCCGTTAATACCAACAACAGAAGCAACATTTACAATTCTGCCTGCTCTCTTTTTCATAAAATGTGTGTATGTATGCTTAATCATATTAAATGTACCTTTGAGATTAACATTAATAACAGCATCAAAGTCAGCTTCTTCCATTTTCAAAACTAGCTTATCTCTTACTATACCTGCGTTGTTAACTAGAATGTCAATGCCACCAAACTCTTCTATAACTTTTTCAACTGTTGCCTTTGATTCCGCAAAATTAGAAACATCACAATAATAAAGACCAACCTTCACGCCAAGAGCCTCAATCTCTTTTTTAGCATTTTCGCCTTCTTCTTCTTTACCAACGTAAAGAATTGCAATATTTGCTCCCTGTAATGCAAGTTTCTTTGCAACAGCAAGTCCAATACCTCTTGATGCACCTGTAACAATAGCTGTTTTATTTTCAAAATTCATTTTTATTTCCTCCGATTATATATTAACTCCATCCAGCGTTTCTTTATTTTCTACATGAAATACTTTAACATCTTTATTTGTTTTCTTTATAAGTCCGGCAAGTGTTTTACCAACACCAACCTCAATAAATGTATCTACACCCATATCAATAAGATTTTCAACAGTCTTCTGCCACTGAACAGGGTTTTCAACCTGTTCCTTAACCAACTGTTTGTAGTCACCACTATATGGTTGTGCAGTTACATTGCTGTAAATTGGAACTGAGGGCTCATTAAGAGTTTTATCCTGCAAATAATCTTCAAGACCCTGTGCTGCACTGCTCATAAAAGGAGAGTGGAAAGCACCACTTACAGCTAATTTTTTAGCTCTGCCCTTTTCTGCCTTAACAGCTTCCATAAAAGCATCTGCATTTTCCTCTATTGTCGCTACAACTGTTTGTGCAGGACTATTATAATTAACAGGATATGTGCCTTCAAATTTTGCAGCAATTTCTTCAACTTTTTCGGGTGTCAGCTTCATAACCGCCAACATCGAGCCCTTATTCTCTTGTGCTGCTTTGTTCATAAGCTCTCCGCGTTTACAAACCAATTTAAAGGCATCCTCATAGCTTAAAACCCCTGAATAACCAAGTGCAGCAATTTCTCCCAGAGAAAAACCTGCAACATAGTCAGGCTTAATTCCTTTTTCAGTCACAGCAGCTGCTGCCGCAAGGTCAGCGGTAAATACACAAGGCTGTGTGTTTATTGTGCAGTTAAGAACTTCTTTATCTGCCTCAAAACACTGTGTTGTTGTACCTTCTCTTATACTGTCAGCCATATCATAAACAGCTTTTGCCGCTGGTGAACATTCATAAAGTTCCTTGCCCATTCCAGGATACTGAGCACCCTGTCCTGAAAAAACAAATGCTATTTTACCCACTTTGAAGCACCACCTAATACCTGCTCAGCCTCTATGAACATTTCTTCAACAATTTCTTTTGCAGGCTGTTCCTTCTTAATCATACCTGCAATCTGTCCAGCAAGAATAGAACCATTGGAAACATCGCCCTCTCTTGCAGCCTTTCTCAATACACCCAGACCCATTTTTTCAAGTTCTTCATCAGGATAATCCTTACAGTTATACTCACACTTTAAGTAATTTCTTGTAAATGAATTCTTAATAGCACGAACAGGATGTCCAAGACGTTTACCTGTAACAACAGTATCAATATCTTTAGCTTTTAGTACCTTTTTCTTGTACTCTTCGCTGATTGTACATTCTTCAGCTACCAAGAAACGTGTACCTACCTGTACACCAACAGCACCAAGCATAAATGAAGCCGCAATGCCTCTGCCATCTGCAATACCGCCTGCTGCAATTACAGGAATATCAACTGCATCACAAACCTGTGGTACAAGTGCCATTGTTGTAATATCACCAACGTGACCGCCTGACTCGCCGCCTTCTGCGATAACAGCAAAAGCACCGTTTCTCTGTGCCATTTTTGCAAGTGTAACAGAAGGTGTTACAGGAATAACCTTAATTCCTGCCTCAAGCCACATTTCCATAAATCTTGCAGGGTTACCTGCACCTGTTGTAACAACAGGAATTCTCTCTTCTGCAACTACTTTTGCAGTTTCTTCAACAAATGGACTCATCAGCATAATATTCACACCAAAAGGCTTGTCTGTAAGTTCTTTACACTTTTTTATTTCTTCTCTTAGCTGTTCACCATTTGAATTCATAGCTGCAATAATTCCAAGTCCGCCTGCGTTACTTACTGCTGAAGCCAAAGACGCATCTGCAACCCAAGCCATACCACCCTGAAAAATAGGGTACTTAATACCTAACTGTTCATTAATAGGTGTACTAATCATTATATGTACTTCCTTTCATTATAAACTATATATCTTTAAATTTTACAAATACTCAAAATCAATCTTTATCCCAGCGAATAACACAACTAGCTGTTGTTAAACCAGCACCAAATGCACAAAATACAATATTGTCACCCTTTTTAAATAAGCCTTTTTCTACACATTCGCTAAATGCAATAGCACAACCTCCACCTGATGTATTACCATACTCCGAAATTGTGCGAATAAAGTTTTCTGAAGGAATATCCAACTTAGAAGCAGCCGCATCAATAATTCTGATATTAGCCTGATGAGGAATAACCCAGTTGATATCCTTCTGTGTTAAACCTGCCTGTTTTACAGCCTTTTTAATACCTTTTACCATTGAGGTTACAGCAAACTTATAAACCTCAGAACCATTCATATATAAATATGGATGGTCACCTTCGTGGTTATAGAAAGGAGAAGTATTTTCGCCGTGAGGGCATTTTAAAACATTTGTATCACCCTTGGCATTAATTTCAATATATTTTAGTGCATCTCCCTCGCCAAGTACAGCGGCACCACCACCGTCACCAAATAGTACGCAAGTTGCACGATCTGTCCAGTCTACTATATTAGACAAATTATCAAAAGCAACTACTAACGCTTTTTTAACTCTGCCCCTTGCAAAAAATCCGTCTACAACATCGAAAGCATAAATAAAGCCTGAGCAAGCGGCATTTATATCAAACGCCGGACAGTTTGCTCCAATTTCCTTCTGAATTACACAAGCCTGTGAAGGAGTAATATACTCGCCTCTTAATGTAGCACATACAATAAGGTCAAGCTCTTGCACAGTAACACCTGCGTTAGCCAAGGCCTCTTTAGCAGCTTTAACACAAAGCTCTGTCATAGTTTCATTCTTCATTATATGTCTTCTTTTAATACCTGTTCTTGTTGAAATCCATTCATCACTTGTTTCTACCATAGTAGAAAGTTCATCATTTGTCAAAACATATTCGGGTACAGCCTTACCTGTACCTAAAACACTAAAACTCATATTTTTGTTCCTTTCAGATTATGCAGAATTTTTAAAACTTTCTCTGTTTAGAATACTTCTGTTAATTTTGTTTAACAAAAAGTTATTCATTCTTTCTATACACTTGATCAGAGTACACTTTTCTTCATCTTCCATACCACAAAAAATATCTTTCGCCATATTTTTTCTAAAGCGTTTGTATATTCTGTCTGCGTGTCTGCCTTTTTCAGTTAAATTAACATATACCTGTCTGCCATCAGTTTCACTTCTGTGGCGGGCAACATATCCCTTTTTCTCAAGTCTGTTAACAGCTATTGTCACAGACGATGGTGTAATCATAAGCTCACTTGCAATATCTCCCACCATTTTACCTGTTACGGGATTTTTGTTTATAACCTCCAGCATAGAAAGCTCACTGACTGACAGATTAAACCTCTTTGAACTGTTAAAAACATTCTGCTCAACACGGTTCATCAGTATGTAACTGGTAGACAAAGTATCGTTAAATTTCCTTAACAAAAAATCTTCCATACTTCCTCCGATTATTTTAGTGATAATCAGAAAAAAGCGGAACAATATGCATAACTTTAAATAAAATACTGTCTGACAATAAAAAATATACAGACATACGCACAGCACTCCACTATAATTTATTTTGATTACCTAACTAATTTTATCCTTATATCCAGCTTTTGTCAATATTTATTGCTTATATACATACATAATTTAACTCTTGTACAATTATCACATAATATTAGTGTATAATTTGTTGAATAGTGCGACAACAAATTGAACAGAATAAACATATTAAAAAATACAACTTTATTTAACTATTTTATTTTATAAAATAGTTTATCTCATAAACCTATTGCAATTATATACAAATTCTCATAAAATATAATCTTTAACATAACATTATATTAAATTGTAATAGATATATTTTTATTAACTGCATAAATCTTCAAGTAATTTTCTTAACTTTTCATCTGAGTTCACTTCAATACCATCTCTCAAATTATCTCTATCACCTTGGGGTAATGATGATACATACGTGTCAGTAATTTTAACAGGTCTTTCTTTGTGTTTTTCAAATACAGCCACCAAGCCATCATATTCTCTTACTATATAAGTTTTATACTGTGTGCTTCGTTCCGTGGTAGCAGGTGTATCTATTTCACTTTCGTTTCTTTCACAACTGAAAAAAGTAGTCACCGCCACTGCCACCATAAATAAAATAAAAGCTATTGCTACAAAAGCACTTACCCTTCTGCTCATATTATCACCTTTTCTGAAAATCTATTTATACTAAACACCGTTTAAAATCGG
>JAXJXA010000177.1:0-2717 GCA_036307745.1 Acutalibacteraceae bacterium | reverse complement strand
ACAGCCACAGCAATATCTGTGCTGTTTTTTCCTGTTTTGTCGCACAGCCATTTTGCAAAGCCCTTTGTCATAGCTGTAATAGCTTCATCTGTTAGGTTAACAGCTTGTCCTTCAACACCATCAACAGCTACGCCTCTTATGTCTGTACCACTTTTAAACTGACTCCAATATTTATCCATAATTACACTCACTCCTAAAAAATAATATATATATCAATTATAACTGATATACACAGATTTGTAAAATATAAAAGTTATTGATTTAACAGAAAATTGTAAAAAACATTGACATTAAAAGATAAAAATATTATAATTCGTGGATATGGTAATAATTGGTGTATACGATGAAAGGATTGTTTATAATGGGTATTAAGAAAAGAGTATTTGGTGTAGTTTTATCTGCGGTTATGTTATTGTCTGTAGCAGGTGTTGGTACAGCTAGTGCCGCTATTTCAAAAAGTGTTGGAGGAGGCACCTGAAGCTATAGCTTAGAACCAAAGACAGTTACATCTCAGTACTACCACGCGACTAATCAGCACGGTTCTTCTGTAAAAATCAGAAATAGCAAACCACTTCGTAACTGTGTGAAAGCGAGGATAACTTCCTTTATAAGAACTAAGGGAAATGGTACAAGATACGCCTATTGGCATAACGTTTGCAATCATTAATAGGTGTATTAGGATTTATAGACAAATTACATATTTTAAAGTGATTTAAACACACGAAATTATTACCATACACCAATGTAAAAGGAGGATTAATTCTATGAAAAGGATATTAAGGATATGCTTTGCTGTTTTATTTATATATATTAATATAATTGCATTTTTAAGCTATTCTTACTCCGTGGAGGAAAGGTTATTTAAGGATAAAACACCTGTAACAATAAGTAAGAACAGTAATATCACTAATCAATATTTTGTTGAAGAATTAGAAAAAATTGTAAATAAAAATAATTCTGATATTATGTTCCAGACTGTTGATATGGATGATGAAAAAGAACCGTATTTGATTTATTCAACATTTAACAATGATGATTTCATCTCAATTTCAGCTATACAAAAGATATCCAAAACAGGAGATAATACAGTTTATTCAACTATGGATATTGATAAAGCTGAGAGTATATACTGTTCTAATTTATTTGTGAATATAAACATATATGATTTTCGTGAAGTATCAAAGTATAATTTGAATAGTTGTAAATATTATATTGATACGGATACCATTGATTATGTAATGAATGATTTGCAAAAATTAGGATATGATGTTGAAATTTCAAATGAAATTGCTATATTTCAAAATATTTCGGTAATACAGTACTGCTTTTTACCTATATTTTTAATGTGTGTTTGTATTCTTTTTTATGTTTTATCTTTAAGTAAAGATGATGCTGTGAAAAAATTAAATGGTTACAGTAATAACGACCTATTCATAGAAAAATCCTTTACATTAATAAAAGAACTGCTATTATTTTTCTTAGTTACAACTGTGATTGCTTTGGTGTTTGTATTTTGCATATTTGGTTTAACGGTTTTTGATTTTGTTTTATTTGGTATAAAAATTTATGCGATAATCTTGGCTATAATGGTTGTATTTTGCTTTGTAGCCTCCTTAACTACTTATTTTAGAAATTTATATCAGGATATAAAAGGGAAAGACAGTAATATAGAATTTTTCTCTGTAATTTTGGTTGCAAAATTTGTATTTTTTATTCTTTTGGTTTTTTCAATTTCTACAACTTGCAGTAATTTGAATGAGATTTATAAATTATCGGTTCAAGCTAAGAACATCTCTGACAAAGTTTCAAGTTATGTTACAATGCCTTTACATGAGATTTATACAACTGTTGACGAACAACAGGCAAGTGATAGGTATTTAAAACTTTATGATGAAACAAATTCTAATAATAATGGAGTTATGATATATGCAAGAAATTATTGGTTAGATTCAGATGGTATGTGTCTAGCTGAAACTTATGAACAGGATAATATAACAATTAACGAAAATTATTTGAAAATAAACCCTATATATAATGCAGATGATGAATTAATCATCAATTCGGATTTTGATGATAGCAAGTTTAATATTTTAATACCAGAATGTAAGGTTGACAGAGAAGAACAAATAAAAGATTTTCTGTGCGAGTCTTTGGATAACCTGATTAAGGATGATATTAATGTTATAATATATAAGAATGATAATCCTATAAATACATTTAATTCAAATGTAAATAATTCTGACTTTGGAACAATTAAAAACCCTATTATATATCTTTATAGTCATAAATATCTGTCATATAAGCTAGTATCTGCTTTTTCGGGAGGAGAGTATTTTGTTGAAACTACGTCAGATAATCCTTATGAGGAATTATATCCTGTAATAAAAGAGAATGGTTTAGAGGATTTTATACCAGAAACACCATATATATCAAGTACATTTTCTGACACAATAAGTTTTTATAAAAAAGCAATAATTTCTGATGTTTTTGAAATGATAATTTATCTGTTGGGATTAGTTGTGTTGATATATCAATTTTGTAGATTATATTGTGAAAGTTTTAAGGAACGCATATCTGTCAAAATGCTTTATGGTTATGAATTTATTAATATACATAAAATTTATTTGATAGCTTCTGTTATAATATATATTTTATTTGCAGGTGCGGTATGTGTGCTTAATAGTATGGGCTTAGTTAAAGCAAATCTTATAGTTCTT
>JAXJXA010000176.1:0-2719 GCA_036307745.1 Acutalibacteraceae bacterium | reverse complement strand
GTCTATTTCTACTAATACGGGCGATTTCTTTATGAAAAATACTCGAAATATTCAGTCATTTTTCTGTTTTCATATACTCACTAATTTATATTTGATGAATTTATTTTTGATTGGAGGTGTTTGTGTGAGTAAGGATATCGCTGTTTTGCAGTATAAAATATGTGATTTTGAAGGACCTCTTGATATGCTTTTACAACTGATTGCAAAGCATAAAATGGATATTTGTGATATTGAAATAGCTGTTTTGCTGGAGCAATATATGGAACAGATTAACCAGATGCAGGAGGAACAGATGGAGGTTTCCAGTGAGTTTTTGGAAATGGCATCACGACTTGTGTATATAAAGTCAGTTTCTCTGTTACCTAAGTATGAAGAGGCAGAGGAACTAAAAAAAGAGCTTGAAGGTCAGTTGTTGGAATATCAGGAATGCAGAAAAATAGCAGCACAACTGTCAAAGATGGCAACCTACGATATTTACACAAAGGCACCTTCAAAAATTAAATTTGATATGACTTATACACGTAAACATCCGCCTGAAGATATAGCTAAGGCTTTTATAATGGCAGTAGGCAGAGGTAAAAGTAAATTGCCGCCGCCTCGTGAAGCATTCAGTGGAATTGTAGAAAGAAAGATTGTATCAGTAAGCTCAAGAGTAGTATATGTATTGCGTCAGTTATGGGGAGGAACCCCTGTAAAATATCGCAGTCTGTTTAAGGACGGAAGTCCCAAATCTGAGCTTGTAGCAACCTTTCTTGCTATGCTTGAGCTTGTTAAAAATGGTCGTATAAGAATTGACGGCGACGGTGATACAGCAGATGTAAAATTAATCAGAGGAGATAATACTGTTGAATAATACAGAATTAAAATGTGCGATAGAAGCAATTTTGTTTGCTAATGGTACGCCTGTACCATTAGATATGATAAGCAAAGCAATAGAGGTTAAGCCAAGTCAGGCAAAAAAACTTATTGAAGAACTTATTCAGGAATATAACAGTGATTCTCATGGTATAGCTGTTATAAGGCTGGAAGAAAGTTATCAGATGTGCAATAAAAAAGAATACGGCGAGTATATACGCAGAGTAATGGACATAAAACGTAATTCACCTCTTTCTCAGGCGGCACTGGAGGTGCTTGCAGTAATAGCCTATAATCAACCTGTTACAAAGGCTTTTGTAGAGCAGGTAAGAGGTGTGGATTGTTCCGGTGTTATAGGCAGTCTTACAACTAAAGGTCTTATAGAAGAAAAGGGTAGACTGGAACTTCCAGGCAGACCTCTTTTGTATGGTACAACAGAAAATTTTTTAAGATGTTTTCAGATTGAATCGCTTGACGATTTACCACCACTGCCACAGCAGGAGAATGATTCCACTAAAAATGACGAATCGAATCAAGAGCAATCAGAAAGCGAAAACAATAAAATGGAAAATACTGATAATAATTCAGATGAAAACTCTAACAATAAGTGAGTAATCAGTAATATATTTTGGAAGGTGTAGGGATGTATGACAGCTTTAATTATAATTTCTATAATAATAGCATTTATAATTTTATTGCTGTTAATCCCTGTTAATTTTTATATTGAATATGATGGTGAAAACACAAAAGTAAAGTTAGGATATCTGTTTTTAAAATTTTATCTTATGCCAAAACCTGAAAAGAAAAAGAAAAAACAGCGAAAACAGAAAAAGAAAAAAACACCTGAAAAGCCAGAACAAGAGAAAAAGAAGAAAAAAGAAGAATCTGAAAATACCTTTTCCAAAATATTCAAAGAACAGGGAGTAAGCGGGATTATAGAAATTCTCGGAGAAATTCTGGATATTATTAAGGGATTTTTGAGTGATGTCAGTAAACACATTCTTATAAGAAAACTCAGGATAGATATATCCGCAGGAGGTAATGATGCTTTTGAAACAGCAATGAACTTTGGTTATATCTGCGATGGTATTTATCCACTTATAGGAGCATTATCTGCTTTGGTTACATTTTGTCATATTCCCGATATAAATATAAATGCTGATTTTGATAACAAAACAACAACTGCAAGTCTGTTTACACAGATTGCCACCAGACCATTATTTTTAATAAAAGCAATGATTTTTTATTTGTTTAAGGCATTTAAGTTGTATATGAAGATAACAGTTTCAGATAATAGATCTGAGGAGAATAAATAGTTTAATTAAAAAAATAATTATTATAATAGGACGGTGTTGAAAATGGAAAATAAACAACCACTTGAAAGTTTGATGGGTACTACCATAGAAAAAATTAAACAAATGGTAGATGTAAATACTGTTATAGGTACACCTGTATCATCACCTGATGGAACAGTTATAGTTCCTGTTTCCAAGGTGACATATGGTTTTGCATCAGGAGGTTCCAGTTTTGTAGCTAAATCAGCACCAAATAAAGATTTATTTGGTGGCGGTACAGGTGCGGGGGTTTCAATTAACCCTATTGCTTTTATAGTTATCTCAAATGGTGATGCAAAGGTTCTGAGTATTGATACACCAAATTCTACAGTAGCAGAAAAAGCATTGGCTATGGCACCTGATTTAGTAGATAAAATAACAGCTATGTTTAATAAAGAAAATTCTGAAAAATCTGAAGAGAAAAAGCCTTTGACTGATGAAGATATTTTGGCTGATGCAAATTCAATTTAAAGAAATTTAGAATAATTTTTTGTTTTATTTCGGGGTTTGTTTGAAAAATCAAAAGTGCT
>JAXJXA010000175.1:0-2387 GCA_036307745.1 Acutalibacteraceae bacterium | reverse complement strand
TTTCTTCATCAGATGCAGATGCAAAAGCCACCCAAAAAATACAGGCAAGTATAAAAGAAAGTAATAAAAGAAACTTTGAGTTATTAAACAGACTTTTTGTGTTAATGTTCTTTTTCTTCTCTATGTTCATTGGTGTTTTTCTTTTCCTTTCTTATGGATGAAAAAATGGGAATATAATCCACAAAATCATTTTTAGATGTTTCAGGAACAACTAATCTTTCGAGTCTGTTTTTTAATTCTTCACTATCTTCCATTTTCGTTAACCTTCCTTGATTTGCAATAGAAATTCCACCTGTTTCTTCTGAAACAACTACAATCACTGCATCTGATTCTTCACTCATCCCAATAGCAGCTCTGTGACGTGTACCTAAATTAACATCAACCTCTGAATTTTTTTTAGTAAGTGGTAATATACATCCTGCTGCATATATTCTGCCGTTACGAACAATAACAGCACCATCATGCAACGGAGCTTTATTAAAGAACATATTTCCAAAAAGAGAAACTGAGGGTGCAGCATCCACAATAGTACCTGTATTAATAATATCACCAAGTTTAGTTTCTTGTTCGAACACTATAAGTGCACCAACCTTTTTCTTGCTGAAGTTTTTGGCTATTGCAACTACATCATTAACACATTTTCTTTTGGCTTCAATAACCTTATTGTATTCATCTACACCAGAAAAACCAAATGATTTGGAAAATTTGCTTCTACCTAACTTTTCCAAAAAACTTCTTATCTCCGGTTGGAAAATAATTATGATAATAAGTACTCCAAACTCTACAAACATTCTTAGCAAAGCCGAAAGCATTGTAAAATTAAAAAATGTTGCAACAAGGTAAACAAGAATCAGTAGAATTGCACCTTTAAGCAACTGCACAGCCTTAGTATCTCTTATAAACTTAATAAGTGCGTATATAATAAACGTTACACACACAATATCTATAACGTCTTTTATCTCAAAAGTTTTTATGACAGATAAAAAGGACTGAAACCATGATAAAATATCATCCATGATTATCCATTCCGTTCTATAATAAACTTATGATTTACTTAATTTTAAGGATAAAATTATTTTGCAATCACACATCATAATTTTATCACAAAATTTTGAAATGTACACTACTTTATATTAATTTTTTTTGAATAAAAATCAGAAATATTTTTAACAGCATTTGACACAGAATTTATGTGATTTATTGTATTAAAATATGACAATGATATTCGTACTGTACCTTGATTTTCTGTTTGTAGTTTTTTATGTGCTGTCGGAGCACAATGCAAACCTGCTCTTACAGCAATATTATATTTTTTGTCTAATGTTTCAGCCACCTGTTCGCTAGGTATATTACCGATATTAAATGATAATAATGGTGCATTATAATTTATCTGTGGCTTTGGAGTGTATAATTTTACATTTTTAATACGTTCTAATTTGCTGTAAAGAAGTTCCAGCAAAGCGAATTCGTAATTGTGTATTTTTTTAATACCTGTTCTCTCAATAAATTCAATTCCTTTAAGCAAGCCACAAATTCCTGGAAGATTGCAGGTACCGCTTTCGAATTTATCAGGTGTTACCCTAGGTTGAAAAATATCAAGAGAACTACTACCTGTTCCACCACATACAAGTGGAAAAATTAAATCAGGTTCTTTAACATACATTATTCCTGTACCCATTGGTCCCATAAGACCTTTGTGCCCTGCGGTTGCTAAGAAATCCATATTTATTTCATCTACATCAATAGGAATTACACCTGAAGTTTGTGCTGCATCAATAAGGACCTTTATATTATATTGATGTGCTAATGCTGTAATTCTACCTATAGGCAAAATTGTTCCTGTTACATTTGAAGCATGTGTTATAATCATTAAAGATGTTTTTTCATTTATTGATTTTCGAAAATTATCTACTGTTTTTTCAAAATCACCATATTCTACCGATGCAGTAGTAAAAGTAATACCATTTTCTGATAACTGATTTATAGGTCGTAATACAGAATTATGCTCTAAATCGGAAATAACAACATGGTCTCCTTTTTTTAGAAATCCTTTAATTATTGTATTAGTAGCATAAGTACAGTTCTGCGTAAAAATAATATTCTCTATTTCTTTTATATTATAAAATCTAGCAACAGCTTCCCTACACTTATAAACCTGCTCGGCAGCCCTTATTGACATACTATGACCACTTCTTCCAGGATTTGCTCCAAAGTTACGCATAGCCTGATTTACTGCATTATAAACTGAAACAGGTTTTGGAAATGTAGTAGCTGAATTATCTAAATATATCATTTATATTAACCTCCATCTGTAATATCTAAAATATCAATACCGTTTTCTTTCAATATTTTTACTGCTTTATCTACATTTTTAGATAATATAAGGC
>JAXJXA010000174.1:0-2316 GCA_036307745.1 Acutalibacteraceae bacterium | reverse complement strand
GTTAAGCATATTGTAAAGTTGATAAAAAGTTCTTCATATCGCAAAGAGAATAAACAGTTTGTAATTGAGGGTATAAGATTGTGTACAGATGCTCTTGATAGTAGTGTAGAAATATCTGTTGCTGTTTTTTCTGAACAGGCTCTTGAAAAGCATAGCGAATTGGTGAACAGGATTGTGGGAATTTGCGAAAGCACCTTTGTATTTTCTGATAAGCTGTTTTCTCAAATTTCAGACACAAAGTCACCTCAGGGAATTTTGTGCGTTTGTAATGAAAATTCAAAGAACTTTGATATACAGAATGAGAGTGTGTATATTGCACTTGAAAGAATTCAAGACCCCTCTAATATGGGTACAATTTTAAGGACGGCCGAGGCACTGGGCGTAAAAGGTGTGGTTATTACGGAGGATTGCTGTGATGTTTTTTCTCCTAAGGTTCTTAGAGGAACTATGGGAGCAGTTTTCAGACTACCAATTAAAGTATGCAAAAATATGTCGGAGATGGCAGAAACCTTTAATAATCAGAATGTTACAACAATAGCTGCTGTTGTTGATAAAAATGCAGTTGATGTAACAGAGATAAAATCTATTGAAAAAAGAACCTGTGCAGTGTTTATTGGTAACGAAGGAAATGGTTTACAACAAACTACTGTTAAAAAGTGTAAAATAAAGGCTACAATTCCAATGCTTGGTAGGTCAGAATCTCTTAACGCATCAGTGGCATCAGCTATTCTGATGTGGGAGATGTTAAGGGGGTTGTAAACAGTGGAAGATACATTAAAATACTGGGTATGGCTTCAATGTAGTATAGGATATGCAAATCCAAAGGTGAATACAGTAATTCGCTTTTATCCGTCAATAGTAGATTTTTATAATGGAGGGCAACAGGAGTGGCGACTTTGTGGTTGTTTTACCCCAAAAGAATTTAAAAATCTTTGTAATAATACTTTAGAACAAGCACAACAAATTATAGACAAATGCAAAATGTTGGGGTATAATCTGTTAACACCAGATATGGATAAATATCCTCGTCAGCTTAAAGAAATTTATGATCCACCTGCTGTGCTTTATGTAAACGGAAATTTACCTGATATTGATAACATCTTATCCATAGGCATTGTAGGTACACGCAATGCCACAGCCTCAGGTAAAAAGCTTGCTTTTTCAATAGGTTATGATCTTGCTAAATCAGGAGTAAATGTGATAAGTGGAGGAGCCTTAGGGATTGACAGTTCGTCGCATAAGGGAGCATTAATGGCAGAAGGTATTACAGTTTGTGTGCTTGGTTGTGGTATAAATTATAATTATCTTATGACAAATGCTACCTTGAGAAAGCATATTGCAGATAATGGTGCAGTAATCTCGGAATACCCACCGGATACTCCGCCTCAAAAATACAGTTTTCCAAAAAGAAATAGAATTATTTCAGCATTGTCACAGGGGGTTCTTGTAGTGGAGGCAGGAGAAAAAAGCGGTGCCCTTATTACTGCAACTACTGCACTGTCACAGAATAAGGATATTTTTGCAATCCCGGGTGATGTAACCAATGCCGTAGCTTTTGGGACAAATCTGCTTATAAAGCAGGGAGCAAAGGCGGTTACAAATGCTAATGAAATAATTGAAGAATATTCAGAAAAATATGAACTTACATATGTTGAACCATTACCGTTAAGTGAAATCAGTGATAGTATAATAAATGATATTCCTTCAGGACGAAGGAAAAGTATTTCGATTAATGAACTTATCTCAGAAAAAAAGGGTAATAAACCCAAAAGGATAAATAAGTCGAATAGTGTTAAAATTATTGATAGCATAGATGTGGAAATCGATATTAAACGAGAGAAAAAACAATTAAAAAACGTTTCTGAAAAAACACAGAGAATATATGATATTATCTGCGAAAATTCGTCAACTGTTGATGATATAATTGTAAAAACAGGGCTACCTGTAAATAAAATAATGCAGAGCCTTACGGAACTTGAGCTTGACGAGGTTATTACAAGAAAATCAGGAGGAAAATATATTCCTGTTTGATTTAAGGGAGGATATTATGTCTAAATTAGTAATAGTGGAGTCACCTGCTAAAGCTAAAACAATAAAAAAATATCTTGGAGAAGGTTATGAGGTTGTGGCTTCAATGGGTCACGTCCGTGATTTACCGGCAAAAAGGCTTAGTGTAAATGTGCGTAAGCATTTTGAACCCAATTATGAGATAATAGAGGGTAAGGAAGAACTTGTAAAAAAACTTGAAAAAGCTGCTAAAAAGGCTGACTATGTTTATCTTGCAACTGACCCTGACCGTGAGGGAGAAGCAATTGC
>JAXJXA010000173.1:0-4695 GCA_036307745.1 Acutalibacteraceae bacterium | reverse complement strand
GTTATAGATTTGTCGCAGGACATAATCTTGTTTACATCACCACAGCATAAAATGTTTCCACCGTGTACACCTGCACCGGGACAAACATCTATGATATAATCAGCAGCTTTCATTGTATCTTCATCGTGTTCAACAACAATAACTGTATTGCCAAGGTCACGGAGTTTTTCAAGAGTAGCTATCAGTTTATCATTGTCACGCTGATGAAGTCCTATACTAGGCTCATCAAGTATATAAAGAACTCCCATCAAAAAAGAGCCTATCTGTGTAGCAAGACGAATACGCTGACTTTCGCCACCGCTTAATGTCCCTGAAGAACGGGACAAAGTAAGATAGTCAAGTCCTACACTGTTTAAAAATCCTAATCTATTGATAATTTCTTTTAGTATAGGTTGAGCAATCATTCTGTCACGCTCTGAAAATTCAAGATTATTTATAAATTCAATAATCTGAACAACCGATTTATCACACAAATCGGCAATATTTATATCTCCTACTGTTACTGCGAGGCTAATATCTGACAGTCGCTTCCCCTTACAATATTTACAGGGAACTTCAGCCATATAATTTTGTATTTCTTCTTTTATCCATTTGCTTTGAGTGTCTTTAAATCTTCTTTCAAGATTATTGATAACACCTTCAAAATCAGTATAATAAGAACCTTTACCATACTCTGACTTGCGGTGAACCAAAAATTTCTCTCCATTTGTACCGTACAAAAGTATGTTAATTATTTCTTCAGACAACTCATTCAAAGGTGCATCTAAACTAAAATTATAATGCTCAGCAAGACCTTCAAAGTACATAGTAGCAATAGAACTACCTTCCATAGCCCAACCACTTCCTCTTACACCACCATTACGTACAGATTTATTCCAATCTGTTATGATAAGATTTGGATCCACACGCATAAACATTCCAAGACCTGTACAATGAGGGCAAGCTCCCATAGGGTTGTTAAACGAGAACATACGTGGTGAAAGCTCTTCTATACCTATTCCATGTTCGGGACAGGCATAATTTTGTGAAAAGAGCAAATCTTCTCCATTAACTATATTGACAATTACAAGACCTCCTGCGAGTTTGGATGCAATTTCCAAAGAATCAGCAAGACGTGAACGTATTTTTTCACTTACCACAAGTCTGTCGACAATAATTTCTATTGTATGCTTTTTATTTTTCTCAAGTTTAATTTCTTCTGATAGATCATAAAGATTACCGTCAACACGCACCCTTACATAACCGCTTTTTCGTGCCTTATCAAATTCTTTTATATGCTCACCCTTTTTTCCACGCACAATGGGTGCCAATATCTGAATTTTTGTTCTTTCTTCAAGCTCCATAATCTTATCAACAATCTGGTCGATTGTCTGCTGTTTTATTTCACGTCCGCATACAGGACAATGCGGAACACCTATACGAGCATATAAAAGTCGGAGATAATCATAAATCTCGGTTACGGTACCAACTGTCGAACGTGGATTTTTTGATGTGGTTTTCTGATCGATAGAAATTGCAGGTGATAACCCCTCAATACTTTCTACATTTGGCTTTTCCATCTGTCCTAGAAACATTCTTGCATATGATGAAAGAGATTCTACATATCTTCTCTGTCCCTCTGCATATATGGTATCAAAAGCAAGTGAAGATTTGCCTGAACCTGAAAGACCTGTTATTACTACCAACTTATCACGAGGAATTTCCACATCTACATTTTTAAGATTATGTTCTTTTGCACCTTTTATAACAATCTTTTTTTCTGACATAACTACACCTCTATTTTGCAAAAGTATATAAAGTATATTATAAATAAGAATGATTACTAATTATAATCAAAGTATATCACATCATAATTATTTTTCAACTAAAATTTTAAAATATAATACTAAACACCATTAAAAATACAGAAATCATTTCGGCATATTTCGCACTGCACTTCATACTGCGTCCTCAAAAGGCGACAGCCTTTCTGTGGATCAGTATTCGTTCAGTGCAAAATCTGCTCGAAAATCTTTTACCGATTTTAAACGGTGTTTAGTATTAAAACTGTACTACATATATACTTTACTACATTACATTGTGTAAAACAAGTAAAAAAAATCCTTTTTTAACTACAAATTTTTTTATAAATACCCTTTATATTTCCTAAAATATAATGTATAATATTTTTTGGATTATCATGCAGTTGCGTGGTAAAAGAATTTGATAAATGGAGTGATTTCAATGGCATTAGTAAATGCAAAAGAAATGCTGACAAAGGCAAAAGAGGGCCACTACGCAGTTGGTCAGTTTAACATTAACAATCTTGAATGGACAAAAGCTATTCTGTTAACAGCTCAGGAGCTTAATTCACCTGTTATTTTAGGTGTTTCTGAGGGTGCAGGTAAGTATATGTGTGGCTACAAGACAGTTGTAGGTATGGTTAACGGTATGCTGGAGGAGCTTAATATTACAGTTCCTGTTGCTCTTCACCTTGACCACGGTTCATATGACGGTGCTAAGGCTTGTATTGCTGCTGGTTTTAGTTCTGTTATGTTTGATGGTTCTCATTATCCTATTGAAGAGAATGTTGAAAAAACAAAAGAGCTTATTGCTATCTGTAATGAAAAGAATCTTTCACTTGAAGCTGAAGTTGGTTCAATCGGCGGTGAAGAAGACGGCGTTGTTGGTGCAGGTGAATGTGCTGACCCTGCTGAGTGTAAGATGATTGCTGACCTTGGTGTAACAATGCTTGCTGCTGGTATCGGTAATATTCACGGTAAATACCCTGAGAACTGGACTGGCTTGAACTTTGATGTTCTTGCAAATATTCAGGAGCTTACAGGTACAATGCCATTGGTTTTGCACGGCGGTACAGGTATTCCCAGTGATATGATTAAGAAGGCTATTGACCTTGGTGTTTCTAAAATCAATGTAAATACAGAGTGTCAGTTAGCTTTTGCTGCTGCTACAAGAGAGTATGTTGAAGCTGGTAAAGACCTTCAGGGTAAGGGCTTTGATCCAAGAAAGCTTCTTGCTCCTGGTTTTGAGGCTATCAAGGCAACAGTTAAAGAGAAAATGGAGCTGTTCGGCTCAGTTGGTAAGGCTTAATTTATTAAATATCTTATCGTACAAGCTAACCCGTCCACATTTGTGGACGGGTTTTTGCATATTTCACATTAAATATGGTTTGATTGTTGATTTATTCTAAGATTGTACCAACAGTAATTGTTTGCATTGAAAAAAGCAGATATGTTATAATTAAAATATATAGTCATAGCTTGACTTTATTATGTTAAGAATATGTTTACCTTTTAGGTGACAGTAGTGCCGATTGTTTATTGTATAAGAGGTGAATATGGGTAGTAAGATTTCAGAAGTTCCTAAGAAAGATTTCAATACTTCTGTTGTTAGTGACAGCGTAGAAATTATTGAACAATTAAATACAGATAATGTACTGCCTGTTGAAGCACAAGTGAAATCAGTTATAGAGCAGGACTTTGACGAAAATTATGATACAGATGGTATAGAAACAGTTATCAATTTTATTGATGATGTTTTTGTAGAAGAGCCGTATATAAAAAAATCTCTTTCGAGTAAAATTAAAACTATTATATTATCTGTTTCGTTGCTAGCTGTGATTTTAGGTATTGTTACAGCGGTATCTCTTATAAATAGCACAGCTGTGTCTGAGGAATTTTCTGTAATTGTTCAACCTACTGAAGAGGTTACTGAGAAAATTGTTCTTGCAACTAACCAAAGTCTGAAATTTAAAAAAGATGTATATAGTGTTGTAGTGGGAAAAACAGTAAAATTAGAGTGTACATATACAGCTCCTGATGATAAAGAAGAATATGATAATCCTGAGATAATCTATACTTCTGGTAATATAGAAATTGCGACTGTCGATAAAAATGGAAAGGTGACAGGGGTGGGAACAGGAACAACCAATATTGTCGCTTTATCATCTACGGGAGTATATACCACTGTGCCTGTTACTGTAAATGTTCCCAAAAAGCATATTATTAAGAATGTACCAATTATTATGCAAGGAGATAATTATCCTTCAGGATGTGAATCTGTAAGTTCTACAATGTTACTTAATTATTATGGTTTTGAAATTGACACCAACAGGTTTATAGATAAATATTTGCCACAAGAGAGTTTTAGTTTTGATAAAAATGGGGATATGTATGGTCCTGATGCATATTCTGCCTTTATCGGAAGTCCTTATTCTGAAGATTCATTGGGCTGTTTCCCTCCTGTTATAGAAAATGCTATGAATGATTACTTTGGGGACAAGGGTTTCAGGGCTGTGGATGTTACAGGTTCTTCAATGGAAAGTTTGATTACACGTTACATAGCAAATGATGAACCTGTTCTTATATGGACTACTATGTGGATGGCTGAACCTGTTGTAACCTATGAGTGGAAAGTTGATGGAGCTGCTGAAAATTCACCGTATGAAGATGGAGATACTTTTGAGTGGCTGGCTAACGAGCATTGTATGCTATTGGTAGGATATGATGAGGATTATTATTATCTGAATGACCCATTAGTAGGGGAAAACACTAAATATGAAAGAGATATATTTGAAGAACGCTATACTCAAATGGGTAAATGTGCTCTTGTGATTGATAAAATAAAATAATACTAGGGGCTGTTTGAAAAATCAAAAGCACTGTCTATTTTGCCCCAAAGCGGTGCTTTTCTGCG
>JAXJXA010000172.1:0-3084 GCA_036307745.1 Acutalibacteraceae bacterium | reverse complement strand
TTCTTAAACAATACTTTTGCAAGAGCAAATAACTTTGCAAACCGAACCTACAATCCAAAACCTACACCAACTGCAAAAGCAGACTTTAAAGCAGGTGACAGCGTAATGCACAAGGCATTTGGTAAGGGTATGATTATATCTGCACAGCCAATGGCTAATGATACTATGCTTGAAATTGCATTTGACAAAATTGGAACTAAAAAATTAATGGCAAATTTTGCAAAGTTAGAGAAAATATAAATAACAGATAAATTTTACAGGCATTTCTGAGGTACAATAATGAAAACAAGTGATTTCTACTATGATTTACCACAAGAGTTAATTGCACAAACTCCTGTGGAACCAAGAGATTCTTCAAGATTGATGGTGCTTAACCGTAAAGATAACACCATTGAACACAAACATTTTTATGATATTATAGATTATCTTAACAAAGGAGATTGTCTGATAGTAAATGATTCCAGAGTTCTTCCTGCAAGAATTTATGGTACACGCTCTACCGGTGCAAGGGTTGAATTCTTACTTCTATCACAAGTACGCAACAATGTGTGGGAATGTCTTTCAAAGCCCGGTAAAAAAGCAAAAGAAGGTGATGAATTCACCTTCGGAGATATTATGAGCTGTAAGGTGTTGGAAGTTTTGGAAAATGGCAATCGTGTTGTTGAATTTTACAGTAAAGATAATTTCTACACAGCACTGGACAAGATAGGCCAAATGCCACTTCCCCCCTACATTACAGCAAAATTAGAGGACAAAGAAAGATACCAGACAGTGTACAGTCGTGAGCTTGGCTCTGCCGCTGCACCAACAGCCGGACTACACTTCACTCCTGAGCTTCTTAAACGTATAGAAGAGAAGGGAATTAAAATAGGTTATGTTACACTTCATGTTGGACTGGGAACTTTCCGTCCTGTTAAAGTGGATGATGTTACAAAACACAAAATGCACTCCGAGCATTACGAAATTCCAGAAAAAACAGCACAACTTATAAAGGAAACAAAAGAAAACGGTGGACGTGTTATTGCAGTGGGCACTACCAGTTGTAGAACTTTGGAATCAGTAGCTACAAAATATAATGGCGAAATTATTGCCTGTGAAGGTTTTACTGATATTTTTATTTATCCTGGTTATAAATTCAAAATACTTAACGGACTTATTACCAATTTTCACTTACCTGAAAGTACCCTTATAATGCTCGTTTCTGCTTTTGCAGACTTTGATACAATTATGAATAGTTATAAAACAGCCGTAAAAGAAAAATACAGATTTTTCTCCTTTGGCGATGCTATGGCAATTTTTTAAGCTATTATAGATTAATTAAGAAAGGAATATTGCAGTGTTTAATTTAATTAAAAAAGAAGGTAATGCAAGGCGTGGAGAGCTTATTACCGTACACGGCACAGTACAAACACCTGTATTTATGAATGTAGCTACCTGCGGTGCTATAAAGGGTGCTGTGAGTGCTCTTGACCTTAAAGATATTAAATGTCAGATACAACTTTGCAATACCTATCATCTTCACCTACGTCCTACTGATACAGTTGTAAAACAGCTTGGTGGAATACGAAAATTCACACGTTGGGACGGTCCGGTTCTTACTGATAGCGGTGGATTCCAGGTCTTTTCATTAGCAAAACTGAGAAATATCAAAGAAGAAGGGGTTTATTTTTCATCTCATATAGATGGAAGAAAAATATTTATGGGTCCTGAAGAAAGTATGCAAATTCAGTCTAACCTTGCCTCTACCATAGCCATGGCATTCGATGAATGTATGGAAAATCCTGCCGAGTACAACTATGCAAAAAATTCTGTTGCCCGCACCACTCGTTGGCTTCAACGATGTAAAACAGAAATGGACAGGCTCAATAGTCTTGAAACAACTCTGAATCCTCACCAAATGCTATTTGGAATTAATCAGGGAGCAACATATGATGATCTGCGTGTGGAGCATATGAAAGCTATCAGTCAGCTTGACTTACCTGGTTATGCCATAGGCGGTCTTGCTGTGGGAGAACCTGCTGAAGTTATGTACCACATAATTGAAAAGGTTGAAGAACATATGCCTCAGAACAAACCACGTTACTTGATGGGTGTAGGAACACCTGCAAATATATTGGAGGCTGTTTACAGAGGAGTAGATATGTTTGATTGCGTTATGCCGAGTAGAAATGCAAGACACGCACATTTATTTACATGGCAAGGTATACGAAATATATTCAATGCAAAATATACATTGGATACTTCTCCTATTGACGATAAATGTGATTGCCCTGTGTGCCGTAATTTTGACAGAGCATATCTCCGACACTTGTTTAAAAGTGGAGAAATGCTTGGAATGAGACTTGCAGTTATGCACAACATATATTTTTATAATAATCTTATGGAACAAATAAGAAAAGCCTTGGATAATGGAACCTTTAATGATTTCTACAATAAATATAAAGATGTTCTCGGAAAAAGAATATAACAGGTATTTTACCACTTGAATTGGTTGCAAAATATGGTATAATTGGGTTATTATTTTCTATATGAGCGAAAGGATTGAATGAAATGAAAAAAATAATTTTATCTACTTTGGGTTTAATGGCTACACTTGGTCTAACATCATGTGCATCTGTAAGTACAACCAGCGAAGCAAGTCAGGAAAACGGCTCTATTTCCCCTATTGTTATGATAATAGTTTATGCTGTAATAATAGGTGCAATGTATCTCTTCTTTATGAGACCAAACGCTAAAAAGAAAAAACAAGAAGAGCAAATGAGAGATAGTCTTGAGATTGGTGACGAGCTTATTACTATCGGCGGAATTACGGGCAGAGTTGTAAGCATTAAGGAAGATGGTTCTTTTATTCTTGAAACTGGTCCTGACAGAACAAAAATGCACTTCCAGAAATGGGCACTTTCTACAATAACAACTGAGAAAAATCTACCTGATCCTAAGGCTGAGAAAAAAGCCGAAAAAGAAAAGAAGAAAAAAGAAAAAGCTGAAGAAAAATAATATGTAAAACCCAAGGGTGTTGCAAAAGCGACACCCTTGGTTTTTTATTCTAAACACCATTAAAAATACAGAAATCATTTCGGCATA
>JAXJXA010000171.1:0-5929 GCA_036307745.1 Acutalibacteraceae bacterium | reverse complement strand
GATTAAAACAATGAAAATACCCCCAAAAATAAATAAAACGATATTTCGGATAGACAAAGAAATTTCATAGAATTAAAAAGGAGGAAAAAAATAATGGGGACACAAAAGAAAGTAGATAAAACAACAGTCCAGATAAATAATGAGGTTATATTAGAAAATGTAAAAAGATTTCTTATGGACACAGCGTCTGCTCTGTTAAAAATTCGTAACGTGGATATTGATAAGGAAATGGAGCAGTATGGTTTTGATTCTATCAGTTATACAGACTTTGCAAATAAAATCAATGAATATTACAAGATTGATTTGATGCCAACAGTACTTTTTGAATTTGAAGAACCGACTATTCGCTCTTTAGCAGCGTACTTATGTGATAAATATGCAAGTCAACTTCATTCTTTTTATGAAAAAGAACAGGAGGTTGAAGAAGTTGCTCCTGTGTCTATAGAAAATGATGAAATTGTAAAAACTAATAAAACTGTTAAATATTTTGAAAAACAGAGTTATAGTAAAGAACCAGAAATAGAAAATAGTTTTAATGTAACATCTCGTTTTGTACATACAGAAAAGAAAGATACAGTTTCACGTTTTATTCATCCGGAGAAGAAAGAGATAGCTTCAAACAATTCTTCTGTTGACAGAGAGTATGAACCTATTGCTATTATAGGTATGCAAGGAGCTTTTCCACAATCTGAGAATCTGGATGAGTTTTGGACAAATTTACGAGATGGAAAACAATTAGTTACAGAAATTCCGGAAGATCGTTTTGATTGGAAAGAGTTTGATGATCCGGCTCTTCGCTGGGGTTGCTTTATGAAGGATATTGATAAATTTGATGCTGATTTCTTTGGAATTGCAAAGCAAGATGCAGAAGCAATGGATCCACAGCACAGATTGTTCCTTCAGGCTGCATGGAGTGCTATTGAAGATGCAGGATATAAACCATCTGATTTGTCCGGAACAAAAACAGGCGTGTTTGTAGGAATTGGAACAAGAGATTACTCAGAAATGATGGATAAGTATGAGGTGGAAGAAAATCCATATTTCCTTTCAGGAAGATCACCTTTTATGTTGTGTAATAGATTATCTTCTATACTGAATCTATCCGGTCCTTGCGAAGCCATTGATACAGCTTGTTCAAGCTCTCTTGTTGCTGTTCATAAGGCAGTTGAATCTATTCATATTGGTTCCAGTGAAATGGCTATTGTAGGTGGTGTTAATGTTATTCTGACACCTTCTATACATATAGCTTTTAGTGCAGCCGGAATGTTAAGTAAGACAGGAGAATGCAGAGTATTTGACAAAGATGCAGACGGAACAGTTAGAAGTGAAGGTGTTGGTGCTATTATTCTTAAGCCACTAAGTGCAGCTGTAAGAGATGGAGATAATATTTATGCATTAATTAAAGCAACTTCACAAAATCATAAGGGAAAGAGTGCATCTCTGACTTCTCCAAAGGCTAATGCAGAAGCTGATTTGATTATGGATGTTTTCCATAAGGCAAAAGTAGATCCTTCAACTGTTAATTATATAGAAGCACACAGTACTGGAGCAAAGTTGGGAGACCCAGTTGAAATTACAGGACTTAAAAAGGCATTTGAGGAATTATATAAAGAAAGTGGAATTACACCAGTTAGCCAAAGTTGTGCAATCGGTTCATTAAAGGCAAATGTGGGACATCTTGAAACAGCGTCTGGTATTGGTGCTTTATTGAAAGTAGTTCTTTCGTTACAGCAAAACCAGATTCTTGGTGTGAGCAATTTCAAAGAACTTAATCCATATATCGACCTCACAGGAAGTCCATTTTATATAAACCAAGAAAATAGAACATGGGACAGAGTAAGTGAGGACATTCCAAGAAGAGCCGGAATAAGTGCTTTTGGATATGGCGGTGTGAATGCACATATTATGGTAGAAGAATATATGGGAGAAGAAATCCAGACAACGGTAAAAGTAACAAAGAATCATCCGGCTGTTATTCTTCTATCAGCAAGAAACAAAGAACGTCTTAAGGAACAGGCAAAACTTCTATATAATGCGATTGATGAAAAACAATTCGCAGATAGCGATCTGGCTAACATTGCATACACACTCCAGATAGGTAGAGAATCGTTTGAAGAACGTTTGGCATTTACAGCCGTAACCATTAATGATTTAAAAGAAACACTTTCAAAGTTTATCAATGATGAAAACGCTTCTGTTTATGTAGGCAGTGTTCATAAGAAAAATGATATTGTTACTATGATTGAACAGGACGAAGAAATAATCAATTCTTGGGTAGTAAACAGAGAGTACAGCAAATTGCTTAAGCTATGGATAAGTGGATGTAAAATTGATTGGGGTATGCTTTATAAAGATGAAAAAGTAAAGAGAATATCTTTACCATCTTATCCATTTGAAAAGAATCGTTATTGGTTGAATTTTGGAAAAGAGAACACTTTAAAACAATCAAAAAAGAAAAATAAAGAAAAGTTCGAATCCAAACAAACTGTAAAGAAAACAGCTAAAAAGAAAAAGGTATCCAAAAAAATTGTAAAGAAAATAGTTGTGCCTAAAACAGTATCTTTATCAGAGATTGAAGAAGCAGTTAAAGATATTTGGAAAGGCATTATTGGAAATGATGATTTTACTTTGGATGATGGTTTCTTTGAAATAGGAGTGGATTCAGTTACAGCTGCGGTTGTGGTTGATAAAATCAATGAACGATTTAACTGTAATATAACAGTAACGCATTTGTTTGAATATTCCAGTATGAGAGCACTTAGTGCTTATATCGCAGAAATCAAGAAGAACGAAACAACTGAAGAAAGTATTATTTACGATGAAGAAGAGGACGAAAGTGACGTTGTTTATGATGAAGAAGATGATGAAAATGACGTTATTTACGATGAAGAAGAGGACGAAAACAATAGTGTAGAGGACGAAGAGAATATATCTCAGCAGTCAGATATTCCAGATTACTATGATGATAGTGTTGCTATTATTGGTATTTCATGTGAAGTTCCTGGGGCAGATTCTTATGAAAAATTCTGGAATAATCTTCTTGGTAAGAAAGAGTGTAGTAAATATTTAACTAAAGAAGAGCAAATGGAATTAAGAGTACCAAAGGATATTATGGAAAACCCTAATTATGTACCAGTTCAGTTTGCTGTTGAAGGAAAAGAATTATTTGATCCAGGATTTTTCAAAATTTCACCAAGAGATGCAGAGTATATGGATCCACAATTAAGACATTTATTACAAGATTCGTGGAAAGCGGTTGAAGATGCGGGATATATTGCATCTGAGATACCAAACACAGCAGTTTATATGTCAGCAAGTAATAATCATTACTATAATATGGAAAGAAGAGAAGATGAAGGGGAAGCTGATATTATAGAAGATACAGACAGTTATGTAAAGTGGCTTTACAGTTTATGTGGTACAATACCAACTATGATAGCGTATAAGCTGGGGTTAAAGGGACCAAGCTATTTTGTACATTCTAACTGTTCTTCAGGATTGGTTGCTATGTATCAGGCCTATCAAAGTATTTGTGCAGGAAAAGTAGACTATGCATTGGTAGGAGCATCCACTATGCATTGTACTCCAAACGTAGGATATATGCATTTCCCTGGTTTGAATACATCAAGTGATGGGCACGTTAAAACATTTGACGCTTCAGCAGATGGTATGGTTGATGGTGAAGGAGCAGCAGTAGTTCTGTTAAAGAATGCGAAAAAGGCAGCAGAAGATGGTGACCATATTTATGCAGTGCTTCGTGGAATTGAACTAAATAATGATGGTTCAGATAAAGTTGGTTTTTATGCTCCAAGTGTGAAGGGACAATCAGAAGCAATAACAAAGGCTTTGGAATCTACAAAAATTAATCCTGAAACGATCAGCTATGTGGAAACACATGGTACAGGAACAAAACTAGGAGATCCGATCGAATTTTCAGCATTATGTAATGCTTATCGTAACTATACAGACAAAACGGGCTTCTGTGGAATTGGTTCGGTTAAAACAAATATCGGACATCTGGATACAGTTGCAGGTATTGTAGGATGCATTAAATTAATTTTAAGTCTGTATCACGGAGAGATACCAGCATCTCTTAATTTTAAAGAAGCAAATAAAGAAATTGACCTTGTAAATTCACCATTTTATGTGGTAACAGATACTAAAAAATTAGAGGAGAAAGATTCGCCATACCGTGCAGCATTAAGCTCTTTGGGAATTGGAGGAACAAATGCACACGCAATCTTTGAACAATATAAACAAAAGGATATTGTTTTGGAGGATGAAGAAGAGAAAGAATATTTTGTTCCTGTGTCTGCAAAGAGTGAAGATCGTCTTAAAGAATATGTAAAAAATATCCTTCAGTTCTTAAGCGAGAAGGACGACCCGATGCTTACAATAAAGAATATTTCCTATACACTTCAAACCGGACGTACTGCAATGAAAAAAAGAGTACTGTTTGTAGTTAAGAGTTTAGCAGAATTGAAGGAAAAACTTACTTTATTCGTTGAAGGTCAGCAAGTGATTGATAATTGCTATAAAAAGGGAATGAAGGGTAAAATATCTGACATTACAACATTGAATGAATCAGATATTAAAACTTTTATCGAGAATAAAGAAAACGAGAAAATTGCTTTGCTCTGGGCAAATGGCAAAAATGTAGATTGGAAGTTACTCTATGAAGAGGAAAGACCATATAAAGTAAGTTTGCCAACTTATCCGTTTGCAAAGGAAAGTTACTGGAAAAGTGAATCTAAAGTTGCAAAGGCAAAGAAAAAACAATCCATACCTCAGATTAAAAGCTTACATCCATTAGTTGATGAAAATATCTCAGATTTTATGGAACAGAAATATGTCAAAAATCTGACAGGTGAAGAATGTTTTGTGGCTGATCACGTAGTTAATCATCAGAAAGTTCTTCCTGGAGTAGTTCATGTTGAAATGGCACGTGCAGCGTGTGAGTTAGCAATGAAGCGTAAGGTTCAAAAAATTAAAAATGTTGTGTGGGCACGTCCAATAATTGTAGAAAGCCCTCAGCAGGTTGAGATTGCACTTTCTATAAAGGAAAAGGGTGTAGCATTCCAGATAAGAAGCAATCAGAATAATGAAAGTATTATTCATTCTCAAGGAAAGGCAGAGTATCAGGATGCTTTACAATCTGAGGAAGTAATTTTTGATATTAATTCTTGCAAGGAGAGATGTCATAATTATCTTGAAGGTAAAGAGTTTTATGAGGCAAACAGACGCACAGTATTTGATTATGGCACTACATATCAGGCACTTAAAGAGGTGTTTATCGGTCAGGATGAAGTTCTAGGAATAATCGAAGTTCCTAAAGAAAGACGTGATGATTTCCATAAATTTACACTACATCCATCTTTATTAGAAGGTTGTTTGCATGTTACAGGTACATTGATGCATAAAAAAGAAATGAGACCATTTATGCCGTTTACTATGGAGGAAGTAGAAATTGTAAATGAACTCCAGGAAAGATGTTATGTTTATGCAACCTATGCAGCTGAGAAAAATGATAATATACAAAATGATAAATTCAATATATGGATTTTAGATACTCAGGGACGTGTTCTGGTTAAGATTAAGAATTATTCTATAAGAACCATTTCGTCAGAGCCAACTCCAAACAGAAGAAAAATGGATGAACTGGGGACTGTATATTGTGGAGATGAATGGAAAAGAGCAGAATCAGATATTGAGATAGAGAACTATACAGGATGTCTGATGGTATTTGATGATAGCCAAAAATTGAGCAATACTTTAGGAAAAGACCATCAACTTATACAGGTGAAAACGGGAATAGAGTTTAGGAGTTTAAAAAACGGTGTATATGAAATGAATCCCAATGTACCGGAGCATTATAGAAGACTTCTAAGAGCACTTAAGGCAGAAAAGTGTATTCCAAACAGGATTGTAT
>JAXJXA010000170.1:0-3258 GCA_036307745.1 Acutalibacteraceae bacterium | reverse complement strand
TCCGTTTTTTCGCTCGAACTCACCTCGTCTTAGCGAAATATTCAGTGATTTTGATTTTTCAAACAGCCCCTAATATGAGATTAAAAAATAAATTTTGTACAACAATGCACATTTATAGGCAATTAATCTGCTTTTTTGATTATTAAATGAACACCGTTTGGTGTAATTTATACGCGAGGTGATATTTTGGCTAGACCAATAAAAAAAGGATTGGATTATTTCCCTATGGATGTGGATTTTTATTCAGACAGAAAAATAAGAATTTTATTTGCAAAATATGGCACGCAGGGCGTGGCGTTGTATATTTACCTTTTGACAGAAATATATCGCAATAGTTTTTATATTAATGTTGATGAGGATTATATCTGTATAGTGGCTGATGATTTGAACATTAAAAATGATACAGCAGTTCAGATTATTAATCACTTTTGTAGTGGTAGGCTTTTTGATAAAAAACTTTTTGATGAAAATGGGATACTTACCTCAAAGGGTATTCAGTTAAGATTTCAAGAGGCTGTAAAAACCAGAGCATCAAAACGTAAGATTTTTGTGGAAAAAGAATTATGGCTATTGAATGGCGATGAAACTTTGAATTTTATTGAATTTACTTCTGACAAAAATAAAGATGAAAATAATCAGAATAAATTTTCAGATAATCAGGGTAATTCTGAAGAAAAATACCAAAAGGAAAGTAAAGAAAATGAAATCAGAAAAGAAGAAATTATAACAGATGAAGAGAATATAATAAAAAATAAAAGTATATCAGATGAAGAGAAGATTAAAATTGAAAATGTTGCAAAAGATTACAACATCGTCTATACAGAAAAATTGTCTGATTTTTCGAATAATGGTAGTACAGAAATAAAACTTCCTGCAAGGGACGGTTTTTTCTTGGTGGACAACGACTACTTAAAAGGACTTTCAAATAAATATAATAATGTTGATGTTAAAAAATCTCTGAGGAAAATGTTTGACTTTCTTACAGCTAATCCCGACAGGCAGAGATTTATGTGTGCAATGGATAATTATATTGCAATGTGGCTTGAACAGGATAAAGAAAAAGCTGAAATAAAAAGCGATTCAAAAAAAGAAACCTCATACGATATTACAACTTTTGAAAAATATGATTTGTTTGAATAATTTGATACAATATTTTACATTGAATAATTTTACTTGTAAAATATTTTTACACATAACTGTATGTGAATTGCTATTTATAATCTTGACTATATAGTTCAAATGTTATAGAATTAAAAAGAATATATGTAATAATTTTTACTGATATTTATTAAAAGCAGATAATCGTGTACGAATTTTCTACAAACTATTGTTAAATAAAGAGTGTATAATTTATATTTGATAATATTATTATGATAAATAGATTTATGTTGTTTTATAACTGTCAGTATTATTGAATTTGGATTTACGAGGTATTTATATGATTCAAAAAATAAAAAAAAGGTGTATAACCACATTAAATGACCTTACCTCCACTACTTGTGTATATTTCCCTGTTATGCTTTTAGGAATTTTACTATGTTTCTGTATTAATGCAATATTTGGGCCAAGTATGATTGTGGTGGGGCTTGCTACAATTTTTACTGTAAAAGACCTTTACAAAACAGCTTTTAGTTTGAAAAATTATCTGAAACACGCAGTTATATTGTTGGCTATGGTACTGTTTGGTACACTTGCAAGTGTCCAATTTTTGTTAGGTGTGGTAATCAACTTTGCTGTGCTTGCTTTTTCTGCATTTGTATTTTGTGATAATTTTACAAGAGGTGGATATTTTACAATAGGCTTGCAGTTGTTGCTTATGCAATATCAGGGAAGAGTATCTATTGATGTTGTGCCTGGCAGACTGTTGTGTTATCTGTTTTGTATTGCGGTAAGCGGAGTATTTTTGGTGTTGTTTAATAACCTGTTCAGAAAGCACAAGGACAGTGTTTATGTAATGCGTGGTTGTAAGGCTATATCAAATAAACTTAATCTTTTGCTCGGCAAGGAGGTTAAGGATGATACCGATATGTTTGTGCTTACAACAGATTTTTGTAAAAATAATTATAGTACAATGGTTAATCAGGGATATTTGCTTGATGAAAGTACAAGACACGATTTTCTGGCACTTATGACGATGGAGCAGATGAGCGACCTTATCTATGACACTGTTGCAAAGCTGGGAACTTTAAACGATAAGGATAAGGAATATTTTGAAGAACTTATCAGAGCTTTTTCCAAAATTAAAAGTCTTAAGCGTTTGTCTATTGAGTTGAGCAATTTTGCAGATGATTATACTTTAAGTAATCCTCAACTTTCGTCACTGTGGAAGAAGTACATACTTATTCTTGCTGATTATTTAAAATATAAGGGTAAACCTGTTATTAAATCAAGTATAAAAGATTCTACAAAGTTCAGGATATCAGTGCTTAAAAAGAGATTTTCACTTACTTCCTACAATATGCGTAGTGCTTTGCAACTTGCGTCTATTGTAACGATATGTGCGTTTGTAGCTCAGATTGTTCCTGTAACTGAGGTAACTCTCATACCTGTTGTAGCACTTGCGGTACTTTCGATTTATCCAAATGCAAAGCTGAGAAGTACAATACCCGGTGTAGTTGGTATTATTATTATTGCTGTGTTTTATATGTTGCTTTTAGGTTCATTGCCGTTTGCATTGCGGTTGCCTGCATCATTTATAATTTCTGTAATTGGTGTTTTGATTACAAAAAGTCAGTTTACTCAGCTTGCTTTTGCAACACAACTTGTATCATCAGTAATTTACCCTACCGCAGTTATAAGCCCTGAGGTTCTTATAAAAGTAGGTTTTGTAGTAGTTGGTTGTTGTGTAGCCTGGTTGTTGGTAAGATGGATATTCAATACTCCTGAATACCGCAGATATAAGTTGCATACAAGTGATTTGGCACAGTTTGACTGGACAGCTATAAGACTATTGGAGCAGGTAAGAATGGATAACTCTGACGTGAATTATCTGTGTGAATTTATGTTTATACAGCATCTTATGGTTGAACACATAAGCAACAGTTCTACAGATAAAGTAGACAGCAACAGGATAAGATATTCAAGTATGCTGTCATTTAACTGTGATTTGCTTACTGAAATTGCCTATGCAATAACTATTCTAAAACCAAGCAAACTGCCAAAAGACTGGATTTTGGCTATGAAAAAGCGACTTACAAACATATTCTGATCCAGCCTTTAAAAAGGCTGGACCTAAACTTTAAGCTCGCTCGATGATTT
>JAXJXA010000169.1:0-1798 GCA_036307745.1 Acutalibacteraceae bacterium | reverse complement strand
GAAGGGAAACGGCAGGATAGCCAAGCTTTTCAATTGCCATTGCCAAAAGTGAAATTGAAATTTGCTCACCTGCTGCCAACAACATATCTTTTTCCCTTTTTGAGGCATTTGGATTAATTTCCATTTGCTTTTCAATCAAATCGTCAGTTGTATCTCCTTGTGCAGATACAACAACTACAACCTTGTTGCCTTTTTTGTAGGTATCTGTTACAATGCGTGCTACATTATTAACACGCTCTGCATTTGCAACAGAACTACCGCCGAATTTTTGTACTATAAGGCTCATCTGTGTAGCTCCTTTTTCTTTGAAATTGTTCTCCATACATAGTCAAAATCAGAGAACACCATAAATTATTTTAATATGTTAAACTATAAAAGTCAATGTGTATTTTAACAAATTGTAAATAATCAGTCCAATATAATTTTAGCACCTTCGCTGTCAGCACTTAACATTACAAATCTCCAACCGTTAAATCCCTTTTCTTCCAGCGAATTAATTGCGTGATTTTCAAAATCAGAGGCATGTTTATCATCAATAATCGCAATAATTGTAGGCCCTGCACCACTTATATATGTGCCATATGAGCCAAGTTCATAACTTGTACGGAAAACAGTATCATAGCCTTTTATAAGAGATTTTCTGTAGGGTTGGTGCAACTGATCCTGAACAGCAACTCTCAGATTTTCAAGAGAACCTGAAAACAGTGATGAAGTCATAAGCGATGAACGTGATAAATTAAATACAGCCTGCTCCTTTGTGTAAGTATCAGGTAACACTCCACGAGCATACTCTGTGCTTAATTCGAAAGGTGGAATAAACACACCAAAGCGTATATTTTCTGCAACAGGTACACTTACACTATAAACTTTATCACCATCTATTGCACTGGTTACTAAGCCGCCCATTATTGCAGGGGTGGTATTATCAGGGTGTCCTTCAATCTTTGAAGCAAGATTTATTAAATCCTTTTTATTAAGAGGATTACCCAAAAATCTGTTTGCTCCAACTAAACCTGCAACAATACACGCTGAACTACTTCCAAGACCTCGTGTCATCGGTATATTATTTTCTTGTATAATTGTGAGACCGGGCAAAATTTTACCACACTCTTTATATAAATGCTCCGCAGACCAATAAATAAGATTGCTTTTATCCTGTGGAACTTTTATATCATCTTTTGAGGTTATTACTGTTTCATCAGAAACTTCCATCCAAACTTGATTATACATAGTTAAAGCAACGCCCAGGCTGTCAAAGCCTGAGCCCAAATTTGCACTTGTTGCAGGAATTTGTATTCTAATCATTAAAGATCACCAATTCTGATAGTATTAATTATTTCTACACCATTTTCCTTAAGCTGTGCAATCTTTTCGTCAAAATCCTTAACAGACATTTCAGTTGTTGTAAATGCAAGCTCATTTTCAGGTGCATTCTTGCGTTTTAGTTGAGTAACATCGCCAAACACTGCCTTAGCTGTCTTTATATCTCCCAATGCTCTTACATACATTGCAGATACACTCTGCTCATATGGAAGAACATTACTTCCATCACAATCCTCCCAGAAGAGATACTTTCTTGCAGAAATATGCTTAACACAGTCTACAATATCTGCAACAACAGCACTTGCTGTAGGAAGTTTACCTGCACCTTTTCCGTAGAATACAACATCACCTGTTGCATCACCACGAACCAAAATACCATTGAATACATCATCAATGCTAGATAACTGGCTATCATTGCTTACAAACATAGGTGCAACAAAAATATCCAACAGTCCATTCTCTGTATGTTTAACTT
>JAXJXA010000168.1:0-3188 GCA_036307745.1 Acutalibacteraceae bacterium | reverse complement strand
CTTTCTAAAGCGTATTTTGATAGTCAGAAAAAAAATTCTGTTTCCGATAATGAGGATGAAATTTCAAAAAGTCTTGCTGATATAGATAAGCTGATTGATGAAATAAATGCTGGCGAGTAACTTTAAGTTATTTATTTCGGTATGACTTTTTAATATTAATGTAAAATAAGGGTGTGTTTATTAATTTTTATGTAAAAGTTGATAAACACACCTTGACTATTTTAATAATTAGTGATATTATCTACCTATACATTTAAAAGCATTGATGAGGATACGAATTATAGCTATAGTTATTTTCAGAGAGTACCATAGTTGCTGAAATTGGTATATTTAACTTCTATAATTTACCACCTTTGAGCTGTATTCCGTTTAAAAGGAGTACCGGTGAACACCGTTATATGTGTCTGAAGGGTGTGCTTGCACACTGAATTTGGGTGGAACCACGAGTATTAGCCTCGTCCCATTGTTGGGATGAGGTTTTTGTTTTTTTATTTAAAATTCTGGTTGCAGTATATCTGACAGGTTTAAAAAATTTAGAAAGGATTGATTTATTATGGTAAGTGTTAAACTGAAAAATAGTGCTGTAAGGGAGTATGAAAACGGTACCACAGTTGCCGATGTTGCAAAGTCACTTGGCGGTGGACTTTATAAGAACGCTTGTGTAGCAAAGGTAAATGGCGAAATCAAGGACTTAAGAACAGTGCTTGATAATGGTGAGTACGAAGTAGAAATTCTCTCGTTTGATGATAAAGAGGGTAAGAAGACATTCTGGCACACTGCTTCTCATATGTTGGCACAGGCTGTTAAGAGATTGTATCCAAATGCAAAAATTGCAATAGGACCTGCCATAGATAATGGTTTTTATTATGATTTTCAGGTAGAAACGCCTTTTACATCAGAAGACCTTGAAAAAATCGAGAAAGAAATGAAGGCTATTGCAAAGAGCAACATAGCTATAGAAAAGTTTGAACTTTCTCCTGATGAAGCTGTTAAAATGCTTGAAGAGAGAGAAGAGCCTTATAAAGTTGAACTTGCACAAGAACATGCATCAAAAGGTGAGCCAATCAGCTTTTACAAGCAAGATGATTTTACAGACCTTTGTGCAGGCCCTCACCTTATGTCAACAGGTACAGTAAAGGCAGTCAAGTTACTTAACTGTACAGGTGCTTATTGGAGAGGTGATAGCAATAACCAACAGTTGTGCAGAATTTACGGTACAGCTTATCCAAAGGCTTCAATGCTGGACGAATATCTTAAGCAAAGAGAAGAAGCTATTGCTCGTGACCATAACAAGCTCGGCAGAGAGCTTGAGTTGTTTACAACATCAGAAGTTATAGGACAAGGTTTGCCTGTTTTGTTACCAAAAGGTGCAAGAGTAATTCAGCTATTACAGCGTTTTGTTGAAGACGAAGAGCAGAAGCGTGGTTGGCTCCTGACAAAAACACCTTTTATGGCTAAAAGTGACCTTTATAAAATTTCAGGTCACTGGGATCATTATCAGGACGGTATGTTTGTTCTTGGTGATGAAGAAAAGGACAAAGAGGTATTTGCACTTCGTCCTATGACTTGTCCGTTCCAGTATCAGGCTTACCTCAATCGTGGTCGTTCTTACAGAGATTTGCCTTTAAGATATAACGAAACTTCAACATTGTTCAGAAATGAAGCAAGCGGTGAAATGCACGGACTTATTCGTCTTCGTCAATTTACTATTTCTGAGGGACATCTTATGTGTACTCCTGAACAACTTGAGGACGAATTTAAAGGGTGTTTGGAACTTGCAATTTATATGTTAAAAACACTTGGTTTGTATGAAGATGTTTCTTACAGATTCTCACAGTGGGATCCTGAGGATACGGATAAGTATATTGGTACACCTGAGCAATGGGCAGAGGCACAGGATAAAATGCAACGTATTCTTGATCACCTTGAAATTCCTTATGAAATTGGTATTGGAGAGGCTGCCTTTTATGGTCCTAAACTGGATATTCAGATAAAGAATGTTTATGGCAAAGAAGATACTCTTATTACTATTCAGATTGATCAGTTGTTGTCAGAAAAGTTTGGTATGGAATATGTAGATAAGGATGGAGTTAAAAAGAATCCTTATATTATTCACAGAACATCAATCGGTTGTTACGAGAGAACTCTCGCTTTGCTTATTGAAAAGTATGCAGGTGCCTTTCCTATGTGGCTTGCACCTGTTCAGGTTAAGCTGTTACCAATAGCAGACCGACATATTGACGCTTTGAAAGAAGTACAGAAAAAACTTGAAGCTGTTGGTATTCGCTGTGAGCTTGATACAAGAAGCGAGAAGATTGGATATAAAATCAGAGAGGCACAGCTTGAAAAGGTTCCTTATATGCTTCTTATGGGTGATAAAGATATTGAGAATAATACAATCTCAGTTCGTTCAAGAAAACTTGGTGATTTAGGTGCGTCTACAGTTGAGGCATTCATTGAAAAAGCAAGAGAAGAGATTGACAATAAAACGCTGTAATTATTAAGTGTGGTTAATCAGGCGAGAAAAGAGGTGTGTTATGTCTGCTGTTACCAAAAAGTTTATTACTCTTGTTTCAATCCTGTTAGTTGCAGTAGCTGCAATAATAGGTTGTATGTATGTGCTTATGGTAGTTAATAATGGCAAAGGTCACAGTGATTCATCGTCAGTAAATACTACAGAGGTTTCCGCTGCACAGATAAATAAAGAAGTAATTGAAAAAATGGGTTATAAAGATATAAGCGAGCTTGAGGGTGACGATATTTCGGTACATTTCGATATTCCAAAGGACTGTGTTACCCAATCGTCAATTTATATCTCTAACTCCAGTTCATCAGCTACAGAATTAGCCTGTTTTAAACTTAAGGATCCCAATAATGATGCAGAAATTATGGCAGCAATATCCAGTCATATTTCAACAAAATTAAAAGGATTTCAGGAAAGTCCAAAAGAAAGCCAGTATATAAAGGATTATGTAACGGTAACTTCTGATGGATATGTGTTTATGGTAATTTCTGAAAATGCTGATGTTGCAGGAAAAACATTTTTGGATACTGTAGAAGAAAAGTTAGGCAGTTAAGATAAAAGGATAAAGGAAATTTCTATAAAACTATAGATAAAACAGCTCCATACAGGTATTATACTAAACACCATTTAAAATACAGAAATCATTTCGGCATATTTCGCACTG
>JAXJXA010000167.1:0-8202 GCA_036307745.1 Acutalibacteraceae bacterium | reverse complement strand
TGAAAAATTATATAATAGCAATATTGCATAATTTTATTGAGTTTTTTTGTATCTGTTAAAAAGAGGTTAAAGGTTATCCTGTATAAAATTTACATATAGTTTTTGTTATAATAAACGATTTTATATTGACTTATTTAAAAACCATTGTAATTTTTTATGGAATTCCTTATAATAGATAGTGCTTAGATATGCTTATATTAGCGAAGAAAAAGGAGGAATTCTAATGGCAAAACACCATAGCAAAGCAGTCAGCGTACTGCTTGCATCAATGATGATTGCATCTATGTGTTGCATACCTACAACAGCAACGGCAGCAACAACAAACAAGGAAGAATCTGGCACTTCATTAGCCAAGTATTATTCCACGAATGCCAACGGCACTGGCAAAAACAAAACAATTTCAGTTGACGGTGATCTTTCAGACTGGGACAGCTCTATGCTTATTGCACAGGGTACAGCAAACGATGACCCTCGTGTATATCGTCCTAACTCAATGTATGAGCTTGGAGTTGACCTCTATGCATTATACGGTGCATATGACGATAACAATGTATATCTGATGTGGGAAATGACAAATGTTCAGGACGTAGTAGCACCTAATGATAACTATCCTTTATCACAGGGTATTCTATGGCAGACACAGGAGTTGCCATTCTTTATTGCGGTTGATACAGGAAATAGTAGCGATGCTATCGGAAACTACGGTGCTCTTACAACCGGAGGAACAATCTGGAACTCAGGTATGACAATTAAGAATAGCTTTAACAAGCTAATTTCAATCAATACAAAGGGCGGAAATGGTCCTTGGGTATATGGTGGTGATAGTTCAGGATTAAATCCTGTTGAAATACTTGATGCATCAACATCTAATATTACTATGAATTATGGTTTGGGTATATTAAGCGATAACGTATACGGTATCAATGGTGCTTATGGTACTAACAATGGTCGTGTACCAGGAGATGTATGCAGTGAATCTTCTGATTGGGTTGACTTCAACACAAAGGGTCATAGTAGCGACACAATGGACTTCTTCTATGAGTTATCTATTCCATATGATGAACTTGGAATTACTAAGAGCGATGTAGAATCAAATGGTATTGGCGTATTGTTGGTTGGCACAATGGGTAAATCAGCAATGGACTGCTTACCAGGTGATCCAGTTATGACTGATCAGGCTGACCTTGATGACGCAGATAATTCTCAGGAAAACAACAGTTTTGAGAAGAGTGATGAAGACTTCATCACTACATCTTTTGCAAGAATTGGCAGTGGTGTAAATCCTACTCAGCCTGTTACAACACCAACAACAGCAACTTCTGCAACGACAGCAACAACAGCGACTTCTGCGACAACAGCGACAACAGCAACCTCTGCAACAGAGCCTGCAACATCAACAGGTGATATGACTGGTTCAAAGACTGTTACTGTTAAAGCTGGAGATATTGTAACTATGTCTGTTAAGGCTAAGTCAGATAGTTTAATCAGTGCATACAGAATGACAACAAACTATGATTCAAGTGCTTTCAGTATGTATACAAGCTTTAGTGAAGACGGTGTAGAAACACTTGGTTCAAGCACAGGAACAGAAGTAATTAATACAACAACAGCAGGTCAGATTAAAACAGCTGTACTTGCTTCTGATGATTCTCCATATTCAATTTCTACAGCTCAAAGACTTCAGAGAATTAAACTGAAGGCTAAGAAAGCAGGTACATATACTATTACTTACACAGTTGACGAAATGCTTGACGATAGTAATACTGATATGGTTAGTAGTGGTAAATCTTTAGGAGATGTAGTATTTAGTGTTGCTTCTGCTGTTACAACACCAACAACACCAACAACAGGTTCAACAAGTGCTACATTTAATGCTGGCGATACAGTAACATATACTGTTGATTTTTCATTCACAAAGGAACTATATGGATTTAAGACAGATATCTGCTATGACAATACAATGCTTGAATTCAAAAATATTTCTTTCCCTAACTTTGGAGGAGAGACAGTTTATAACACAGAAACTGAGGGTAAGATTTCTACAGTTGGTGTAGGTACTCCTACTGTAGTTTATGATTTCACAACTGAGAAGAACCTCATCACAGTTACATTTACAGCTAAAACAGCAGGTACTTGTAATATTACTTATTTGATGAAAGAAGCTATTGCAAGTGACCTTGTTGAAAACTATGATGAAACAACAGGTAAGGCTATTACAACAGATGTAACATCATCAGCAGCAGTAACAGTTACAGGTGAAACACCTACAGAAGAAGACACTACAGCTCCTGTTGAGAAAGCTACAACAGGTTCAACTACTGCAACAGTTAAGAAGGGCGACCTTGTAAACTATCTGATTAAAGTTAAGGTGCCATCAGGCACAACTGATATGTGCGGTTGGACAGTAGATATGTACTATGATACAACTATGTTCGAGGTGAATAGTGATTTTGCTGATGGTAATGGATTTGCAAGTGGTACATCAGCAATTAACTATGCATTAGGTAAGAGTTCAACTGCTGTTGCATTACCAGGTGGTAATAT
Source organism: Acutalibacteraceae bacterium (assembly GCA_036307745.1). Lineage (GTDB taxonomy): Bacteria > Bacillota > Clostridia > Oscillospirales > Acutalibacteraceae > CAG-964. The sequence continues at coordinate 5,658 of JAXJXA010000167.1, read as the reverse complement.
GACTCAGGGTAACTTTGAAACAGCTGGTCTGGCAAGTTTTTCAGATATGCATCCAACAGGTTTAGGAATGACAGGAACAACAACAAAGCTAATTTGTATCCAGTTAGTAGCTTTGAAAGATGGCACAGGCAGTCTGGCTTATAGAATGAGAGATTTGGTTGATAGCGAGTTGGTTTCATATGTAGATGCAGAAACATATAAAACTACTGGTGGTATTGTTCTTGGACAGTCTGTTGAGGTTATTGAATCTGCTCAGCCTACATATATAACTGGTGATCTTAATAAAGATGGCAAAGTTACATATGCTGACGTAGTTGTATGGACACAGATCTATACATCTGGCAACACACCTGATGATTATCAGCTTGCAGTTGGTGATATTAATGGTTCAGGTGCGTTCCAATTAATAGACAGAACAAAGCTAATTAAGCTTATTTCTTAATAGGAATAAGTTAATCTGAGTAACTAATTAAACTATGGAGCAGACACTGCGAAAGTGGTGTCTGCTTTTTAGCTTTACTATTTGCAGTCCATAAGTGATAAGGAGACTATGTTTATGAAAAATAAAACGCTAAAAAGAGTGATTGCTTCTATTTTTATGGTAGCAATTATTATGTGTTTTGGTATTACCAGTGCTGTTGCTGCCGAGATCGAGATTAACGGTGAAACATTCAATAACGGAGATACAGTAACATATGTTGCTGATTTTCAGTGCAACGAGGCATTTGCTGGAATAAATATAACAGTTAAATATCCTGATACAATATTGGAATTGGATAAAGAAAGCGTCAATGTTCCAAATTTAGGAAATATGGCTATTGCCAATACTGATACTCCAGGTGAAATTCGGTTTACAGCTACAGATATAGGCAGTGGGTTTGACTTTACGGAAGAAAAGTTGTTAGTGTCTGCAACTTTTAAAGTTAAGGATGGAACAGCTACCGGAAATATTCAGACAGATGTAATGGAACTAATCAACACAGACCTTGAGGATATAGATATTGACAACTATTTTATTGCAGAAAAATTACAGAAAGGCAATTATGATGGAACAGTTGTTAATCCAATAAGTGGTGAAGAATATATTGAAGAAGAGAGTACAACAACTCCTGCTGATAGTAAGAATTCAGTTGTAATTTTTACTGTGGTTATTGCAGTCGTTCTTATTGGTAGCGTATCTGTTATTGTAGCAGTAAAAAATAAAAAGTCAGACAAAAAGAATGATTAGTATTATATAGTTCATTGGATATACGATAACTATGCAATAAAAATAAACAAAATACATTTTCACTATTTGGCTTATTTGTAAAATTTTACGGATAAGCCTTTTTTAAATCAAAAGTTTGTTGATATTAAAACTATATTATTATATAATATATATGTAAATTTATAATATTTTTATTATAGGGAGGAATACCAATGAGAAAGATAATAAGCATTGTGCTGACGTGTATGCTGGTGATTATTATGTGTTGTGTGGGAATGCCTGCGGTATCAGCAGATAGCAGTAAAGCAACAATACACGTTTATGACTTTATTGGCGAAGCATATGACAGATATGCAGATACTCAGACTCAACTGGATGGTAAGGCTGTAAGCCGAGATTCTTACCAGTTTGAAGTTGGAGATTTAGTCAATGTTGTAATTTCAATTCAATCTGATGAGTATGAAGCGATTTCAGCTTATACAGCTCACACATTTATTAATCAAAATTCAATAAATGCAAATACTACAGATTCATTTAAAGAGTATACAAACGACAGTAATAATACAGTAGAGATTAGTGACCTTTATTTTGCGTCAGAGTCAGGAGAAGGATATGATCCTGGTGTGTTTATTGTTAATAATTTAGCTAGTACATTAATGCAATCTTTACCTCAGGTTGCTGTTGCAGATGAATCAAGTTCTTACTATGACCCTGAAAGTGATATTAAGAGAGATAAGATATCATATACAGGTATGAACGCAACAAGTTCAGGTATAAAAATAAGTAATGAAAAGAAGATAATTACATTTACAGTACAGGTTAAAGAAGCAACAGAATGTTATTTGTATACAGCTTTTGAAGATGTAGTTGATACTTCAACAGAAATTAATACAGTGACAAATGATATAAAGGTTAAAACTACTTTGGAGAAGGTAGGTCATGTGGATATTGAAAAGCCTACGGAAGCCCCTACACCAGCTCCAACAGAAGCGCCTACTAAAGCTCCAACACAGGCTCCAACAGAAGCTCCTACTAAAGCTCCAACACAGGCTCCAACAGAAGCTCCTACTAAAGCCCCAACATCAGTTCCAACAGAAGCTCCTACTGAGGTGATTTCTCATACATATACAGTTGCAGGTAATGAAAATCTTTGTGTAACTGCTTGGGATCCTGCTGAAAGTTCAAACGATATGACGAATATTGGAAATAATGAATATCAGAAAGTATTTACTAATATTTCAGCCGGAGATATTGAATTCAAGATTGTTCAGGATCACGCATGGGATGTAAGTTTTGGTGTACCAGAGCGTCCTTCGTATGACAATAATTATAAGGATACTATACTGTATGATGGTGCAACAGTTACAATTAAATTTAATGCTGAAACAGGTGTTGCAACTTGGAATATTGATTATTCTGAAGTACCAACAGAAGATGAAACACTCCCTATTTGTCCACCAGTTGACGACAGCAGAAGAATTTATTTTGAAAAACCTGAAAATTGGGATATTTCAGAGCCAATATATGCATATTTTTGGAATGCAGAGAATGCAGAAGAGCTTTATCCTTGGATGTCAAGCGAAAGTAAAATGACATCTTGTGGTGATGATAAAACCTGGTATTATGATGTGCCAGAAGGTGACTGGAATATGGTAATCTTCTATAATCAAAAATATCAAACTATTGATACAACGATGGGAATTGACTGCTTTGGTGATATAGCGTACTTTAACGGAATATACATAAATCCACCTTCTGGTTCTACTGATGATGGATATGTAGGTATTCTTTGTGTATCTTGGAGAGATAACAGTGATAAATATGGTACACATATGGGAAAAGATTCAAGAGGAGAAATCTACGGTGATTATCTGCTTGAAGGAGAAACTAACCTGAGAACAGGTGAAATAGTTCAATACGATGGCAAATACCCATATGTTGAGGATTCGACAGAACCGACAGAAGCTACAGAGATATCAACAGTTAACCAGCCAACAGAGGCTCTTACAGGAACACCTGCAGCTACAACTGCTACACAAAAGTCAACAACTCAGTCTACTCAGTCAGCTACATCTGCAAAGACGATAAATAACAACACAACCAACTCTAACAGTCAGACATCTTCATCAACAACTACCGATAAGGTAGCAACAGGTGACAGCACTTCTGTTACATTGTTGCTAATGGCACTTTTGATTTCAGGTGGAGTAGTAATATCTGCAAGAAAAAAGTTTATTTCAAAATAAAATAGATATAAGCTCATAGGTTTAAATCAATAACAGCCACCCAAAAGGGTGGCTGTTATTAGTTTATTTTAAAAGTTTTCTGACATTTTTCTCTGTACCCATAATTATAATATTTTCATCTCTTGAAAAAAGATAATCTGGGGTAATTGTGGGGTGTACCTGACTACCTGATTTTGTAGCAATTACATTTATATTGTACTTTGTACGCACTTCAACCTGAGATATAGTTTTGCCAATCCAATTATCAGGAGTGAGTATTTCATAAAAGCCATATTCATCTGTAAGCTCTATATAATCAAAAACGTGTTTTGTGCCATATTTTACAGCCAGTTTTTCAGCAGCTTCACGGTCAGCACATACAACATAGTCAGCACCGTTTCTCAGAAGAAGTTTTTCGTGAACATCTTTGTTAGCTCTTGTTACTATGAATTTTGCACCATAGTCTTTTAAAAGAACCGTTATTTCCAATACTGTTTGAAAATTTTCACCGCCTATAGCAATCACACATACATCAAAGTTAGAAACACCCAGAGATTCTATAAATTTTTCATCTGTAGCATCACCTATTTGAATATTTCTGAGAAAACTTACAGCATCATCAGCACGTTTTTCGATTATATCTATTCCAAGAACAGAATTTCCTTGTTTCTCTAAGTGATCAGCCATGATAGAACCAAATCTGCCCAGACCTATAATTAAAATTGATTTCATAGTAATTTTCACCTTAACCTATTTGTACTTTTTCTTGTGCAAGCTTTGAAGTTGTTTTATTTTTGTCAAAGAATAATGCCGATAACACAGTAATTGATCCTATTCTTCCAATCATCATTAAAATAATAAGTATTATTTCTGAAATTGAGCCAAGATTAGGTGTCACTCCCAGGGTTAATCCTACAGTAGCTATTGCGGATACACACTCAAACATAGCCTGAAGTATAGAAATATTTTCTATATTGGATATTATCATTGCAGTTGTTACTGACAACATTATATAAATTGTAAACAGACAAGTGGCTGTTTTGCTCAATCCATCTTCCAATCTCCGTCCAAAACATTCAAGGTCTGTCTTTCTTTTTATAGTTGAAAAAATTGTAAGAATAAGAACAGCAAATGTGGTGGTTTTCAAACCGCCTGCTGTTGAACCTGTTGAACCGCCTATAAACATAAGAATAATCATCATATACAAGCTTGAATCTGTAAGACTAGCAAGGTTAATGGTATTAAATCCTGCTGTTCTGCTGGTTACTGACTGAAACATAGAGACAAGTATCTGTTCTCCTAAAGACATATTCTTATACAGTGTACCGTTAAGCTCAAAGAGAAATATTACAACAGTTCCTAAAATTGTTAAAGTTACACTTACAACAAGAACAAGTTTGCTTTGTAAATGAAGTGCTTTAAATCTGAATTTTGAATTAATAAGGTCAAACCACACCACAAAACCTAGACCTCCAACTGTTATCAGAAGCATAATTACTATGTTAAAGTACCAGTTTGAAGCCTCGCCAGTTAGAGAAGAAAACTGCAATTTATATCCCATAAGGTCAAATCCTGCATTGCAAAATGCTGACACAGAATGGAATATTGAATATATAATTCCTTTAAGTACACCGAACCGTGGAATAAAATGAATTGAAAGCAATACAGCACCGCTGCCTTCTATAATTGCTGTTCCTATAAAAATTTTTTTGGTTAGTTTTACTATTCCGCCTACCTGTGGAGCAGATATTGAGTTTTGCATTATAACTCTGGTGTCAATTCCTATTCTTTTCTTGGTAAGTGCAATAATTGAGATAGCCATTGTCATAAATCCTAAACCGCCTATTTGAATAAGGCAAAGTATAACAGCTTTACCAAACCATGACCAGTGTGTATAGGTATCAAATCTTATCAATCCTGTTACACAAGTGGCTGAAGTCGATGTAAAAAATGAATCGATGAAGTTTGTAAATTCTCGTGTTTGTGATGAGATAGGAAGTGAAAGTAATATTGTACCAAGGGTTATGATAGTCAGAAATCCCAGAAAAATAACTCTCATTGGTGACATTTTCAGAAAACTAAAACGAAGGCAATTAAAGAGATTAGAATTATTATTTTCCATAAAAAACACCTTTTTCTTTAGGGAGTATTTGAAAACAGAAAAACGACTGAATATTTCGCTAAGACAAGGTGAGTTCGAGCGAAAAAACGGAGAAATACTTTCGT
>JAXJXA010000166.1:0-3045 GCA_036307745.1 Acutalibacteraceae bacterium | reverse complement strand
TTATTAAGGTTTTAGTAAAATAAAAATGTAGTAATCTCTAGCACGAATTTAGAAGTTGATAAGAAGTTTGGGATTTTATTATTTGTGAATTACAAATAGTAAAGTCATTTTTATTACCCGGAAGGAGGAATAAAAATGGCAGACATAGCATTAAGTGCAAAAGCAAAGCAGATTGTTCAAACCGTGATTTTTAGAAGTGAGAAACACAAACGATTCTTTTTAGTGTATCTGCCAAAGTGCAGATATACAGATGTATAAATAAAGTATAAGTGGTGATGAAAATGTTAGAAAAAGGACAAACCGAAGAGAATGAATATAATTTATCTGTTTAGAAGATTTAGTACCATAATACGCAAAGATATTGATAGGAAACTCAAGACAAAATTTTCTAATTCCTTAAAAATCTAAAAGAAAAAGGTCATAGCAGTATGTTTGCAGACAAGAAAAAGATAATAAAAAAACAAAGATTATGTAATTTACTAACTTTAGGTTAAGAATGGATATAACATAGTCGACAAAATAGTAATCAACAAAAAACTGTAAAATTGACAGCTATAATCAAAATTTTGTCAACCGAGAAACCTCGGAGCCTATATCTGTCAATACTGCTTTTAATTCAGGGTATGGCATTGAATAACGTTGAGATAAATACCTTAATGAAGCACCTAATTCACCATCTGGACCTCCATACTGAGAAGAAATGATTTGTGCCATCTTTGCATTTGGATTTTTTATGTTTACAGGAAACTGCAAACGTTTTTCATATTGCCACACTGGTCAACACTCCTTTTCTAACTCTGAATCCCAGGGCCAAGGATTTGATATCCACTGCCATCTGTTGCCCTCTTCGCTTGATAGGGTAAGAGGACCGAAAAGGTGTTCATACTCGTTTCTTAGTTCACGGGATTTTATCTCATAGTCTTCTATTTTTTTTGCTATATTTAAATTATTAGGATGTGTATCAAGAAATAAATGTAGATCTATTAATGCAAAATCAGTAGATGCAATTTTTCTCATAAGAATTTCTCTTTCTGTCATCTTTTATCATCACAGCCTTTAAATGGTTTATTTAATACAGGAAACATAGTGCCTGATACAAAGCCTTGCTCTGTTGAGTAAACTTTATCATTACTTTGAAGCGGAATATATGCCATTGCTACTGTAGCATCTTTGGGTATAGGTGCCATTGTTCCGCCTTTTTCCATTAAATCATAAATATTTTCAATCATTTTACTTCTCCTTTCTTAAAAACGGCTTATCCTATAATATGCTGTGAAATTTATATTGTTAATAAGTAAATTTGTTTTTTAAATATTTCTATAATTCTATGGTAGTCAAAATTCAAAAAAGATGATATAATAGCGATATCTTATACTTAAATATATAATTAAATCAATACTATGAAAGGTAATAGAGAATTATGTATTATGTCTATATGCTGAGATGTCAGGATGACACAATATATACAGGAATAACATCGGATATAAATAGAAGAATGTTAGAGCATTTTTCTAAGAATAAGAAATCTGCAAAGTATGTTCGTTCACATACTGCAAAACAAATAGATGCGTTGTGGACGTGCAAAAACAGAGCGATTGCATCTAAATTGGAGTTTTACATAAAAAAGCTTAGTAAAGATAAAAAAGAGGTATTAATTAATAAAAATGAATTTCATTTTATTAACAATAAGATAAATATGGACAATTATGAGAGAATGGAGTTAGAAAAAATTAATTTACTTTTCGTATCACAATAAAATAAGGCGGAGGGATATTTCCATTTGAAATATTAAAAGGTAAAAAAGAGATTTTATGTTGATGACTTTTATCAGAAATCAAGATTCGTTATATATAAATGTAAACTAATTTACATTCTAAGGTTGGAATATGTGATATAATAACTATTAATTAATGTTACTTTAATGGAGGATTTAGTTATGAAAAAATATAAAATTGCTTTGCTAAAAGGTGATGGAATAGGTCCTGAGATTGTAGATCAGGCTATAAAAGTTCTTGATAAAACAGCTGAAAAGTTTAATTTTTCTGTTGAGTATGATCCTGCTGATATAGGTGGAATTGCCATTGATAATTATGGTGAACCATTACCTCAGATTACTATAGATAAGTGCAAAGCAGCTGATTCCGTAATTTTGGGTGCGGTTGGTGGTCCTAAATGGGATTCTCAGCCTGCTGGTAATCGTCCTGAATCAGGCTTACTTAAGATTAGAGAGGCATTGGGATTGTTCGCTAATCTGCGTCCTGCTGTAATATTTGAACCTCTTAAAAGTGCTTCTCCAATTAAAGATGAGATTATCGGAGATAATCTGGATATTATGATTGTTCGTGAGCTTACAGGCGGTATTTATTTTGGCACAAGAGGTAGAGTTGAAGAAAATGGTGTTTCTGCTGCATATGATACAGAAAAATATTCAGTGCTTGAAGTTGAGAGAATTGCTCGTGTTGCTTTTGATATGGCTATGAAAAGAAATAAAAAACTGACAAGTGTAGATAAAGCTAATGTACTTGAATCATCTCGTTTATGGAGAGAAACAATAAACAGACTTGCACTTGAATATCCTGAGGTTGAAGTAAATCATATGTATGTTGATAACTGTGCAATGCAGCTTGTTCGTAATCCTGGTCAGTTTGATGTAATTGTTACATCAAATATCTTCGGTGATATTCTGTCTGATGAGGCTTCTATGATAAGTGGTTCAATAGGTATGCTTGCTTCGGCTAGCTTAAGTTCTGGTAAAAGTGGTTTGTATGAACCTATTCACGGTAGTGCTCCTGACATTGCAGGACAAGATATTGCTAATCCTCTTGCTACAATTTTGTCTGTTGCAATGATGCTTAAGTATTCTCTTGATGAGCCACAGGCTGCACAAGCAATAGAAGACGCTGTTTCAAAGGCTCTTGAAACTCACAGAACACCTGATATTTACGAAGAAGGAAAGACAAAGATTACTTGTTCACAGATGGGCGACTTTGTTTGCACGCTTATTTAAGGAGTATCTGAAAACAGAAAAATGACTGAATATTTCGC
>JAXJXA010000165.1:0-2437 GCA_036307745.1 Acutalibacteraceae bacterium | reverse complement strand
TAATTCTGTACCTTTAACTTCGTCTAATACACGAATATAGGAATTTTCTACCAGACCAAAATTTTGATTTCTCTCTACTGCTTGGTCAATGGTAACAGTAAAGCTTATTTTTTCTACATCAGCTGGAATTGAATTAAGATCAACTCTGATAACTTCATCATCACCTTCGCCATCTCCCGTTCTGTTATCTCCCAAATGTTCGATACCAGGACCTGTTTTTTGATTGTAGAATATAAAATCATCAGTGCTTCTTACCTTACCTGTGTTTGCAAGCATAAACGCTGCTGCATCTAAATCAAACTGAAAACCACCATCATAGCGGTTTACATCCCAGCCTAATCCTACAATAATTTTTGTTAATCCTCCGCTTATACCTGCATCAGAAGCTACTTTCGCTAAACTTACTTTATTACCTTTTTTTAAACTTACTGGCATTCTTAACACCCTTCCTTATTATTAACAAATAATATTATTAAAGACTCAAAAATTAAAGTCCGAACATACCACCGAGACCGCCAAGACCACCAAGACCGCCGCCTCCGTTGTTATTACCATTGTTATTACCGTTACCACCCAGCATATTTCCTAACTGGCCAAGAGTTCCTTGTACGCTTTGAGCAGCACCACCTAATGATTGATTGTTTTGTCTATCTGCTCTTTGACCTGCAGAACCGCCGTCCATAAGAATATTAACGCCAGATTCTCTCTCCAATGGCTGAATAATAACTGTTGCTGGGCTATTTCCTGTCCACTCAAACATATAAGATTCACCTGATGCTTGACCGATTAGATTTTTCCATGACAAATCTAATTTGAATCCTGGATCTCTGCCTACCCAACAAATCACTGCATCGGGGTCAACTTCTAAGGTAGAACCGTTCTGTACATTGCTAAGTACAATAGGGTTACCATCTACAAGTACTGCTACCTGTGCATTCGGTCCCACACCTGTTAATGTTGAAGTTGCAAGACCTTTTTGAGAAATAACACCTTGTGCCAAAAATCTTACTCCATATTTACAATCGGAGGTAAAAGCCAAAAGATTCTCGGATTCAACAGAAATTGTTTCACCTTGTCTTAAATTATATACAACAACGTGATTTGCGTTGTGGGCATAATATGTAATATTGTCGCCTCTGTTTGTTACTTTCATCAAAGGCATATTTTCACCTGTAAAACGACGTCCCAGTTGTCCAAGTGCTGCACGAAGGGGATTTCCTTCCGGACCTAACAGGACTTTTTCGAACTGATAGTTCTTTGAACCATAACATTCACCACAAATAAATGAACCAGCCTTTGTATAAAGAACATCGCCACCACCCTGTGAGGTTACTTTAAGTGTTAGCTCATTTAAAGTTTCTAGTTTAAGCATTAAATAACTTCTCCTTTACTTTGTTTTTATTACTATAATATTTTTATGTTTTTAAATTTATACTGTAAATTTGACAGACTGTTAGTCAGCCACATTAACACCGTAAACATTACAAAGACCTGCAAGATCCTCTGCAAATCCGTTTCCAACAGGATTAAATCTCCATTGACCACCTTTGTTATAAACTTCTCCTACAACCATTGAAGTAACATTTGAAAAATAATCTGTCAATAAAAATTTTACAAGTTCCTTTCCTGTGGATTTATCCACAACTCTTACATATGCATTTGATACCATACTGAAATTCAAATTATTTTCACGGGCTTCATTTATTGTAATTACAAAGGCAATCTTCTTTACCATTTGATTTATCTGATTTAGTTTAATATCAATTACCTCATCATCACCAACAGCTGCTCCATCACAGCTATCACCATGGTGTACAATGCTTCCATCTGGGCTGACCGGCTGGCCATAGAATACAAACCAATCATCACCTACAACTTTATTGTCATCTCCCAACATAAACGCTGAAGCATCTAGATCACATGCCTGATTTGAAATATCCCAGCCAAGGCAAACCTGAATTTCCGATAAATTTGGATTCATTTGTGATAAAGAAGTTTTTTGTCCTTTTTTCAAGTGAACACCGGTACCAGCAGGTCTTTGCTTTGGTGTCACAGGCTGAGCCTGTGACATCTGTGGTTGCATATTTTGCATAGGCTGATTATAAGGCATCTGCGGTTGTGTATTCTGCACAGGTTGAGTATAAGGCATCTGCGATTGCATATTTTGCATAGGTTGAGCCTGAGACATTTGTGGTTGCATATTTTGTGTGGGCTGAGTCTGAGGCATTTGTGGTTGCATATTTTGTGTGGGCTGAGTCTGAGGTGAAACTGCTCCGCTATTGTTTAATGATATTAAACTGTCTGCACTCAATGCCCCTTTTGTGTTCATAGGTATATTAAACATTTATTATCTCCTCCCTTTTTCTAAATATTACAAATATTAACTATTTTGTTGACTATTTTATCACTCTTTGTATTTAATGTCAAAGGATATTTC
>JAXJXA010000164.1:0-8433 GCA_036307745.1 Acutalibacteraceae bacterium | reverse complement strand
TATCTATTGAAGAACTTAAATCACGTACAGGTGTATCTACAGCCGTGATAGAAACTTTAAAAGAGTCTGGGGCTCTTAAAGATATTCCTGAAAGCAGTCAGATGTCACTGTTTGGATAAGGAGGAAATTAATGAGTAAGAAAAAATTCAAACAAATGGTTGCATTAATTGCAATAGGTATACTATTTTATGTAATAGTTGGTAACTTTATTTTTGTATGGAAAGCAATAGGTACTATTCTGACGGTTGCAATGCCATTTATAATAGGTTTTTGTATTGCGTTTTTAATTAACAAGCCCTATGTATTTTTCTCAGAAAAGGTATTTAAGTCATTTGAAAAAAATAAATTTACATTTGTAAGAAAATCTCAAAAACCTTTATCTCTTGTTCTTGCCTATATGGTTGTTTTGGGGATAATTGTATTTCTTATATGCATAATTATCCCTCAACTTATTAAAAGCTTTAATATGCTTGCTGAAAATTTCTCCAATTATGCAGAAACATTTAAAGTATGGTTAGTTGATATTTCAAGCAATTATTTGAATATTGAACTTAAGGAAAACAACGACCTGTTTACAATGATAAATAATCTTGTAAAAATTATTACAGGTGAAGAATTAAAAAATTATTTTACAAACCTTGCAAATACTTTTGGTCCTGGAATTTTTGATACAGCTATGCAGTTTACTACTAATCTATATAATATAGGTATGGGTATTGTAACATCTATTTATTTCTTAGGCTGTAAGGAAAAACTTATTTTCCAGACTAAAAAGTTTGTAGTTGCCTTTATGCCGGAAAAGGCTTTGCCTAAAATATTTGAAATTGCTGAGCTTACCAATAAAATGTTTGGTAGATATGTATACGGCAGAATTATAGATTCATTAATTATGGGGATGTTGTGCTTTATAGGTATGAGTATTTTTAATTTTGAATATTCATTGCTTATCAGCGTGGTAGTTGGTATTACCAATATAATTCCGGTGTTCGGACCTTTTATAGGTGCAGTACCAAGTATTCTTATTTTGCTAATAGTTAACCCACTTGAAGCCGTTTGGTTTACAGTCTTTATTTTCGCACTGCAACAAGTTGATGGTAATATTATTGGTCCTAAGGTTGTAGGTAGCTCCATAGGAATATCAGGATTCTGGATTATGGCAAGTGTTATTATAGGTGGAGGATTATTTGGTGTAGTTGGTATGTTTATTGCAGTACCTGTATTTGCTATATTCTATGTTTTGATTGGTGGTGCAGTAAATAATAAACTAAAAGAGAAAAACCATCTTCAACAGTTTGGCAATTCTCCAGTTAATGATATTATTACAGATGCAGAAAAACCGGCTATTGATTTCAATAATATAAAACTTTATAATACAATTAAGAAAAATGTAATTAAAAAGGTCGGAAGCAAAAAAGGCAATAAACATACTAAAAATACAGATAACGAATAATCATATATGTATTGTTATTAAGTTTGTTTATATTTTGTTACACATTTTGAAAAAGGCAGGGATAACCTGCTTTTTTCTCGTAACAAAAAACAGAATAAAATATTTTAATACTAATTATACAATCTTCAACACCGTTAAAACAACTATTAAACACTGTTTTTTCCAGTGTTTAAATGAAGATTAGTATAATTTGTCAAAATAAATTTTAAATATGAATTATATGTTGACAAGTATATTTTAGTGTGTTATTATAGTAGCACACTAAAGCGAATTGAAAAGAAGAGGTAGATTTCTATGAAAAAATACTATATGCTGACTCCTGAAGGAACCAGAGATTTGCTTTTTGAAGAATCAACTGCAATAAACACAGTTGGTAATATGATAAATGAAGTTTTTAAAGAAAAGGGATATCATCAGGTTATTACACCTGCCCTTGAATTTTATGATACATTTACATTGGACGGTTTTGGGTATTTATCAGAAGAAATGTTTATTTCTACTGATAAAAAGGGCAGACTTCTTGCAATGCGTCCAGATTCTACTGTTCCTATGGCTCGTGTAGTATCAACTAGATTGCAAGATGAGGTTTTGCCTCTAAGATTATGTTATAATCAACCTGTTTTCCGAAATAATAAATCTTTAGCTGGAAAAAGTGATGAAGTACGTCAGGCTGGTATGGAACTCGTGGGTGCAGGTGGAAAACGAGCTGATTTAGAACTGTTGGTTTCGGGGATTGAGGTTCTTAAAAAAATTACCCCTGATTTCCGTTTTGAACTTGGTCATGCAGTTTTTCTGAAATCAATTCTTGAAAAACTTGATGTTAATGAAGATAAAAAGGAAGAAATAAGAGAATATATTGAGTCAAAAAATTACTCTGCTCTTACTACGCTTCTTGATGAAATTCCTGAAAATGATACAACAAAGGCACTCAAAAAATTACCTCGTTTATTTGGTGGAGAAGAGGTATTTAAAAAGGCTTTACCACTATTTCAGGGAACAAAGGCAGAATCAGCTTTGTTTTATCTAAAGGATTTGTACAGAGATTTATCAAAGCTATTACCTGAGGATAAATTGATGATAGATCTCGGTATGGTTCAAAAAAATGATTATTACAGTGATATGATTTTTTGTGGTTATGTTGAGGGTAGCGGTGATGCTGTACTTACAGGTGGAAGATATGACCATATGCTTAATCAGTTTAATAAATCAATATGTGCCGCAGGTTTTGCTGTTAATGTTGATGAACTTGCAAAAATATATATGAATATTAATAGTGAGGACAAACCTGCTACTGCTGATATTATGGTACATGGAGATGCAGGTTTTGAAATTGAAGCTCTTAAAGTAAAAGAAGAACTCACAAAACAGGGCTATATATGTGAATATAGTGTGTTTCCTTCGGAGGACAGTGCTAAATTTTATGCACAGAAAAAGGGAATTAAAAAGTTGTGTGTAGTTAATGTGAAAACAAGAACGGAAGAAATATAAGGGGATAGCAGATTATGAAACCACTTAGAATTGCACTTACTAAGGGCAGACTTGAAAAAGATACAATAGCTTTGCTTGAAGAATTGGGTTATGATTGTTCAGCTGTAAAAAATAAAGGTAGACGTCTTATATTACCTATTGGTAATGGAGAAATTGAAGCTGTACTTGCGAAAGCGGCAGATGTTATTACATATGTTGAACACGGGGTATGTGACCTTGGTGTTGTAGGTAAAGATACTATACTTGAAAATGGTACAAAGTTTTTTGAACTGCTTGACCTTGGTTTTGGAAAATGTAAATTTGCCGTTGCGGGAAAAAAGGGTACAGATTTTTACAGTGGACATAATGTAAAAACAATAGCTACAAAATATCCAAATGTTGCACGTTCTTTCTTTGAAAAGAAAGGCATAGATATTCATTGCATAAAAATTGAAGGTAGTGTTGAACTTGCACCACTTTTGAATTTATCGGATGCTATTGTTGATATTGTAGAAACTGGTTCAACTCTTAAGGCTAATGGTCTTGAAGTTTTTGAGGATATTGTTCCTATTTCTGCAAGATTAATTGCTAATACTGCATCTCTTAAATTCCGTAAAAAAGAAATTGAAGATATTGTAGATAAAATTTATGGCAAAATTAATGCGGAAAAATAAACGGAGGTTTATTGATTATGATTACAAAAGTTATGGCAGATGGAAATGCCGAATATAAATTTATCTCAGAGTTAAAAGCACGCTCTGAGAATAATGACAGAGATGTTACAGAAATTGTTTCTGGCATTTTGGCTAATGTAAAGGTAAATGGAGATAAAGCTGTTGAAGAATATACTTTAAAATTCGATGGTTCTAAGGTTGAAAATCCAGAAATAACAAAAGAACAGCTAGAAGAATATGCTGTAAAGTGTAATAAAGAAGTTTTTGAATCTTTAAAAAAGGCTTGCAAAAATATTGAAGATTTTCACAAGCGTCAGCTTCAGCAAAGTTGGTTAACAACTAAGGATAATGGTGTAATTTTAGGTCAGCGTATAAGAGGATTGAAAAGAGTTGGTATATATGTTCCAGGTGGTACAGCGGCATATCCTTCATCTGTACTTATGAATGCAATACCAGCTAAAATTGCAGGTGTTGAAGAGTTGATAATGGTTACACCACCGGGAAAAGACGGTATGCCAAATCCGGATATTATGGCAGCAGCACTTGTTGCAGGTGTTGATAGAGTATTCCTTATGGGTGGTGCTCAAGCTGTTGCAGCACTGGCTTATGGAACAGAAACTGTACCAAAGGTAGATAAAATTGTAGGTCCGGGCAACATCTTTGTAGCTACTGCTAAAAAATTACTATTTGGTACAGTTGATATAGATATGATTGCAGGACCATCAGAGATACTTATTATTGCAGATAAGACTGCAAGAGCAGATTATCTTGCGGCTGATCTTATGTCACAAGCTGAACACGATGTTCTGGCATCATCAATACTTCTTACTGATGACGAAAAGCTGGCTGATGATGTAATATACGAACTAAAAAAACAAAGTGCTGTTCTTGAAAGAAAAGAAATTATTGAAAAATCACTTAGAGATTATGGTGCAATCATTGTATGCAGAAATATAAAAGAGGCTGTGGAGTTTGCTAATATCCTTGCACCTGAGCACCTTGAAGTTTGTGTTGAAAATCCTATGGAGTATATCGGTAAGTTGGATAACGCAGGTTCTGTGTTCCTTGGCAATTATTCACCCGAGCCTCTTGGAGATTATTTTGCAGGTCCTAACCACGTTTTGCCAACAAGCGGAACAGCAAGATTTTTCTCACCATTATCGGTAGACAGCTTTATAAAAAAATCCAGTTTTATTTATTATACAAAGAATGCATTGCTTGATGATGCTGATGACATTATCAGAATTGCTAACGCAGAAGGGCTTACAGCACACGCAAATTCAATTATTATTCGTAAAAAGAATGAAATAAAGGACTGATACAAATATGTATAAGTTAAATAAAAAAATTTCTGAGCTTACACCGTACTCTCCGATTACAGGAGAGTACAAAATAAGATTAGATGCTAACGAATCTTGCTTTAATCTGCCTCAAGATATTTTGGATGAAATAAAAAAAGTAATAGAAACGATTGATTATAACAGATATCCTGATCCATATGCAACTGAACTTTGCACAGCTTTTGCAGATTATTATGGAATTAATCCCGAAAATGTAACAACATTTAATGGTTCAGATGAACTCATAACATTACTTATGACTACTTTTATGATGTCAGGAGAAACTATTGTTACTGTTGAACCTGATTTTTCTATGTATCGTTTTTACACAACTTTGGCAGAGTTAAATTGTGTGTCTGCACCCAAAAATACAGATTTATCAGTTGACATTGATGTTGTTATAAAAAATGTTAAAGAAAGTGGTGCAAGAGGAGTAATCTTTTCTAACCCTTGCAACCCAACTTCAAAGGGAATAAGTAAAAGTGATATAATAAAACTTATAGAATCTGTGGAAGCACTTGTTATTTTAGATGAAGCCTATATGGATTTTTGGGATGCATCTATTTTAAATCTTGTAAATAATTATGATAATCTTATAATTATGCGTACAGCATCAAAGGCTATTGGTGCAGCAGCGATAAGATTAGGTTTTGCAGTTACAAATGAAATGAATACAAAAGCATTAAGATCGGTTAAATCTCCATATAATGTGAACACAGTTTCACAAAAAATAGGAACAATTATTTATAAAAATAAAGAGTTCCTACAAAATAGACGTGATACTATTGTAAGTTTAAGGGAAAATCTGTATAATTATCTAAAAGAAATTGAGAGTAGATATCCTGATAAATTAAGCATAGTAAATGGTTGCTCAAACTTCCTGTTTATAAAAACAGAATTAGGAAAGGAAATTTTTGAATTTCTTTTAAGCAGGGGAGTTGCCATCAGATTTATGAATGAATACATTCGTATAACATCAGGAACAGAGGAAGAAAATAAAACTGTTGCTTTGTTGTTAGAAGAATTTTTAAGTTAAGAGGTAACTGCAATGAGAAATGCGGTAGTAGAAAGAAAAACAAAAGAAACCCAAATCTATGTTGAACTCAATTTAGATGAAGGTAATGTTGATATAAACACGGGTATAGGTTTTTTTAACCATATGCTTACAGCTTTTGCCGTACACGGTGGTTTTGGGCTAACTGTAAAAGTTAAAGGTGACTTAGAGGTTGACTGTCATCATACTATTGAGGATACAGGTATTGTTTTAGGTAAAGCCTTTTACAAGGCACTGGGTGATAAAAGTGGTATAGAAAGATATGGTTCATTTTATATTCCAATGGATGAAGCTCTTGCTTTTGCAAGTGTTGATATAAGTGGCAGACCATTTCTTGTGTTTAATGCTGAATTTCCACAGGCTGTTGTTGGTGAGTATGATGCTTGTATGACTGAGGAGTTTTTTAGAGCATTTTCTTTTAATTCTGGTTTGACACTACATATAAAAAGTGAATACGGAGCAAATAGCCACCACATTATAGAGGCAATTTTTAAGGCAGTTGCTCATGCACTAAAATGTGCAGTATCTAAGAATGAAAACGGTGAAACTCTTTCTACTAAGGGTTCTCTTGATTAATATTGTTCTTATTGAAAGGAGAGCTTTATATGATTATTTTACCTGCTATTGATATTAAAGATGGTGAATGTGTACGTTTGCAGAGAGGAGACTACAATACTGTAGAAAAGGTTGCAGAAAGTCCTTACAAAACGGCACAGTGGTTTAAGAATGCAGGTGCCCAGTGGATGCATATGGTAGATCTTGACGGAGCAAAAGATGCTTCCATTCAAAATAAAGACCTTATTATAGATGTGGCGAAGACTTCAGGACTTAATGTTGAAGTTGGCGGCGGTATAAGAAATATGGAGCGTGTAGAAATGTATCTAAACAACGGAATCAGCCGTGTTATTTTAGGTTCTGCCGCTGTTAAAAATCCGGATTTTGTAAAAGCTGCAGTCAAAGAATATGGTGATAAAATTGCTGTTGGAATTGATGCAATGAATGGTATGGTATGTGCTGAAGGTTGGATAGATCAGTCTGAAATTGGATATATTGAACTTGCAAAAAGAATGGAAGATATTGGTGTAAAATATATTATTTTTACAGATATTTCAAAGGATGGTATGCTTTCAGGGCCTAATTTGAGTCAGCTTGATGAGCTACATAATGCAGTTTCATGTAATATCATTGCAAGTGGCGGAATTTCTTGTTTAAAGGATATACTCAATGTATCTGCATTAAAGTTATATGGTACTATTACAGGAAGAGCAATTTATACTGGTGATTTAGATTTGAAAAAAGCTATTCAGGTATCTTCACTTTCTGATGAAATGGTAAATAAGGAGATTGTAGATGGATTTTGATAAGTTTTTTAAAAAAAGTGAACTGATTCCTGCCATAATTCAGGAAAAATCAACCAGCGAAGTTTTGATGCTTGCATATATGAATAGAGAATCAATGCAGAAAACTTTTGAAACAGGCTATACTTGGTTTTATAGCCGTTCTCGCCAAGAGTTGTGGAACAAAGGTGCTACATCAGGTCATCTGCAAAAGATAGTTGATATATATGGTGATTGTGATGATGATACACTTCTTATAACAGTAGAGCAAACAGGTGCCGCTTGTCACACAGGTAACCATAGTTGTTTTTATACAAATTTAAAAAGTTTTAATACAGGAGAAAAAGAAAATGAGTAATGATGTTTTACAGGCACTTTATCAGACAGTAATTGAAAGAAAAGAAAATCCACAGGAAGGTTCATATACTTGTTACTTGTTAGATAAGGGCTTAGATAAGATTTTGAAAAAAGTGGGTGAGGAATGTAGCGAAACAATTATAGCTGCTAAAAATAATGATAATGGTGAAACCGTTTACGAAATCGCAGACTTAATGTATCACCTCACAGTAATGATGGTTAATCAGGGAATAAAAATGGATGATGTTCTTGCCGAGCTTGATAAAAGAAGTGCAAAAACAGGCAATCTTAAGAATTTCCATCAAGTTGATAAAAACACCTGATTATATACTGGATCAGATTAAGTGTTCGTATTTTTTCAATACGGGATTTAATTTTTTATTGATTATTAGCTGATTTTTGACGATAGCTCAGTTTTACATTTTACCGATGTTTTTTTCTAAACTAACTTCCCCTTTAAATTTCCAGTGCATAATTTAAAGGGGAAGTTAACTTTTTGAAAATCTTCTGAGAAAATAGAGAAAAAGTATGGTAATTTTTAAATTTATTTGTTATAATACTTTGTAGACTTAGATAAAGTCGGTTAATAATGCGTTGTAGATTTGCTACAGCGTTGAATTAAATTTTTTCAGGAGGTATCTATTCCCATGAGCCAGAAGTATGTTTATCTTTTCTCTGAGGGTAATGAAACAATGAGAGAGCTGCTGGGTGGTAAGGGTGCTAACCTAGCTGGTATGACAGCACTAGGTATGCC